>JBIKPA010000152.1:0-6931 GCA_044357715.1 Microthrixaceae bacterium
TGGCTCATGGCTCTACATCGTTATGGGATGGGCGGCGGTTTTGACTCTGCCCGTGCTGGTGATGAATCTGAGCCTGCTGCAACTGCTCCTGCTCGCAGCGGGTGGCTTGTTGTACACCGCGGGCGCCGTTGTGCTTGGCAAACACCGACCTGACCCAAGCCCAGAGAAGTTTGGGTATCACGAGGTCTGGCATTCCATGACAATCGCTGCAGGGTCATGTCACTTTGCGCTGATTGCAACCATGCTTGCCTGAGGACTGCTCAGATCGGACGATCCTGAGGTCCGAAATCATCCCAATTGGCTCGGCCCTCTGACGGCGCTGGGTCAGTCTCGCCGTGGTCAATCTCGCCGTGGTCAATCTCGCCGTGGTTGTGCCCGCCGTGGTTGTGCCCGCCGTGAATCTCTTCACGGCCAGTCAGCACAGCAGCGGCCAGAGCAGTGGTAATCGGAACCGAAATCACTAGACCGATCGAACCAACCAACATCCGCACAATTTCCATAGCCACAATTTCGCTACTCAGAATGCGGCCAATCGACTTGTTGCCTTGGCTAAAGAGCAGCACGAGTGGCAGGGCCGCACCTGCGTAGGCAAGTACCAAGGTGTTCACCGTCGAAGCCACGTGATCGCGACCCACAGTGATGGCTTCTCGATACAACACGACTCTGCTCATTTTCGGGTTTGCCCTTCGCAGCGCAGAGACGGTGGATACCTGTGTGACGGTGACATCATCTAATACTCCGAGCGCGCCAACGACTATGCCTGCTACCAGCAAGCCGCGTAAGTCAAGCGCCGATGCAGTGACTCGAAGCACTTGAGCATCTTCGTTGGCCAATCCAGACAAGTTGCCGAGGGCTGCTGCGAGTAAAGCAAGCCCGACGATTAAAACCAGGCTGAGAAGAGTTCCAGCGAGTGCAACCGTGGTAGCCGTGTTCACCCCATGCGCAAGGTAGAGCGCAACGTATGCAATCGCTACGGTGCCAACTAGAGCTACGAGTACGGCTGACTCATTGCGAAGCAACGCAGGCACGATGAATGCCACCAAGATAAGCCCGCTTGCAGCTAGACCGATCAGAGCGCGCACACCTTGCCATCGCCCAACAAAGACCACCACGGCAATAAACAGAATGAGAAGCCACCACATTGGTGTGCTGCGTTGAAAGTCAGAAAAGGAGTAGCGATAAGGAACAGGACTTGTTGCAACATCAAGCAGCACCACCCGCTCTCCACCCTGCATCTGCGGGACTCGAAAATCGGTATCGCGAATCAGGAAAACTCCAGTATCGCCAGCGTTATCTCCCGAAGTGATTTTGACCGAGACTTCCTGACATCCGGCTAGAGCATTTGCTTCAACGGCGTCACAAGTGGTGCGAACCGCCTTGGTGACCGTGGCATCTACAAATTCAGAGGGTTGAGCGCCAAGGTCAGGTGCTTCGCCTCTCGGCCAGAACAGTCCAAGGCCTAATAGGGTAAGCAGAGAGACAACAATAATTACCCTTGTTACCCATTTTTGGGTCCGTTCAGCAGTCTCCATTCCAGTGCAGTCTTATGCATGGAATGCGCCTATAGGGGCACCATCTTGCAGAGGTTCAGAGATTGGCTACGGTCTCTCCTATGGATGTTGAGCTTCCCGCAGTTGCAAAGGTTGCGTTGCCACCTGCGCCTGCAAGGTTCTTTGCAAGCGATAACGCTTCGGGAGTGCATCCCTTGGTGATGGAAGCGTTGCAGAACGCTAACGCAGGCCATGCGCTTGCTTATGGTCAAGACCCGTGGACGCAACGAGTAGCAGTGAAGTTTGAGGAACTCTTTGAGCGCAGCGTCGATCTGGCATTTACCTTTGGGGGAACGGGAGCGAACCTGCTGGGCCTTCAGTGCTTGTTGCAGCCGTGGCAGGCCGTCATATGTAGCGACTCAGCTCATATTGCTGTTGATGAGTGCGGTGCGCCTGAACGATTCATTGGAAGCAAGCTGATCGATCTGCCAACCCCTGACGGAAAGCTCGTGGCTGATCAAGTAGTTGAGCAATTGCGCGGGATCGGCGATCAGCATCATGTTCAGCCTCGAGTGGTGTCGATCACGCAGTCAAGCGAACTTGGTACGTTGTACTCCTCAGATGAGATTGCATGCCTTGCAGATACCTGCCATGCGGCCGGGCTTTTGTTGCATGTAGATGGTGCGAGGATCGCCAACGCAGTTGCCGCCTCTGCTGGCTGTTCGGCAGCGGTGATGCTCGCCGAAACGGGAGTAGACGTGCTGACGTTTGGGGGAACCAAGAACGGCATGATGTTTGGCGAGGCTGTGATCTTCTTTCAGCCGGAGTTGGCCGAACATGCGCGATTTATTCGTAAACAGTCAGCGCAGCTCCCGTCGAAGATGCGCTACATAGCAGCTCAGTTTTCTGCGCTGTTCGAAGACGACCTCTGGTTGCGTAATGCCAAACACGCGAATGCAATGGCCGAGTTGCTGGCTCAACAAGTCGCAGAGATCTCAGGGGTGAGCGTGTTACGTCCGCCGCAGGTGAACGCTGTCTTTGCATCTTTGCCACTGGATGCGATTGATCCACTCATCGAATGGTCGCCGTTTTATATCTGGGACCGAGAAGCAAATCTGGTTCGGTGGGTCTGTAGCTATGACACAACTGAAGAAGATGTTGGCAGCTTCAGTGCTGGTATCGCTCAGATTCTGTCCGGCTACTAACGCGAACGGTCCGGTCTCATTCGGCGAGAAAACGCAGAATCTCTGCGTTCACTTTGGCTGGCTGTTCGAGCTGAAGAAAATGCCCAGCGTTTTCAATCATGACTGCGCGGCTGCCATCAACGCTTAGGTAGTCGCCGGTGGTACTAGCTAGCGCAGGTGCCATACAACCATCGGTCAGACCGTGAAGATAGAGCATTGGTTGCGGGGGAATCTCGAAGACCGCAGACTGAGCTTCTGCGAGAGCCGGATCTTGCAATTCCGATTGCAAAGTCTGGCGGTAATAACTCAGTGCTGCTACTACGTGTTCTGGGGTTGGCATGCATGCGGCGAAGTGAGCAACGTCTTGTGCGCAGTCGTAGCCAGGTGACCAGTCCTGCCAAAGGCGCGAAATGAACTCAAACTCGTTCATTGGAATCATCATCTCGGAAAGTGGGTTGAGCTGAAAGAACATGTACCAACTAAGGCGAAGCTGGTCATAGGTGAAGAATGCTTGTCCCATGACTGGGCCAGGGGGGACCGCGGCTGTGACTACCCGTCGCCAGCGTTCCGGTTCTAAAGAGGCTGCAGCGTAGGCCCCCATCGCTCCCCAGTCGTGGCCGATGAGTACAGCAGTGCTGTCTGCGCCAAGCGCCTGATGTAGGTGGTTAGCGTCAACGCCTAAGACACCCGACTGGTAGCGACCATCGGCAGCTAGTGCCGTGGGGAAGTAGCCGCGGCTAAAGGGCGCAACTGCTCGGAAGCCAGCACCTGCAAGCGCAGGAAGAAGGTGTCGCCAAGTCCAAGCAGAGTCGGGGTAGCCGTGAAGGCAAAGCGCCAGTGGCCCCGAACCTGCAGCAAGGTATGCAACCTCAAGGCCACTCTCGGGCACAGCGACCGAATCGAACTCCAAGCCAAGCTGCTCGGCCGAGTTGCGGTTAGCGGCGATTACATCATCGGAAAGGGGAGTCATGGTGCGACCTTAGCTACTGATCAAAGCCACGGAGCGACGCTGCTCGGAGCCTGAGTAGCTACAAGTAGAGACTTCGGTCACATTGGGGTGTGCAAAGGGCACTTGTTCACCTACTGTCAACCTGTTCTGGTTTGAGTTTGTGGTTGCAGTTCTGCCAAACCTTGGGTCGTAGCTTGGCATTCTTCGAATGCTTCAGGAGCATAATGGGTCACTACATTTTGAGCCGTGGGTGATAGCTCGGTGTTGAACGTAACTTTTTATGGTGTACGAGGCTCAACCCCCTGCGCCTGCGATTCCAATCGACGCTACGGGGGAAACACTTCGTGTGTCGTAGTCGAGTCGCCAGGCCAAGATCCGATTCTGTTGGACCTAGGAACGGGGCTGCGTTTTTATGGCATGACGGTTCCGTGTAGCGAGCCGTTTGTTGGCACCGCATTGGTGAGTCATCTCCACTGGGATCACGTTCAAGGGATTCCGTTCTTCAGTCCTGTGTTGTGCGAAGGAGCGCGGCTCGATGTGTATGGGCCACGTCAAGAGGGCTGCTCGCTTGCCGAGGCCGTGAAAGCTTTTGTGCAGCCACCGTATTTCCCTGTTGGCATCGAGGAACTGGCAGGTGAGTTTCAGTTTTTTGAAGTTGAAAACGATGTTTTTCAGATCGGCGACGCCACCATTACTGTTGCCCCTGTTCCTCACAGAGGCCCCACTGTTGGCTACCGGATAGCGAGCCAAGGGGTAGTCATTGTCTACATCAGTGATCATCAACAACCCGGTGCTGGCTCTAGCGAAGTCTCGGCCGAAGTATTGGCCCTTTGCGCCGATGCTGACCTGTTGATTCATGATGCGCAATTTGATGCAGAGGAGTTTGCTCTGAGATCTGATTGGGGGCATTGCACCGTGGAGTATGCCGTAGAGGTTGCCCGCCAAGCAGGCGTGAAACGGCTGGCGCTGTTCCATCACGACCCCTCTCATAGCGATGATCGTGTTGATGAACTACTGATGTTTGCGCAGCAACTTGAGTCTGCTGCTGGGCTGCAAGAGATTTTGGCCGCAGCCGAGGGCCTGACCCTGTCATTTGAGTCAGACGCACTCCAGTAATCTCAGTGCAACCACTCACGAAAAGCCACGGGAAGGCCAACATGGAAGAGGACAGCAGAATCTCTAGTAGTCAAGCCGAGGTTGAGATTGATCCTGGCCTGTTCCGCTCGGTGATGGGGCATTATCCGACGGGCGTAACCGTGATTGCGGCACTCGAGGGCACTGCGCCGCTAGGCCTTGCCATCGGCTCTTTCTTCTCAGTTTCGCTTGATCCGCCGCTGATTGGGTTCTGCGTGGCGAAGTCATCATCCTCTTGGGCTCGTATTGAAGCCACAGGTGCCTTCGGTGTCACGGTGCTCTCTGAGCTTCAGCAGGATACTTCTGGTCGCTTTGCCTCAAAGGTTGAAGACAAGTTCGCAGGTGATACTTGGGTGCCGGCACCGGTGACTGGCTCCCCGTTGATTGTTGGCGGGGTAGCACACCTAGATTGCACGCTGCATTCGGTTGTTGAGGGTGGAGACCATGTGATTGTTCTTGGTCGGGTGCAGTACCTAGATGTGCACCGAGCCGATCTTGGGCCCCTGCTGTTCTTCCGCGGTGGGTATGGCCGCCACGATCCGCTCTAAGCGGATCCGACGAGATCTGATCTAGCGTCATTGCATATGGCTATCTATTCGCTTGGCGATCAAGTTCCCGAAATTCACCCTGATGCCTATATCCATCCCGATGCTGTGATTATCGGAAATGTTGTAATCGGTGCGTATACCTCAGTCTGGCCCGCAGCAGTTTTGCGTGGAGATGACGGATTTATTTTTGTCGGCGAGCGTTGTTCGGTTCAAGATGGGGCTGTGTTGCATACCACTGCAGTGTTTCCGACCACGGTGGGTAATGAGGTCACTATTGGGCACCTTGCGCATTTAGAAGGATGCACTGTTGAAGATAAGGCACTCATCGGCTCGGGCTCGATCGTGTTGCACAATGCCCATATTGGCGTCGAGGCTGTGGTCGGCGGAGGGGCATTTGTTCGCAATAACCAAAGAGTCCCTGCGCTGGCTATGGCATTAGGCGTGCCAGCGGTTGTCAAAGAAAACGCAGTACTGCCAGGCCACTTTGATCTTGGTGTCGAGTCATATGTGAAGCGAGCCGATAGGTACCGCAAGCGTCTTCGACGCCTGGACTAGCACTGCTGTCTGGCGTGGCTCTGCTGTCTGGCGTAGCACTGCTGTCAGGACTCACAGTTTGATGGCCATTGACGCCCGAATAGGTAGTTCTTCTCTTCCGGAACGGTTTTTGCTGCGCAAGAATAGAATGCGTTTGCAGCTTCGAACGACGATCTTGAAAGCGAGAAAGCAATAGTGGCCCCACAGCAAAGCAGAACGAGAGAAGCTCAGTTCTCATCTGCGGAGCCGGTTATTGATCGGGTTGCTGATCGGGTTGTTCGGCGGGTGACTTCGGTGCTGGCGGCTGTGATTGTTTTGCTCGCAGGCGCAGTGGGGTTTGCGCCGGGGGCCGGAGCTCAGACCTGTGCTGGCAGCGTCAGCACCACAGTGGCTGCTGCCTCTCTTCCCGGTGGGTCGTGGTCAGTCGATGGCGGCTGCCTGACGAGTGATGCGTTCTTTGAGTATTCCAATACCGAGGGTCGCGCTCAGGTGGCGGTTTCTTCAGTGACCTATGCCGATGGTCATGCGGGCCGCGTCGCAGTTGGCATGCTGGTCATGGCTGGCGGAACTGCTTTAAGCATTGTTGGCGTCGAGGATTCGGCCACTGGCCTTGTGAAGTGGTCGGCGGTTCTTGGGACGGCTCAACAAGTCGGCGATCAAACCACCGTGTCGGGTTCGGGCTTTATGGTGTTCCCGCTAGAGGTCGCGCAAGTGTCGGCCACCATCGCAGGAACCGGAACCAACATCACAACGCTTGACTCAACCGCCCCCACCATTACCGAATCTTCCCCTACGCCCATCACAGAAACCACCACTGCGCCCCCCGCCGATCCTGCACCCCCCACATCTTTGGCGCCGGAAAGCGACGGAAACCGTCTGTTACCGGCGCCAATCGCTGAGGATACCGGGCCAACAGATTCTCGTCCGACGGGAACCGGGCCGATCGATACCGGACCGATCGATACCGGACCGATCGATACTTCTGCTGTCGGCTGACTTGGTGAGAGCCGCTAGCGGTAGCTTCCTGACGCAAGCCAGTCAACCCAAGCGGGGCCACCAGTGTTGCGCAACACGCTGAAGGAAGCAGCAAGA
>JBIKPA010000016.1:0-22162 GCA_044357715.1 Microthrixaceae bacterium
GACCTGAGTTTACTGAGCGACCTGAATCTACAGAGCGAGTTCTGCGCTCAGCACAGAAATATCGGCACGGGCGCCGTCTCTGAACACATGAACGGCGCCTGCCCCCTCGACTGTCCAAGCACCTTCGGGCGAGCGGATCAGAGCAGTAGCCTCATCGATTCCAACCACTGCTAGGCCGGATTTGGCAAGTTCCACCGTGCGGTGCCACTTCTCTGGAGACCACTGGTTGTAGCGAGGGATGACTGTCATGGTCTGGATCAGGTCTAGGCCAATCGTGAAGGCGCCTCCCCGGCTGTCCACCATATGGCTACACAAAACCGAGGCCGCTTCGCCTGCGGCTGCAATAGTCGCTCCGGCAAGCCAAGCGCCAAGGATTCCATCTAGTAATGGAGTGTCCTTGAGTACCGAGCGCAGGTGCATGGGTGATCCACCCATGAGATAGATCACCTGTGCTGCAGCTGCGAGTTCGCTTGGAAGCGGCTCCAACGCGTCGGCTCGACGGTAGACATCGAGGACTCGCGCGCTCACGCCAAAGGAACTGAAATAGGCCTCGGCCCTCGCAATTCCTTGCTCTGGATTCTCATACGCCAGTGCGGCCGGCACTAGCAGCACCTCTTGCACTCCTTGTAGAAGCGCAGCGTCAAAACTGCACCCTTGGGTGAACTCCTCGCCCCCGATGAGAGCCAATGTTCCGTTCATAATTTGTCCTTCATATCAAACAGATACAGATTCTGACACGTTGAGACTTGCAGCCGAGCCGGTTGCCGTGACTAGCCTCTGCAACATGAGTATTCAACGTGTTGGAATTCTTGGTTCAGGCATCATGGGATCGGGCATCGCCGAGGTTGCTGGGAAGGCTGGGTTTGAAGTTGTGCTTCGCTCTCGGCAACAAGCGACCGCAGATGCGATGGTGGCCTCGCTAGAGAAGTCGTTGGCAAAGCAAGTAGAGCGCGGAAAGATCGACCAAGCCGAGTCGGATGCCGTACGGGCTCGTGTCAGCGCAACTGATCATCTCGGTGCACTCGTTGATTGCGACCTTGTGATTGAGTCAGTAGTTGAGGACCTTGAGATCAAGCGGGCCCTCTTTGCCGAACTCGATAGCATCGTCAAGCCTGAGGCGATTCTGGCTACGAACACCTCGACGTTGCCCGTGATTGAGATGGCAATGGCTACGCACCGTCCCGAAAAGGTGCTCGGTGTGCATTTCTTTAACCCTGCGCCCGCAATGTCACTCGTCGAGATTATTGCTCCGCTCACTGCATCTGCAGAGACCGTGGCCGAGGCCAAATCTTTCGCAGAGGCCTGCGGCAAAAATGCTGTTGAGGTTACTGACCGCGCTGGATTCATCGTCAACGCACTGCTGTTCCCGTACCTCAATAACGCGGTTCGCATGCTTGAAGCTGGAACGGCCTCTGCAGAAGACATCGATACGGCGATGAAAGGTGGTTGCAACTTCCCAATGGGACCACTCGCGCTGCTCGATCTTGTGGGCCTAGACACATCAGTTTCAATCCTCGATGCTCTCTACACTGAGTTCCGTGACCCGAACTACGCCGCAGTTCCCGTGCTTCGTCGCATGGTCTCGGCAGGGCAACTGGGCCGCAAATCAGGCCAAGGCTTCTACGACTACTCCAAGAAGGCTTAGCATCTTGAGTTGTGCCCACTGAACCCCCTGCCTCATCTTGGGTGTTCCCCGCGTTGCATGATGCCTACGCTGATGGCCCACTCGCAGTAGGTGGAGATCTTCTTCCCGGGACTTTGTTGTCTGCGTACCGAAACGGTTTGTTCCCCATGCCGTTTGGACGAAGGTCGCGGATTGGCTGGTGGTCACCTGATCCGCGGGGCGTGCTACTGCTAGACGGCTTGCATGTCAGTCGGTCGCTGACACGATCGATGCGTAAGTTCGAGATTCGGATCAATACTTCTTTCGAGTCCGTGATGCTCGCCTGCGGCGATCCGGCACGTCCTCACGGTTGGATCAACAGCGAAATTCTCGAGGCATATCAGCGACTACACCGCCTTGGGTGGGCTCATAGCGTTGAGACTTGGTACGAAGATGAGCTTGTAGGCGGACTCTATGGGGTTTGTATCGGTGGATTATTTGCCGGCGAATCAATGTTCCATCACCGCACCGACGCCTCGAAGGCAGCGCTCGTTGGGCTAGTAGATCAGATGACTCAGAGCGGGAATGCTGCCGAGAATGGCCTCATTGATGTGCAATGGTTGACTCCTCATCTAGCTTCGCTTGGCATTGTTGAGATCCCACGAGAGCAATACCTTGAGCGAAGCGCCCTGGCACGCCTTGCCCCGATTCCAGCCGCGTTTACCTAGCGAACTCAGGCTGCTTGAGTCGCTAACGCTGCTTTCATCTTTCCGGAGCGGGCACGCCAGATAAGAAAGGTCACTACCCCAAGGAGCACTTGGGGGATCCAACTCGCTGCACGCCACAAAAGCGTGGCTGCTAGGGCATCGGTGTTGCTCACACCAAAAGCCACGAGCAGACCCGTGAGAGCAGCATCCACCGTTCCAAGGCCACCTGGGGTTACGGGAATAAAGGCGGCTAACCGAGCCAGAGCAAAAGCTGCGAAAGCCGCCGCGACCGCAATCTCGGTGGATTCTCCCGTCTGAATAATGCGCAGCGAAACCAATAGCACTCCAAACTGAGCAAACTGCTGCAAAAAGTTTGTACCTGTCAAGAGTGCCCAACGAGACCTCACCACACCCACAGTCGAGTCACGGAAGGCCACCAACTGATTAGTGACACTCGCTGGCGTTGGCTTATGAAAGCGGTTAGCCACCTTGGAAATCCAGATGTCGGCTCGGCTGCCAAGCTTGCGGGCGTTTTCTTCACTGTGAAATATGGCCACAAAGAATCCGACCATTGCAGCAATCGCTACTAGGCCGGCCAACGCCCCAAACACCTGAGTACTCGTTGGTGTCTTGACGAAGAGCAGGGCGAGCACCCCAAGTACTGGAAGTGCCAGAGTGACCATGAGGTTGAACACACTGGTAATTCCAATTGCAGCCGTAGCAGATGGCCCACTGAACCCCGCCTGAGCCAGCATTCCGTACTGCACCCCAAGGCCAACTGCGCCACCGGCAGGAACTGCGTTACTGATCGTGAATGAGGTTTGACGAATCATGAACGCCGGCCAGTAGCGCAAGCCCGGAAGTGATACCTGAAACGGAAAGACGTAGACCATGATGCTGAAGATCACTGAGCTTGCAAGGACTGCCAACTGTTGTATCGACATGTCCTTGATGAGGTCCCACGCCTCGGCATAGTTGCCGAATTTGGGCAGGATGCCAGCGAACACAATGACTAGTACCACTAGCGTCACGATTCCCGCAATCACCCGGTTCCGGCGATCTTTCGAATCGTGAGCGTCAGTTTCCATAGCCCCTCAGAGTACAGCGGCTAGGAGTGCATCAAGATTCTCTAGTCGTTGTGCACCGCTGCCAAGCGCCATGTCAGGAACAATCACTTCATTGACTCCCGCTGCAGCCCACCGCTGCACCTGTTCGGCGAACACCTCGACGGGGCCAGCAATTGCTGCTCGTGGTGCTGAACGCTGCACAAACTCCTTCGCTGCGTGAGCATCATTCGTCACCATGACCAGTGCCTGGGCAGAACGCAGAATCGTCGATGGGTCGCGGCCGATTTCCAGACACTTCGCATCTAGAACCTGCGAGCGCTCCGCTATCACCTCAGCCAATCCCCACATGTTCCACTCGTCGGCGCGCCGGGCAACAAGGCTGAGCATCTGCTTTCCCTTGCCACCGACTAGCAGCGGAAGGTGGGCCTGCAGGGGTTTGGGCTCACAGATGGCCCAGTCCAGTTGATAATGCCGACCAGAAAAAGTGGTTTCGGACTGTTTCCACAATCCGGTGATGACCTGACAGGCCTCATCAAGCATCTCAAGGCGATCCCGTGGGCTACCTAGCTCAATGCCGTACTGCTCATGCTCGTTGTGCTGCCACCCTGTCCCGAGACCCAATACCAGCCGGCCGTTCGTAACGTGATCCATAGTGGCAGCCCAATTAGCCAGAACTGCAGGGTGGCGAAAGGTATTGGCAAACACCAGCGAGCCAATCCTCAGTCGCTGAGTAAGTGCGCCGAGTGCGCTCAGCACAGCAGTCGCCTCAAGCGTGGGCGTTGACGCTGGACCAAACCCAGCACCGTCGCCCATGAAGTGATCCCAAAAGTACACACCATCCCAGCCAGTGCGTTCAGCGTGTTGGGTCACTTCGACTATGCCTTGCCAAGACTGTTGAGCACTAGGCCAGATCGAAAATCGCATCAGGAACAGTATCGGTCAAACTGCAGGTTTGAAGCTACGCAGTCGCAAACTATTGCTGACGACAAACACACTAGAGAGCACCATGGCAGCCCCGGCGATCATCGGATCAAGCAATCCAGCAGCAGCGAGAGGAATAGCTGCCACGTTGTATCCAAAGGCCCAAAAAAGGTTGACCTTGATGGTTCGAAGCGTTCGCCGGGACAACTGCAGCGCATCGGCTACTGCATTCAGATCGCTTCTCATCAAGGTGAGATCGCTTGCAGCGATTGCAACATCGGTTCCTGAAGCCATCGCAATACCAAGATCGGCCTGCGCAAGGGCAGCTGCGTCGTTCACGCCGTCACCCACCATGGCTACCACCTTGCCGGCCGCCTGCAGTTCTATGATCTGAGCAAGTTTCTGTTCCGGGAGCAGTTGGGCAAGGACCGTCGTTATGCCTACCTCTGCGGCCACAGCTTGAGCGGCTTCTGCATTGTCTCCTGTCAGCAACACAGGAGTTAAACCCAGTTCTTGTAGCCGTGAAATCGCTTCGGCGCTGCTTTCTCTCGGGGTATCCGCTATGACCAATACTGCTTTGGCAGCACCATCCCAAGCGGCAAGGACAGCGGTTCTACCGAGGCGCTCGGCGCGTTGTTGCGATAGGAGGAGGTCTTCGCTCAGATCTATGTGACTGTCAGCCATAAACTGACGAGTCCCAGCTATGACTTGCTGGCCATCTACAACACCAGTCACCCCGCGCCCCTGCTGGCTTTGGAACTCGCTCACCTCTAGGAGTCGCCCTTCACTCGCAACCGAAGCAGCCGCGATTGCTCTGCCTACAGGGTGCTCAGATGCTGCCTCAAGTGCACCGACAAGGCGTAGAACTTCGGGGGCAGTTGTGCTTGGCTCGGCAACGACCTCTAGCAGGTGCATCTTGCCCGAGGTGATGGTTCCAGTCTTATCAAAAACAATGGTGTCTATCTGACGGGTGGATTCCAAAATCTCGGGGCCTTTGATCAGGATTCCCAACTGCGCGCCACGGCCGCTTCCCACGAGCAATGCAGTAGGTGTGGCAAGCCCCAGCGCGCATGGGCACGCAATAATCAACACCGCTACGGCAGCACTAAATGCAGTCTCGATGCCTGCTCCGGTCAGCAGCCAGTAGGCCAGCGTCAACAACGACAACGACAAGACCACCGGAACAAACACAGCAGCAACTCTGTCGGCAAGGCGCTGAACGGGGGCTTTGCCAGATTGTGCTCTGTTCACCAACTTGGTGATCTGAGCGAGTGCTGTATCTGCACCCACGCTTGTTGCTTCAACAACGAGTCGGCCGCCAGCATTGAGCGTTGCCCCTATGACACTGTCGCTAGGGCCCACCTCAACTGGTACTGACTCGCCAGTAAGCAAAGACATATCAATTGCCGAGTTGCCCTGAACCACGATTCCGTCAGTCGCGAGCTTTTCTCCGGGGCGAACCACAAACTGCTGACCAACCTGAAGCTCGTGAATGGGAATTCGGTACTCCTCACCATTGCGGAGCACTGCAACGTCGCTGGCGCCAAGGTTCGCGAGGGCCCTCAGCGCTTCACCGGAGCGCTGCTTGGCTCGCTGCTCAAAATACCGCCCGGCAAGTAGAAACACCGTGACTGCTGTAGCGACCTCGAAGTACACCTGGCCCATGCTGCTGTGGCTCATACTGCTATCGCTCATACTGCTGTCGCCCATGCTCAGCAGTTCGAAGACCGACCAGGAGTATGCCGACAGGGTTCCAATAGAGATCAGCGTGTCCATGGTGGCTGTCCGATGGCGAAGGTTGATCCATGTAGCCCGATGAAACGGGTAGGCACCCCACAACACAACCGGAGTTGCTAGTGCAAGGCTCCACCACTGCCAATTTGTTACCTGCAGCACTGGGACCATCGCCATTGCTACTACTGGCACGGTAAGAACTGAACAGACCAAGAGGCGGTAGCGGAGCGACCTGAGAGGGTCTTGCTGATCAAGCTCAGTCTGCTCAAGCGAAGGCTGAGCGCCAGTTTCAGCTAAGGCTTCGGCCGAATACCCGGTTTCGGCAACGGCTTGGATGAAGAGTGATTCGTCGAGCTTTTTGGGGCTGTAGATGGTTGCGAGTTCGGTGGCGTAATTCACCGAAGCATCTACGCCCTCAATCTGGTTGAGCCGCTGCTCCACATGGGCGGCGCAGGATGCACAGGTCATACCTGAGACATGCAGCTGCATTTCGTGTTGCTGGCCGGTCAGACGCTCGTTCACCATCTCCAGAATATACCCCCCTAGGGTATATTCGCAACTGATGTCTGACGGCGCATGGACTCAACAAACCATGGCAGATATGGCGACCGCGACGCCGAGTCTGAAGCGCTGTACAGACCGCGGTGCGAAGACCATGCAAACGACACGGCACAAGCCAACATGAAGTAAGGCGCAGCACCTAAGCCAAATAGCTCTAGGCCCATGATTGTGCAGGCGATCGGAGCATTCGCCGCTCCACCAAACACGGCAACACAGCCCAGAGCCGCAAGAAAGGGAATGGGAAGATCCAATACCACGGCCAGACTGGCCCCCAAGGTTGCACCAATGACAAAGAGCGGAGTCACTTCTCCACCTACAAAGCCAGACCCAAGGGTCATAGCAGTAAGCAGCAACTTCGCAGCAAAAGCCCAGGTTGGTACTGGCCCGCCGAACAAGCTGCTCTCAATCAATCCGATAGACAGACCGTTGTAAATCCGCGTCTGCCACAACACGCTCAGTGCAACCACGATCAACCCGCCAACAAATGGTCGGGCTGGAAACCAGCGAATCAATCGGGCAAATCCCCATTTGATGGCGTGAACGAACGCCGAAAAAACCGTGCCCACCAGCCCAAAAGCCACAGCGGCGAGAGTTACCTTCATCAGCACAACAAATGAGAGCTCAATATGGCCAAGATCAGGAGTGAGCGTGTGGGTAATCCCAAGCCAGTTCACGATGGCACTACCTGTAAGAGAAGCAATCAGACACGGAAGGACTGCATTGAGGTGCTCCCCTGTTCGGCGCTGAACCTCTAGGCCAAATACTGCTCCTGCTAGCGGAACACCAAACACTGCGCCAAAGCCAGCCGAGATTGCGGCAACCAACAAAACCCTTCGATGCGAAGCAGTGACTCGCACTGATCTAGACAACCAATCCGTCAGCGATCCGCTCATCTGAATAGCTGCACCCTCGCGACCTGCGGAGCCACCAAAGAGTTGGGTTATCACTGTTCCCACAAAGATCATCGGCGCCATCCGACGCGGCACCCAAGCTTGCGAATCGTGGATCTCATCAATAATCAGGTTGTTCCCCTCAACAGCACGTCCACCGCCGTAGTGATAGGCCAAGCCAATTGCCAACCCAGCTAGGGGAAGCCCAAACAGCAAAGCGGGGTACTCGAGGCGTTTCGAGGTTGCCCAATCGAGCGTCAGCAAAAACGCCGCCGAAGATACCCCTGCTAGCAGGCCAACGATCAGGCTCAAAAGGACCAGCACGGCAAGATCAGCGAGGCGCCGTTGCCAACTCACTTAGGCAAGCTCCACGAGTTCAAGCATTGAGTCGTCAAAGTGGTCTAGTTGACCCTCTGGCATCATGAGTACTCGATCTGGCTGCAAGGCACGAACGAATTCGGGGTCATGGCTTACCAAAATGATGGTGCCAGGCCACTGAGAAAACGCCTCGCCCACTGCTGTTCGTGACATGGGATCCAAGTTGTTTGTCGGCTCATCTAACAGCAACAAGTTATGGCCACCAACCACTAGCTGCGCGAGCGCAAGTTTGGTTTTTTCACCGCCGGAAAGGGTGGCAGCATCTTGGAAGGCTTTGTCGCCAGAAAGGCCAAACATGCCCATGACCCCGCGCAGTTCCTGATCTCCGATCGAAGCAGAAAGGCGCATGTGGTCAAGCAAGGATCGTCCGTCCTCAATCCCCTCATGCTCTTGAGCGTAGTAACCCATGCTGGTTCGACCACCCATTCGAACTCTTCCGGAATCTGGGTTCACCTGATCTGCAAGCAACTTGAGCAGCGTTGTCTTGCCCGCACCGTTGAGCCCCATGATCATCAACCGCTCACCACGACCAGCGTCAAAGGAGACGTCTGAGAACACGGTGACTGCACCAAAACTCTTAGCTAGGTCCTTCGCTTCAATTACCTGACGATCAGACTCCGGTGGTGTGGGAAGTCGAACAGCAATCACACGCCGCTTTTCCGGTCCGGTAATCTTTTCGGCCTCAATTCGAGCAGCTCGAGCATCAAGGTTCTTCGCAACCTTTGCCCGCTTAGCCGTTTGGCCGCGCATCGAGTTTGCCCGCTGAGAGAGCCGGGTTATCTCTTTCTCCTGACGATCGACGAGTTTGCCAACTCGCTCCTCTTCAACCTCGCGAGCCACCAAATATTTTGTATACGAACCGCGGTATTCAACAATGGTTCCAGCAGCATCTTCGGCTTCACGATCTAGGTGAATCACTCGAGTGATTGCATCGTCTAAGAGGCCCAAGTCATGGCTAATCACTATGAGAGCACCCCGATATGCGCGCATGTAGTTCAACAACCAATCCCGTGCATCTGCATCTAGGTGATTGGTGGGCTCATCGAGCAACAGCAACTCACTACCAGCAAACAAAATGCGAGTGAGTTCCAAGCGCCGGCGCTCACCACCTGATAGAGCTCCAATGTGGAGGTCCAAACGATCAGGTTTCAGCCCGAGACCGTCAGCAATTTTACGGGCTTCTGACTCTGCTGAATAACCACCAAGCGACTCGAAATGCTCATGGGCAGCCGAGAACTGCTCAATAACTTCTGAAGATGGGTCTGCCTCAAGAGCAACCGTCATCTTTTCTATACGCTCCATTGCCTCATCAAGCCCACGGCCAGATAACACATGCAGTAGGCACCCCGTGTCGGGCGGGGTGTGATCGCTACGAGGATCCTGAGACAGGTAGCCGGTGGCCTGTGAGCGTGTAACCGTGCCCGAGATGGCTTCAGTTGCCCCCCCAAGGACACGAAACAGCGTGGTCTTTCCTGCGCCGTTGCGACCAACAAGGCCCACCTTGTCTCCCGGGCGTACCTCAAACGAGGTAGCCGTCACGATGGTCTTATTCTCGATCTCGACAGTTAGGTCTCGAACTATCAGCGTCATCGTGAACTCTCTTAAGAAACTCGCCCATGCAGGGAGTCTCAAGTATCGCTCACCGAGGGGTCTGCGGTCAGACTCAGCCTTCGCGAGCCATATTGGTAAACAGCGTGCAATAGTCCAAAAACACCAGCCGAGTGGTTCCTGTCGGGCCTGAACGGTGCTTGGACACGATCACCTCGGCGGTGTCCTTATCTCCCGAATCAGCGTTGTAGACCTCATCTCGGTACAGGAACATCACTACGTCTGCATCCTGTTCGATTGAGTTATGCACAATCATTCCATTGGCCACAAAGTTATGTGTCCCCAGCACGGTGGCGTCATAGACCTGACGCTTTCCAACAGGTGTGATCTCAAGCACCTCATCCCAAAACACGTCTGATTCAGCAAGGGCCGCAAGGGATTTGGAATCCGTGGCCTGAGCAATTCGCTCAAGGCGCGCCCTGCTCGAACACCTCGGCCGCGATTCAGTTCCCAACAGATAGCCACCGCAGTACTTTTCGCCGAGTGCTCCTGCAAGGTCACGCAGGGTCATCTCTGCATGATGAAGCTCATCCACAATCAAGTCACGAACCTCGGACGGGATGGTATCAACGTTGGGGTTCGACGTAACTTCGCTGAGAGCTTCAATCGCTGTGCTCGAACAAGCTCCTCGTGGCCCAGCGACGCCAATCCGAGTCAGGAAGCAATGCTGATTATCAGCTCCATGAATCCACAACCGCCAACGGGGCTTGTTGGGTCCAATATTTGTAATGCGGCTCAGAATCCCGAAACGCAACAGCAGCATCTGCAGATCGTCTATCAATGCTCGATGAGGACTCGTAGCAGTCAGCCTTACGAGTGGTCGACCGCGAAGCTCTCCAAGGCCGAGCGAGCCAATGAGGCCAAACAACTCCGCTATCACGACTGCGAGTTGAGCATCCGCGAGTGCAAACACAGCTGAGTCCACTGCGCCTAAAGATTTGGAGTCCTTGGCTAACTCCTCAAGGCGCTCAGCTGAAACGGCCTGCAGGTGCTCAGGCGTTCCAATGCGTCGGGGTGAGGCAATCCGACTACCCACTGCAAGCTCATCCAAGCGCCGCCAGCCCTTTACCGTGAGGAAGGGATGATTTGCAGTAGCAACAACCTCTCGACCAGAACCTAGGCGTAGCCGAAATGCCTCTTTGGTACCGCTAGCAAAAGCGTGAGTCATCGTGGCTGGCACCATCTTGTAGTCCTCATTCAAGCTCCACACAGGAACCTGGCCTGCTCCGGATTTGAGCAGTTCTCCAAGAGTTACTTCGGTGTTTGTATCGGCACGCAGCACACGCGTCTCGGCGATCAGACAGCCAGACTCACGCAAGTCCGCAAGCATCGGCCGTTTGTCAGCACGCTGCTCCAACTGCCGAGAGAGCTGCGAGAGCGCCATGACAGGGACCTCGAGTTCGCGAGCCAGAATCTTTAGTCCACGGCTAATTTCAGACACTTCCACCTGGCGGCTCTCAGCCGATCCCCTGCCAGACATCAGCTGCAAATAGTCCACCACGATCAGCCCAAGTGGCTGATCGAGTCTGTCCTGCAGGCGACGGGCCTTTGAACGAATCTCGGTCACCGTCAGAGCAGGATTGTCATCAATCCAGAGCTGCCCTTCGCCAAGTCGGCCCATCGCCTTGGTGATCTTCGTCCAGTCAGAGTCTGTTAGACGCCCTGTACGTAGCTTGGTTGCATCGATGCGTGCCTCCGAAGCGATGAGTCGCTGAGTCAGTTCCAAATGACTCATTTCAAGTGAAAAGAACAGCACGGGTCGCTGCTCGCGAACTGCGGCGTGAGCCGCCAATCCCAGGGCAAAAGCAGTCTTGCCCATTGCCGGACGAGCGCCCACCACAATCAGCGCTCCTGGCTGCAAACCAGCTAACTGGGTGTCCAAGTCGATATAGCCCGTTGGTGTTCCTGTTACAGAGTCGCCGCGCTCAAAGAGTTTCTCGAGCTGTTCCAAGCTCGCATCAAGCAAGGGAGCCAACGGTGAGAGTGAGTCGGTGGTTCTGCGTTGAGCAACCGCAAACATCATGCTCTCTGCTGAGTCGATCGTCTTTTCAATATCATCAAGGGGCGAGTACCCAAGCTCGGCAACATCGTTTGCCGTCATAATCAGCTTGCGAAGCAGCGCCTTTTCTTCGACGATCTTCGCGTAATAGAGCGCGTTAGTTATTGCTGGAGTTCTTGCCTGCAAGGTGATGAGCGTGCCCGATCCGCCGACCGCATCAAGCACATCCGCTTGGCCGAGTTCGTCGGCAACAGTGACGGGGTCGACTCCTTGGCCTGCTCCGTAGAGCGCCTGAATGGCATCGAAGATGTGCCGGTGCGCTGGTCGGTAGAAATCATCCGAGGTAACCACATTGGTCACCGCCGAGATTGCTTGTTCGCTCAGCAGCATTGCTCCAAGCAACGACTCTTCGGCTTCGATGCTATGGGGTGGTACTCGGAGGCGGGCTACGTCTCCACGATTCGATGATTCTGCCATTGAGATACATCTTGGTCCGAGTTGCCTGTGGGTAGCTAGTGCCTTAACCCTGAGAATTTCCTGTGGAAACGCTGTGGGTAGAGGCCACACCCTGTGGAAACGCTGAGCGTCACAGGATGTGGCCTAGTGCCAGAATTAACCGGCGACTACCTCGATCATGATCGGGAACTGCACATCGGTATGCAACCGAGCCGTTGCCTGATGTGATCCAACTTCTTTGATGTGTTCTTCAATCACGATGTCTTTACGATCCAAAGTGATTCCGGTTTGCTCCTCAATTGCCAGAACTAGTTCGGCTTCGGTAACCGAGCCAAACAGACGCCCTGTGTCTCCAGCTTTGGCGACAACCTCAATCTTCTTTGAAACAAGCTTCTTCGCAATCTCTTCTGCTGACTCGCGATCTTTGGCATCTTTCACATCACGCGAGCGACGCATAGCGCCAGCCTGCGCAACGGCGCCATCAGTTGCAAGAAACGCAAGCCCGCGGGGCTCCAGAAAATTGCGTACATAGCCCTTTGATACCTCAACGATATCTCCGCGCTTACCAAGTCCAGAAACGTCGGAACGAAGGATGACTTTCAGATCGCTCATTCTTCTCCTCCAGTTGTCTCTGCGCCTACGGCTACTGACTCAGTGCCGTCAATATCAATCTCGGTGAACTCTGCAGCTGACTCGCTCGGCGCAGTGCTCTGCTCAGAGGATTCCTCGGAACGGTCACGACGCTCACGACGATCATCACCGTCGCGGTCTCCACGGCTACTACGTCCACCACGCTGGGTTGTGACACGGTTTGCATAAGGAATCAGCGCCATCTCGCGAGCATTCTTGATTGCCATAGCAATGGCACTCTGCTGTTGAACGTCGTTACCAGTTACACGACGAGCGCGGATCTTGGCACGGTCGGATACAAACCTGCGCAGCAAGTTAACGTCCTTCCAGTCCACATACTCGACCTTTTCCGAATTCAGGATCGAGACTTTCTTTTTGAACTTGCGCCCGTTGTCTTTACCTTTCGGGCTGCGTTTTGGCTGTGTCTTTGCCATTAGAACGGCTCCTCATCATCGCTATAACCGGCAGCGGGGGGCTCCTGTGCCGGGGGCGCCGAGTCAAACCCGCCACCACTGCCGCCTTCGCGACGTTCGTTTTTACTTACTTGCGCAGTTGCCCAGCGAAGGCTGGGCCCTATCTCGTCGGCCACTACCTCAACCTTGGAGCGCTTGGACCCGTCCTTTGGGTCTTCCCAAGAACGTTGATCTAAACGCCCAGAGACCATGACCCGAGTGCCTTTGGTGAGCGACTCGCTGGCGTTTTCAGCCAACTCTCTCCAGCAGACAATGTCAAAGAAAGAGACTTGCTCTTCCCATTCGTTCGTCTTTTGGTTACGCCACCGGCGGTTGACGGCCAGACCAAAGTTGGCAACTGCCGCACCGTTTGGGGTGAAGCGCAACTCTGGGTCTCTTGTGACATTGCCGATGAGTTCGACTGTGTTTCCGTTTGCCATTGTGTCCTCCTCGTTATCAACCAGCCGAAGTCAGCAAGCCACGTTTGGTGGCTTCTGAGTCCGGCAAGCGGTAAATTTTGTGGCGGACGACCTCGTCCGCAAGACGAAGGAAGCGATCAACCTCATCAAGATTAGGTGCCTGAGTAACGATCTCGAGAACCGAGTAGACACCTTCTGATTTGTGATTGATCTGATAGGCGAAACGTCTGCGGCCCCAGTGGTCAACTGTAGGAACAGTTCCACCTTCGGACTCGATCATCTCTATTGCCTTATTGATGATGCCCTTACCAACAACGTCATCAACGTCTTGGTCAATAATGATCATCAATTCATAAACGCGAGTAACCACGTGCAATCCTCCCTATGGACCTCGGCACTACGCCATGAGGGTCCTGCGATCTGCAGGACAGGGTGTTTCTTTTGCCGCTCCTCTGAGGATCCTGCGAACAGGGGCTTCAGCGGAGCGGACATTGAACTGTAGTCGATCACTAGGGGGTGACCGCCAACTGCTCAACGACTCAAACGAAATACCGAGGTGACACAGAGTCTGCACTCACCCTGTGACAGTAAAGATCGAGGGGCCCCTATGAGGCCGATGAACCGTAGAGCGAGAGTGCCTCGGCTTGTTGTTCTGAAAGGTGATAGCTCTCGGAATCGTCCGGGAATGCACCAGATCGAACATCTTCGGCAAACTGCCGAACGGCTGAGACTGCATCATCTTTGAGCGAGGCATACCTGCGAACAAATTTCGCTGGAACCCGGTCCTCGAGGCCTAACAGATCATGAAAGACCAACACCTGTCCATCACATTGGCGGCCCGCACCAATCCCAATCGTGGGGATATCGAGTGATTCAGTCACCATACGCGCAACCTCGTCGGGGACTCCCTCTAACACAATGGAAAAACACCCAGCGTGCTGCAACGCCTTAGCGTCGGCGAGCAGTTCAAGAGCCGCTTCGGACTTCCGGGCCTGCACCTTGTAACCGCCCATAGCGTGAAGCGACTGTGGGGTTAGGCCCAGATGCCCCATCACTGGTATCTCGGCGGAGATCAAAGCTTCAATCATTGGCAACCGTTTGCGGCCGCCTTCCAGCTTGACCGACTGCGCTCCCGCTCGGATCAACTCGGCTGCATTACGAACAGTTTCTTCAACTGAGATGTGATAGCTCATCCAAGGCAGATCGGCCACGATCAGCGCCGACGGGCGAACCCGAGCCACAGCAGCGGTGTGATGAGCAATATCAGCAACTGTTACCTGGAGCGTATCTTCGTAGCCGAGTACAACCATCGCCAAGGAATCACCGACCAAAATCATGTCGACTCCTGCTTCATCGGCGATTCGTGCTCCAGGCGCATCGTATGCAGTAACCATTACTAACGGCTCAGCCGCACCCGATGCGCTAGCACCCGATGGGCCAGACGCAGCTAAGCAGTGGTCACGAATTGCCGGAACAGTCATCCGTTTGGAAGTAGCCATCACTGGTTCTCCTTTTTCAGGTTCTTCAGGTCCAGCGCCCCATGGCTGCCGGCCGTCAGTTCTGAGTGTATGGCAAAGTCGTCAAACTGCCAAGCAAAAATTAGGGAGTCGGTGCAGACGTTGTTGCTGGCGCAGGTGCGGCCGTTGTTGCCGGAGCCGAAGTCGTGGGTGGTGAAACAGTGGTACTCGGTATCGGCTTAGGTGCAGCAGTGACCGCCGGATTCTTTGGCGTGCTCGTTGAAGTAGTGATTCCAGCTCCCTCTGTCACAGCAGTGCTGCTCGTGACTCCCCGAGGAATACTGCTCGTAGATGTCGAGCGCATGCCAGAGAGTCGCTGGTTCAGAACCCTCTTACCAAAATCGGCATCAGGGAACTGACAGGCCTCGTCGCCTTGAGTGGCCGAAGACATGAACTGTTTCCAGATTGCTGCGGGCACTGTTCCACCAGAGACCTCTTTACCTCTATAGGTCTTCATGGGTTTGGGCTGTTCGTATCCCATCCAAACTGCTGCCGTCAGGTGACAGGTGTAGCCAGCGAACCAAGCGTCTTTTGAGTCAGTAGTCGTCCCGGTCTTGCCTGCAGCAACAACTCGCAGCGACGCTGCGTTTCCTGTTCCCTTGGTCAGCACACCCGACAATACCGAATTGACGGTATCGGCCACGCCCTCGTCAATGACCTGTTCAGATTTCACATCTTGTTTCGCATCAAACAGGACTTTTCCTGCTGAATCTTCTACTCGGCGGATCACATACGGAGGCGTGTGCCTCCCACGATCGGCAAAAGTTGAGTACGCCGAGGCCATATCAAGCACCGATACTTCTTCTGTGCCAAGAACAAGGGCATATTGGGGATCTAACTCGGCCGTAACCCCGAGTCGGTTCGCCATCTCGGCGACTCGGTCAGGAGTAACAAGGTTGACCATGCCGGCGTAAACCGTGTTGGAAGACTTCCACGTAGCTTCTTCGACACTCAGCACACCAAGGTCAGACTTTCCAAAGTTCTGTGGAGACCAAAGCTTGCCGGGCTCGGTAAATACTCCAGGGAATTGGGTAGTAGGCGGTGCACGAAACGCAGACTCAACCGAATAGCCGTCTTCGATAAAGGCCGCGAGCGCAAAGGGCTTAAAAGTCGATCCCGGCTGGCGTCCAGAGCCACCCCCCTCTTTACCTATGGCAAGATTCACCTTTTTTTTGGCAAAGTCGGTGCCGCCAACCATGGCTCGAACTTGGCCTTTTTCATCAATAGCGACAAGGGACCCTGCCGGGCCATTTGCTTGGCTGAGCGTTCCGGTTACAGCCTGATACGCATCCTGTTGCATCTCTGGGTCGTAGGTGATGTACACCCTGAGGCCCTGGGTCTCTGCTCCGGGACCAAACCTCTGACGTAACTGCGCTCGAACCAAAGACACCCAGTACTCAGAGCCGTACTCAGCGTAACGAACCTGACCAAGATCGGTTTTCTCCGCTGGGCGAGACAAAATTGTCATGGTCTGCGCATCGCCGTTGTTATCAGTTGGGCTTGAAACCCAAGGCACCGCATCTGCAGCCTCAGCTTGGGCTTGGGTGATGTAACCCTCCGAGACCATGCCGTTGAGAACGGTCTTACGACGACGTGTTGCCTCTTTCGGATCTCGCGTGGCCTCAGCGCTTTCCGGGGAGCGAATCAGGCTTGCAAGGTACGCCGCCTGATGAACCTGAAGATTCTCTACGCCGATTCCAAAGTACGCCCGACTTGCCGCCTCAACGCCATAGGCTCCTCGACCAAAATAGATTTCGTTGAGATAGCGGGTCAGGATGTCTCGCTTGTCGAGTTCCCCTTCGAGCTTGACGGAAAGCACCCCCTCTTTCAGCTTTCGGGTCAGGGTGCGCTCAGAGGTCAAGTAGGTCAACTTCACATACTGCTGAGTAATGGTTGAGCCACCCTGTTTCGATCTACTAGATCCCAAGAGCGATTGATACACCGCCCTACCAAGACCTGCGGGGTCGATACCGCCGTGATCAAAGAAGTTTCGGTCTTCTGCAGAAAGCACGGCCTGTACCAAAACTGGCGGGAGTTGTTCATAATCAACATTGACCCGAGCTTCGGTGGCCGACAGCTTGGCCATAGAGTTCTGAAAATCACACTCGTTGTTCTCTACGTTGATATCGCACACAAAGGTGGTTTCCATCGACCGTTTTGCGGGCGGAAGTTCAATCGTGCTGAGAGCCATCCACAAGCCACCTAGCGATACGACCATGAGTACCAGCACCACATAGGCAGGTCGGCGAAGCCGCCAGAGGAAACTCCGTGATGAGGCCATACCCATATTCTGGCCCGTAGAAGCCAACAAGGTCCTATCTGGGCTGAGGGGGCAATCAGTTAACTAGCTGATCGGCGAAACTTCTAACAGGTGATTCCAGCGGCACGAGGTACAAACTTCCACGCTATAGCAGCGTCGATTTGGGCGTTCCAAGGCAAGCTTTTTTAGCTCGGCTCGAGTCTTCACGACTCGCCCGCCGGCTGGCAGTTTCGGCCCAAAAACAAACTTCACTATGCGTAGCGTGGACTGGTCACAAATTGGGCAAGACACCGTTGAACGCTGGGAGCAGTGCAGCGCAATGCGCATCAGTTCAGAGTGCGCATCGCACACATCGACTCGTGCGAGTTCACCCGCGCGATAACGAAACAGCAACTGCCGACGAGCGAAGCGATAGTCGACACTCCCAGGGACTTTCCCCGGGCGACCAGAGGATTCGGGCTGAAGAAACGGCACCCTCACTACGCTACTGCTCGTCGGGGCATCCGCGGGTCAGCGCGAAACCTCCGACAGACTTTGCAGCGATGTCTGATCAAAGCTCAAAAGCTCCCCTCCCGCTACGCCACCCTTCTGCCGGAAACCTTGATGGCCGGCCCACACTGCTACGCGAGGGTGACGGCCCCACCCCGCTGCCAGCTGCCAGCTTTCCCCATGGATCCGAGGCGCCGGTCGACAGTGTCAGATTCGCACCCGATGTTGACGACAGCATTTTGAACCGCCTTGTTGGTTCCGTTGGGCCACTAGAAGGCAAGCGGGTTCTTGATCTCGGTTGCGGAGCAGGCGGCTCCTCTTTGGCACTCGCACGCAAGGGGGCCCATGTCATAGCAGTCGAAGGATCAACCGCTCGGCTCACCCAAGCACGGGCAGCTGCGGAAATAGCTCAGCTAAAAGTCGAGTTCCACCATAGCGATCTTGCTGATCTGGCTTTTCAGCGTGCCGACAGTATCGACCTAGTTATTGCGGTGTATTCACTAGCCGGGGTTCAAGACCTTGGAAGAGTGTTTCGCCAACTCCACCGGATCATGAAACCAGAAGCTGCGCTAGTGATGTCTGTGCCTCACCCGTTTTCGCTCATGCTCGAACTCGATGCCGAGGAACAGTCCTCGCCTTACCTCACCAGATCGGCATGGCACGACCAGGCGATTTCATGGCGGGCCAGTGGTGACGAGGGGGTCACCCATGTGCATCAAGTCAGCGACTTATTCACAAGTCTCATCCGAGCGAACTTCCGGGTGGACAACATTGTTGAGCCCATTGCACAAACGGGGCCAAACGCATCCCGACCCCCAAGCGTGCACTATTCGGAATTAACCGATTGGGTTCCAAGCACCCTCGTGATCCGAGCACGCAAAGAAGGAACCTGAGTCATTTGCTCAGGTGCTGCGAACCACTACCACCGGACAGTGCGAATGATTCACCACATAGGTTGTAACTGATCCCATCAGTAGCCCCACGAAACCACCGTGGCCTCGCGAGCCAACGACTAACAAATCAGACTCTTTCGAAGCCGCTATCAGCAACTCACCCGCATGGCCTTCAAGCACCTCAGTAGTGATCTCGACACCATCTAGGTCATCGGATTCGCGCACGGTGTCAATAGCAGCAGCCAACATGATGTTGGTTGCCGCGGCGTAATCAGACAGGTCGGTCGTGGCCATCTCGTACCCGGTACTCAAAATCGCGCCTGAAAAAACCGCTGTCACATGCAGAACTGAGCCTCGCAACCTCGCTTCTTGTGCAGCCCAGCGAAGTGCGCTCACTGAGTGTTCTGATCCATCGACTCCGACAACAATTCCAGCCATATTTACTCCTCGGTCTGCGCCGTTTCTTCAAAGACCTGCTCGGTCAGGTTAGAGGGTAGCGCTGCGGCAGGATTCTCTGGCTGCTGCGACCACCACAAGTCAAGGTCTGTTACAGCTTGTGTAGGTGACACGGGGCCTCGTTCAAGGCGTAGCTCCAACAAGTAGTTCAAGGCACGACCTACGACTTGGCCTTCCGCAACACCAAGATGCTCCATGATCTCTTGCCCGTTTAGTTCTGGGCGGATCGACTTGAGCTCCTCCTGCTCCGACAGCTGCGCAATGCGCACTTCTAGGTCGTCTATGCGTCGATTAAGCGCATCCGCTTTGCGTTGGTTCCTCGTGGTGCAGTCCGCGCGGGTCAGCGCTAGAAGCTCAGGGAGCAGTTCGCCGGCATCACGAACAAAACGCCGCACGGCCGAGTCAGACCAGCCCATGTCATAGGTGTGAAAACGAAGGTGAAGGTAGACCAGCTGCGAGATCTGCGAAACCATCTCATTGCTGAACTTGAGCGCCTTCATCCGCTCACGGGTCATACGGGCACCTACTACTTCATGATGGTGAAATGACACCCCGTTGGGGCCAATCGCCCGAGTAGCGGGCTTTGCAATGTCATGGAAGAGCGCTGCAAGGCGCACAAGAAGTTCGGCTGGAGCTTGTCCAACCACGGCAATGGTGTGCGTCAGTACGTCCTTATGGCGGTGTATGGGGTCTTGTTCTAAACGCATCGCTGGCAACTCAGGGAGGAAATGCGCCGCCAAACCTGTGTCATGTAAAAAATACAAACCCTCTGACGGATCAGGAACGACTACTAGTTTGCATAGCTCGTCCCGAATACGCTCATTTGACACGATTCCAAGCCGGTCTGCCATAGCGTTCACCGCTGCCGTTAACTCGGGCACTGGCTTGAGCGAGTAAGACGAAATGAACCTAGCTGCGCGCATCATTCGGAGCGGATCATCAGAAAATGACTCTTCAGGAGCAATTGGCGTTCGCAACACACCGGTCGAAAGATCCGACAAGCCGTCAAAGGGGTCGATCAAAGTTGGTTGATCACCTGTGATTTCGATTGCCATTGCATTCACGGTGAAATCTCGCCTTGAAAGATCGACTTCGATCTCGCTAGTAAAGGCAACCTGTGGCTTGCGACTGTCTGGCGAATACGTCTCTGCACGGTGCGTCGTAATCTCGTAGGTGCACCCATCGATTACACAGCCAATGGTTCCAAAACGTTCGCCGGTTGCCCAGACTGCGGATGCCATACCCCTAACAAGCTCTTTCACCCGTTCAGGAAGTGCATCAGTGGTTAGGTCAACATCGTTGCTCGGATCTTGGCGATCAAGGAGCAAGTCTCGGACTCTGCCCCCAACTAGGTACAAGCGCTTGTTGTCTCGTTGGAAAATCTCACCTATCGAGGCGAGCGCTTTTAGTTCATCAGTTGCTCTCGCTGGAATCACTTGGCAAGGCTACCGGCGCGACTAGAGGTCTTGTGACCTATATTTAATTGACGCGATCGGAGCGATCGGAGCAGCAGGTGCAGGAGACCTAGTTCACTACTATGAGCACCCGTCAAACCCTCACTGTTGGAAACGACCGGTTTCATGTGGGTCCTTGGCACGCTGATCCTGGAATCGCCTATCTCACCGTCAAGTCAAACGTTGTGGAGCCAAGCGCCGAGGGTTTGCGGGCGTGTGTCGCAAGAATCCAAGAGGAGGGCTACTCGTCGGTGATTACAGCGGCGCTTCACCCACTCGAAGCCCGGCCGTTCTTTGACGCAGGGTTCTTAGAGTACGACCGGCTCCGAGTGCTCTCTCACGACCTGAGGCGAATTGGGGTCAGAGGTAACTCCAAACCCGAGAATGTTCGCATACGAAAAGCAAGACGCCCGGACAGGTCACTCGCACTAGACGTGGACAAGTTGGCCTTTCCGCGATTCTGGAGACTCGATGCTGCTGGCCTTGATGAGGCGATCTCTGCAACACCACGGACTCGATTTCGGCTTGCAGAAGTCCACGATCAAGCTATTGGATACTCCGTAGTAGGCCGCTCGCGAAGCCACGGGTTTCTTCAGCGCCTTGCAACACATCCCGACTACGCAGGCACCGGAGTTGGTTCCGCCCTTGTAGTCGATGCGCTTTTATGGGCACGGCGCCGAAAGGTCACACGAGTACTCGTCAATACCCAAACAGATAATCAGCGAGCCTTGAGGCTCTACAAACAGCTCGGATTTCAGCTCACCCCAACTGACTTAGTTGTGCTGACCAAAGACCTGCCGTGAAACCGACACCAAAACTCTTGACCCAAGGAACACAAGCCCGGCTACTCATGTTCTGCTTCGCCACGATGGTGATGCTGATGGCATCGGTCTCACCCGCTAGAGCCAGCACCGTTGCGCAGATTCAGCCAGGTTCCGCTCCGTTGCAAATCAGTTCAGTTTCGCCCTGGGTGAGCTCAACAGGAGATTTCCAGGTTCGATTTGAGCCAACTGCTGCCATCCCACCCGGGGCAACGCTTACCTACACCGTCCATCAAGCGCTACAGCCAACACGCACGCAAACACTGCGAGACAAAGTAGACGGAGTAATGAATGGGGCCTCCGCCGGCAAGGTGCTGCAAAGCCCCGACACAAAACCGTTTGCAGACTACGGCGACCCAGCCACAGGCTCAGTCCTTACGATTCCCATTCGGTCGACTCCCGATCAAGACCGCCTGCGTGTCCTGTTGCCGAAACCTGGAATTCATCCAGTGGAGTTGGTGCTCAGTAGTCCCGAGGGACCCGAAATCTGGAATCAGATCGTGTTCTTAAACCGGCTACCAACGAATTACACGCCGCAACGAGCAGACCCGAGCTCAGTAGCTGTGACTCTGCTCCTGCCAATAGAAACCGCTCCTAGTCTTGATCCCACTGGCATGGCAGTGTTCACCGCCGAGGACCAAGCTCGCCTAGAGGCTGCAAGTTCCTTGCTTGAAGCGGTCCCCACTGCACCGCTGCGACTAGGGGTTCGTCCAAACACCCTTGATGGGCTTGTCCGAAGCAAAGAACCGTGGGCTGACAGGTTTGTTACTTCTCTAACTTCGTCACTGTCATCGGCAGAAACAAGTTCCGAAACGTTGCTTGGGCCTTCCATGCTCTCAATGCCCTA
>JBIKPA010000153.1:0-6847 GCA_044357715.1 Microthrixaceae bacterium
TCCTGCCGCGCCGCACGGTATTCGAACGCCGTTCCCCCGGCGTAGCTCGGGATCAACTGCAACTTCAGTCCCGGCCGCTCGCGGCCAATATGGATCGAGTCTTCGTGCTGCAACCACTCGAAAGTGGAGTCAACCTCACACGTCTAGCTCGCGAGCTGGTTCTGGCCTGGGAAAGCGGTGCCCAACCAGTAGTTATTCTCACCAAAGCAGACCTGGTGTCAGCCGAGTGGGCCGAGAAGGAGCGATCAGAGGCCCAACGGTTTGCACCCGGAGTCGAGGTGCATGTGATCTCGACTCGAAGCGAGCATGGGCTTCACGAGTTGCGCTCATTGCATTTGGCTGGCCACACGATTGCGATGCTTGGGGCATCGGGTGCTGGCAAGTCATCCCTAGTCAATGCACTCGCAGGCCACCAGGTACAACTCGTAGCCGAGGTGCGCGATAACGACCGGCGCGGCCGCCACACCACGAGTGCCGGACAGATTATTGAGTTGGAAGATGGCGCACTACTGATCGACACTCCCGGCATTCGCGGGGTCGGGCTGTGGTCTGCTGACGATGGATTCGAAAAAGCCTTTGATGACCTGAGCGTGTATGTGCAGCAGTGTCGCTTTGCAGACTGCACCCACACCATCGAGCCGGGTTGCGGCCTGCTTCAAGCCGTTTCCGATGGGCACATCGGCCAAGACCGTGTCCATGTCTTCCAAGAACTCGCAGTAGAACTTGAACAGCTTGAAGAGGGCCTAGAAACCCGCGAGCGTGAGGAACAACGAGAGCGCAACCAACGCTCTCGACGCAAAGCCAAACGCCGTGATGACGACTCCTCGGAATCTACAGGCCGGTCCTACGAACTGGGCGAGGAAGAGGAGTAGTTGCTCGACTAGCAGCTTGAGCGTTGCTTGGTGCCGCCGCAGATCTCACGGGGCACTGCGGGAAGGCTCGAGAGCCGCCTGAATACTTTGGGCAGCTTCAAGGACTGCTTGCCCATGTTGCTTTCCTGGCTGACGACCAAGACGATCAATCGGTCCAGAAACACTCACTGCAGCGAGTAGCTCCTGTTGCGGTCCGCGCACTGCGGCCGAGACTGATGCAACTCCCGGTTCACGCTCGCCCACTGTCTGCAGCCATCCGCTCGGTGCTTGCTCACCCGAGAGCACTCGACCGGCAGATCCAACATCCATTGGCAGGGCGGCACCAACGGCCACGATGGTTCGCAATCCGTGCGGGGACTCAAGTGCCGCAATGCAAACCCGATTAGTTGCATCGGCTATATAGAGCTGCACAGACTCCCCCGTTACCTCTCGCAACGCAGCTAGCGCTGGCTGCGCAGTTTCGGCCAACGGAAACTGCTCGGCTGCAGCACGACCGAGCGCCATGAGATGAAGACCTAGTGCGAACCGACCGTCGGCAAGGCGGCGCAGCAGCCCGTGCGCCTCGAGCGCCAGTGCCAACCGGTGTGCCGTGGCCCTACTTAGCCCAGTGGATGAGGTCACTTCGGCCAGACTGCGCGGCGACTCGGAAATGAGGGCCAGTATCGAAAATGACTTGTCTAGTACGCCAACACCAGATATCTTGGGTTCCATTACTCGGGAACGCTATCTCACATAATGAGATCGGTCAACCGAGACAGTTTCACTAACGACGAGTTGTACTTGCTACGAGTCGTATCTACACAGAGGGAGCACTGACCGTGTCCACAGAACCCGAATACAGCGAATCCACCCCCCGCACGCTGGCCGAAAAGGTTTGGGACCGTCACGTGGTTCGCTCCTCTGCCGACGAACCCGACTTGTTGTATATCGATCTTCACCTTGTGCATGAGGTGACCTCGCCGCAGGCTTTCGACGGTCTCCGCATGACTGGCCGCACCGTTCGCCGAGCAGACCTCACCCTTGCCACCGAAGATCACAACGTGCCCACTACACAGATCGATCAGCCCATCGCCGATCCCATCTCTAGAAAACAAGTCGACACGCTGCGAGTCAATGCCGAAGAGTTTGATGTGCTTGAGTTCCCCATGGGCTCGGCCGATCAGGGCATCGTTCACATCATCGGCCCGGAACAAGGTTTCACGCTTCCGGGCATGACCATCGTTTGTGGAGACTCTCACACTTCCACCCACGGCGCATTCGGGTCTTTGGCATTTGGCATCGGCACCTCAGAGGTGGAGCACGTTCTCGCCACGCAAACCCTGCCTCAGGCTCGTCCAAAAACTCTTGCAGTCAACGTGGACGGCGAACTCCAACCTGGCGTGACTGCAAAGGATGTCATCTTGGCAATCCTTGGCGTACTCGGAACCTCTGGCGGCATCGGATACATCGCCGAATATCGTGGCTCTGCCATCCGCTCGCTCTCTATGGAGGGCCGCATGACGGTCTGCAATATGTCGATCGAGGCCGGAGCTAAGGCCGGTTTGATTGGTCCCGACGAGACCACCTTTGAGTACCTCAAGGGTCGCGCACACGCCCCTCAAGGGGTCCTCTGGGAAGAAGCCGTTGCCGACTGGCGCAGCCTTGGCACCGATGATGGCGCCCGTTTCGATAAAGAGGTCTTCTTAGATGCCGCGCTCATCGAACCGTTTGTCTCTTGGGGCACAAACCCAGGGCAGGTCATCGCACTGTCGCAGAATGTTCCCTCTCCGGACGACTTTGAGGACGCAGATCTTCGAGGTGCGGCCGAGCGAGCCCTTGAATACATGGGCCTAGCCGCCGGTACCCCCTTGAAGTCCGTTCCCGTGCAAACAATCTTCATTGGCTCTTGCACAAACGGGCGCATCGAAGACCTTCGAGAAGCAGCCGCAGTTGCCCGGGGACGGAGCGTGGCGCCCGGCGTGCGCACCCTGGTGGTACCAGGGTCTCATGCCGTCAAGCGTCAGGCAGAGGCCGAAGGCTTGGACCAAGTATTTACAGCAGCAGGCTTTGATTGGCGTGAACCCGGCTGCTCCATGTGTTTGGCAATGAACCCCGACAAGCTCGTTGCAGGGGAACGCTGCGCTTCTACTTCGAACCGCAACTTCGAAGGCCGGCAAGGGCGAGGCGGCAGAACGCATTTGGTGTCGCCCGCAGTGGCCGCTGCAACTGCTGTGGCAGGACACTTTGCAACCCCTGCAGACCTAGCGCCACTCAGCTAACCCCACTCACCTAACCCCACTCACCTAACGCTGCCCGCACCCGACCCGATTTCGATTCGACCAAAGGAAACCAACTCATGGACTCAGTACAAACCATCAGAGGCACTGCAGTGCCGCTCGACCGCTCAGATGTAGATACTGATCAGATCATCCCAAGCGATTGGCTCAAGCAGGTTGAGCGCACCGGGTTCGATAAGGGCCTGTTCTCGGAGTGGCGAGACGACCCAGAGTTTGTGCTCAATCAACAGCAGTACTCAGGAGCCTCAGTGTTGGTTGCCGGGCCGAATTTCGGCACCGGTTCAAGCCGCGAGCATGCCGTGTGGGCCATTCAACAATACGGATTCGCTGCAGTGATCTCACCAAGGTTCGGTGACATCTTCCGTAACAACTCAACCAAGAACGGTTTGGTTCCAGTTCAGGTGTCAGCTGAAGTTGGCCGTCAACTCCTTGATGCAATCTCCGCTGACCCGTCGCTAGAGATCGTGATAGATATTGAGCTGCGAACACTTGAGGTGAGCCAACTTGACCTGCTCGTTGACTTTCCGCTCGAGGACTCAATCCAGCACCGCTTCCTGAACGGCCTAGACGACATCAGCCTGACGCTGCTGCACGAACCAGAGATCACCGCCTACGAAGCAACCCGACCAGCCTGGATGCCCAGCACTCGCTAACAGCCAGCACTGACTAACAGCCAGCACTGACTATCCGACAGAGGCTACCGAGACAACTCCGGCTGTCTGACGAAGGGCCTCGAGTACTGACTCGGGAACTGACTCGGAGGTAGCCAAAACCATGATGGCCTTGGCACCCTCGGGTGATGACCCAACCGCCATATCGTCAATGTTCACTCCGGCCTCGCCGACTAGCGAGCCCACTTTGCCGATCATGCCAGGCTGATCAGCGTTGCGCACGACAAGCAGATGGTCTGCAGGAGGAACATCAATGGTGTGATCGTCGATCATGACGAGCGTCTGCACCGATTTCAGCCCGACCAAGGTGCCCGACAAGCTGTGACCGCCGCCTCGAACCGTAATGAGGTTGACGTAATCTCGGGCAGTGGTGGTCGAGGTTGGTCGAATTTCGATCCCCTGCTCTTCGGCAATCTGGGGTGCGTTGACGTACGAGACCGGCCTGCCGGTCGTTGCCCCAAAGAACCCCTTGAGCAACGACAGGGTCAAGATTCTGGTGTCAAACTCTGCGATCTGCCCCTGATACTCAATCTCTAGACCATCAGAGATCTGACCGCAGAGGCCTGCAAAAATTCGCCCAAGCTGCTCGCCAAGCGCCAAGTACGGCCGCACGGTCTCAGATGCTTCGGCGGCAGAGACGTTCACCGCATAGGGAACGAAGTCTCCTGCGAGTGCTAACTGAACCATGTCTGCAATGGTGTCGCCTGCTTTGTCTTGAGCCTCTTCGGTCGAGGCGCCAAGGTGCGGAGTGACTACCACAGAATCAAGCTCGAACAACGGGGAATCGGTGCAGGGTTCGGTTGCGAACACATCAAACCCGGCTCCGGCCACACGGCCTTGCGAAATTGCATCGGCTAGGGCCTGCTCATCGATGATTCCGCCCCGAGCCACGTTGATAACACGCAAGGAAGGCTTGGCCAGCTTCAACATCTCTGTCCCAATAAGCCCGGCAGTCTCTGGGGTCTTTGCTAGGTGCAACGTAATGAAGTCAGACTGCGCCATCAGGTCTTCGAGCGACAGCAACTGCACGCTCAACTGACGTGCCCGGTCCTCGGAAACAAAGGGGTCATAGGCAACCAGCTTCATTCCAAAGGCCAGCGCACGTTGCGCGACAAGTTTGCCGATTCGTCCGAGGCCAATAATGCCTAGGGTTTTGTCAGAGAGTTCAACACCAGTCCATTTGGAGCGTTCCCATCGTCCAGCCTTGAGCGCTGCACTGGCCTGCGGAACGTTTCTTGCTTGTGCGAGCAGTAACGCCATGGTGTGCTCAGCAGCAGAGAGGGTGTTTGACTGAGGAGCGTTGACAACCATCACCCCATGCTCTGTGGCGGCAGCAACGTCAACGTTGTCGAGGCCGATACCTGCTCGCCCAACGGCAATGAGGTCGGTGCCTGCCGCAAACACCTCTGCGGTGACCTGGGTTGCCGAACGAATAATCAGCGCATGGGCGCCGGGTATCGCCACGAGCAACTCCTCAGGGCTCAGGCCCTCTTGCACGTCAACTTCATGGCCTGCATCACGCAAACGCTGGAGTCCGCCATCGGCAATCTTCTCTGTAACCAAAACTCTCATGCCCCCATCCTGCCTGAGCTAGGCGCGGGCGGCCAACCGACAAGGTTTTCAACAGCAGGTTCGCGTCCATCTGGCAGAAACCGAAGGACCTGCCCGTAGAAGGCAAGCTCGGTCTCGAGCGCCTTGACGACAGTCTCTTGCTTCAAAAATCCGTGACCTTCACCTTTGAATAACACATATGCGTGCGGAACCTGGTTGTGCTCAAGGGCCGCGACCAAAACCTCAGCCTGAGCCGGTGGAACCACTTTGTCGTCCTCACCTTGCAACAACAGCACCGGTTGCGTGAGGTGTTCAGCATGAAAGAGCGGGGACCTTTCACGGTAGGTGTCCGCTGCTTCCGGCAGAGGGCCGACTAGGCCGTCTAGGTAGCGAGATTCGAACTTATGCGTATCTGCGGCGAGCGCCGCCAGATCCGTAACCCCATAGAGGCTGCAAGCCGCCACGAAAGTGTCCGCAAAACCCCACTGCTGTTGAAAACAGAGTGCTGCGAGTGCGGTAAACCCGCCGGCAGATCCGCCGCGGATGACACAACGTGCAGCGTCAACAAGGCCCTGCTCAGACAAGAAACGAGCCGCCGCGATGCAGTCCTGCACATCAGCCACTCCCCACTCGCCAAGAAGCTGGTCCCGGAACTTTCGCCCGTAACCTGTAGAGCCTCGATAATTCACATCTACTACGGCAAACCCTCGGCTCGTCCAGAACAGAACACTCGGAGAGAATTCGGCCCGAGCAGCGGCCGTTGGGCCACCATGGATACGCACAAGCAGCGGAGGCGCTTCGCCCTGCGGGCCACGAAAGGTTGGACTCTGAGGCGGATAGAACAGCGCGTGTGCCTGAGCACCGCTATCGGGTGAAGTTCCGGTGGGGAAACTAATGTGCCGAGGAGTCGACACCCATTCTGCCCCCAGTGGAGGCTGAGCGGATGCGCCGACATCACTAGCAGCCACATCTGATGTAGTCGTCTCTGCAACTTGAGCAGATCTCAGGTCGGTTACTACTCCCGTACTCAGGTCAATATGAAACACCGAACTCGGCTGATCGTGCTGACCAGCGATGACTGCTACGGAACGGCCCTGAACGCTCAGTGAATCCACCGAACTGAACTTCGGCCCGGGTAGCGGCAGGCGCTCGCGGGTTGTGAGGTGAAAACTCCACAGCGAATCAAACCCGCCAGACCTTGCAGCAAACACCACAAAGCCATCCTCGGTGAATCCGTAGCGAGAGCCGCCAGCAATCCAACGGGGCTCACCCACTTCTTCCTCTGCGCCAGAGATGAGCGGGGCAGCAAGGTCGCCTGACCCCTCATCGGGAAGCCCTGTTGTCTTTGAGTAGTACAGATGCCACCAATCACTTGAGTCATCGCACCACCACAAGCAGCCGTCCGGTGACCATTGTGGAAGGCAGACAGAAACTGCCCGATCAAGCCCGCGAGCTTCGCCTCCATCGCAGCCGCCTG
>JBIKPA010000189.1:0-5675 GCA_044357715.1 Microthrixaceae bacterium
CCTGATAGCAGCAGGGGCAACCTTGGCAGTGTGGCCAGAAGGAGACCCCGAAACAACACCAACTCCAACTGAGCCGCTCTTGCGAATTGGATCAAGAGTCTGGGGTGCACGGGGTCTGTCAATCGTTACTCATAAGAGCATTGTGATTGGCGATGACGTGTGGTTCGGTCCCGGGGTGTACATCACCGACGCCAGCCATGACTCAAGCAATCCCGATTCACCAATTGGCTTGCTGATGGAACCAGCCCGCGCAGTCACCATTGGTGCGGGCTCATGGCTTGGCACCGGAGTAGTTGTGCTACCAGGAGTCACCATCGGCGACCATGTTGCAGTCGGAGCGAACTCGGTGGTCTGCACTGACTTGCCCTCGAACTGTGTAGCGGTTGGATCGCCGGCAAAAAGTGGTACGTCACCTTGAGTCGCCTACTGCGGCGAACTCCCTCTAGTGAGCCCAACTGCGGGCCCCCATGCCCCTGAGCCCCAGATAGTGATGGATGCTCCCGCCCTAGACGAGTTCATGACTCAGGCGTTTGGCAGGCCGCTCAACTGGAACATTGAGCGGGTTGACCTTGATGGGATTGTTGTCCGTCAGCCCACAACTCAAGCGCAGTCCCGACCAGGCGGCACCGTTTCCGGCCCCACCCTCATGACCATGGCAGATGGCGTTGCCTATCTGGCTTTGCTGTCTCGCATCGGCCCGGCAGCACTCGCAGTCACGAGCAATCTCAACATCAACTTTCTGCGTCGGCCGAGTCTTGTTGATCTTGTAGTTCATGCACGACCACTCAAGATCGGAAGGAATCTAGCTGTTGTCGAAGTTTCACTCTTCTCTGATGCTGGCAAGCCCGATGACCTGCACAAACCTGTGGCTCATGCCACGGTGACCTACTCACTTACCCTGCTTGGAACTCAGCCCCTGAGCACCGAGGCAACAAAATAGGAGCACAACGCTATGAGCATTCTCGATCAGTTCAGAGTGGAGGGAAAGGTAGCCATCGTGACCGGCGCTGGTCGCGGAATCGGAAGAGCTTCGGCAATTGCCTTGGCCGAGGCCGGGGCCGATGTTGTGGTGGCCGCTCGAACTGCAGACCAGGTTGAAGCGGTTGCAGAGGAGATTAGAAAGCTGGGTCGCCGCGCCGAGCCGGTTGTGTTCGACATGATGCAACTCGACAGGCTCGGCGAGCTAGTGGCGATTGCAGTTGAGCAACTCGGTGGATTGGACCTGTTGGTAAACAACGCAGGTGGCTCTGCACCAAAAGCCTTTCTTGATACCTCCATGAGGTCGTTTGAGCGCGCCTTTACCTTCAACGTCACCACTGCGTTCGAGATGACTAAACAGAGCGTTCCTGCCATGCTGGCCCGAGGCGGTGGCGCTGTGGTCAATATCTCTTCCGCCGCCGGACGTATGCCTGACCGCGGGTTCTCTGCTTATGGAACAGCCAAGGCAGCACTGACACACCTGACCAAAGAACTAGCAACTGATCTGTCGCCAAGAATCCGCGTCAACGGCATTGCCGTTGGCTCAGTACAAACCTCTGCACTTGAAACTGTGCTGACTGACGACAACATTCGCCGCCTCATGGAAGAGGCCACTCCGCTCAAGCGACTTGGCACCCCAGAAGACATTTCGGCTGGGGTGTTGTACTTGTGTTCCCCAGCTGGCGCCTACATGACTGGCAAGCTGCTCGAAATCGACGGCGGGATGATCTCTCAGACCTTGGGGTTAGGCCTGCCTGACTTGTGAGCACCTTTGAAGGGGGACCGCTTGCGGCTGGGCCGAGGCCCGAGGACCTTGTCACGACTGAGCCCGACCTGAACAGGTTCGGTTTGGCCGAACTCAGGCGAGTCATCACGGTCGGGGTGCTCTGCTTTTTCTGCACGCTGTTGGCATTGCCGAAAGGGTTCACGGCTGCATCCCCGGGCTTTTCTAACGCTGCGGCCAACGGGCTCATTCACGCGTTCATGCGTCTTGGACCCACGTTTGTAAAACTGGGTCAGATCATTGCGTCCTCGCCGGGCATTTTTCCCGTTTGGCTCACCGGGCCCGCACGGCGCTGCCTTGACGAGGTTCCCGCATTTAGCTCCGAAGTAGTTCGCCAGACGGTGTCTGAAGATTTGGGAGAACCGATTCATCAGTTGTTTGAATCGTTCGACAATGAACCGCTCTCTGCCGCCTCAATCGGACAGGTCCATGCCTGCACGCTCCTTGATGGCCGCGAGGCGGTAGTGAAAGTGCAGCGACCGCATCTGCGCAAGCAAATGACAACTGACCTGCGAGTGCTAAAGACCGTTGCGCGGCTTGGCCAGCGCAGCGCTTGGGGTCGTAGCGCCAACTTGTTGGGCATGGTTGCAGACCTGTCGGCGCTGACTGCTCAAGAGCTGAACCCCGTTCTTGAGGCTTGGAACCAGCAACGATTCAGGGATCAGATCGGGGCATTCGGAGACAATACGTGGATCACAGCTCCCGAGGTGTTCTGGGATTATTGCGGGCCACGAACCATCTGCATGGAACGCGTCCGCGGGATTCCCATGGATCAATTCGAAGAGATCGCAGCCCGCGGAGTCGACGGCGAACTGCTGTTGCGCAGAGGAGCCAAAGTCTGGGTTGAGGCTGTGTTGGTTCACGGGCCTTTCCATGGCGATATGCATGCTGGAAACATCTGGCTGCTCGAAGACGGACGCGCCTGCTTCTTGGACTTTGGGATCATGGGCGAACTCGACGATGAGTGGAGACAGGTTGTTCGAGACCTGTATTTCACTTGCGTGTTCGATCGCAATTTCGTTCGGATTGCCCAGGCCTACCGGCGGGTAGGGGTGTTCCCTGCTGATATGGGTACCGACGAAGAGATTGGCGAGCGAATCGGAATGATTCTTACCCCGCTCCTTGATTCGGGCATGGCATCGGTCAGCTTGGGAGACTTGATTACCTCGAGCGTTCTACTCATGAAGGAGTTCGGCGGAACGCCGCCACAGGAACTCATGCTGGTGGGTAAGCAACTTTTGTATATCGAGCGCTACACCAAGGAACTTGCTCCGGACTATGCGATGGTGACTGATCCGTTCTTGTTGAGCAACGTGTTCCCAGAAGCCGCAGAGGAACTCCGCGCCCGCACGGGCACAGTCTTCCCAGACTGAGGCAGTCCAGTCTTCCCAGACTGAACCAGCACAGTCTTCCCAGACTGAGGCAGTCCAAAATGAGAACAGGTTCTTGTTCTGCTCTATGGTGCCATCACATAAATCGTCCACATACGTTGTCGAGCACCGATCACGAGGGAGTACCGTGAGCACAGATCCAAACTCAGATGAGTCAAACTCAGACACCACCGCTGACAAGCAAGCTGCGGTTCTCACTGAACGCCAAGGCCATTTGTTGATCGTCACTCTGAACCGGCCAGAGCGTAAGAATGCAATCAATGGCGAGATGCTTGTCCGGATGCTCGATGCCTTTATCGAGGCTGATACGAATCCAGATATTCGCGCCCTTGTCCTGACGGGTGCGGGTGGAGATTTCTGCTCGGGTGCCGACCTCAAAGAGATGGCCGGCGGACATCAGGGCGACGTTGCCCCTGGAGAGATCGATGTTCAGGCTCGACTCGCTGCCGACCCGGACCTGCCGTGGAAGGCGCTGCTGCGATCTTGGCAACCAGATGTGCCAATCATTTTGGCTGCAGAAGGAGCAGCCATTGCTGGTGGAACCGAGTTGCTTGGTGCAACTGAAATTCGTGTGGCTGGCAAGTCGACCAAGTTCGGGATCTCAGAGGTGAAGTGGTCGCTGTACCCAATGGGTGGATCTGTGGTTCGCATTCCTCGGCAGATTCCTTACACCGTCGCATGTGATTTGTTGCTCACTGGTCGCCATATCTCTGCAGATGAGGCCCTTCAGCTTGGCCTGATTGGATATGTGGTTGAAGACGGCGAAGCCCTTGCCAAGGCCATCGAGATTGGCCAGACCATTTGTGAAAACGGCCCGCTTTCGGTCAAGGCAATTTTGCGCACCCTGCGTGAAACCAACGGCATGCGCCAAGATGAGGCCCTCGAACACGAGTTCACCTACGGCTGGGATGTCTTTGGCTCAGAGGATGCCCGTGAGGGGCCGCGTGCGTTCAAAGAAAAGCGCAAGCCAAACTTCCAGGGCAAGTAGCCAGCACAACAAAGCAAGCAGCCAGCACAAGCAAGACGTATATAGGGAGATCGCATGCAACTCGGACTTCAACTCGGATACTGGGGGCAGATGCCCTCGCCTGATTGGGTAGATCGCGCTGTTGAGGCAGAGCGCTTAGGGTTCACATCTGTGTGGACCGCGGAAGCTTGGGGTTCAGATGCACTGACCCCTCTGGCGTTTCTAGCTGCCAAGACTGATCGCATTCGGCTTGGCACCTCGGTCATGCAGCTCGCTGCTCGCACGCCAACAGCGACTGCAATGTCGGCTATCACCATGGATTACCTCTCAAACGGTCGCTTCATGCTCGGCCTTGGCGTCTCTGGTCCGCAGGTAGTCGAGGGGTGGTACGGAAGGCCCTCGAGCAAGCCTCTGGCTCGAACCCGCGAATATGTTGAGATCATTCGACAGGTGATGGCTCGCGAGGAACCACTCAACTATCAGGGTGAGTTTCATCAGCACCCCTACACCGGCGAAGGCAGCGTTGGCCTTGGCAAACCACTGAAGTCGATCGTGCACCCGCTTCGACGCAAGATCCCGATCTACCTCGGAGCCGAAGGCCCCAAGAACGTCACTCAGACAGCAGAGATTGCTGATGGCTGGCTGCCGCTGTACTACTCGCCGTATCGCCAAGAGGTCTACGCCGACCAACTTGCCGCTGCAGCCGATGACTTTGAAGTTGCGGCGCTTTCGGCATTTATTGTCACCGCCGATGATCGCCCCGAAACCATCGAGGCAGCCCTTGGTGGAACCCGAGCGATGCTGGCTTTTTATATCGGCGGCATGGGGGCAAAGGGACAGAACTACCACACCAAACTTGCCGCCCGCATGGGTCTAGGTGAGCAGGCCGAGAAGATTCAGGACTTGTTCTTCGACGGCAAGGCTGACCAAGCAATCGGAGAAGTTCCGGTGTCCTTTGCAGACGAGATTTCACTTGTGGGTACACCTGCTCGCATTGCTGATCGCGTAGCTGCGTGGAAGGAGTCGGCTGTCACTGAAATCTTGGTGCATGCCGGTAGCACTGATGAACTACGCCAAGCAGCGGAACTCATTCTTCCCGCCTAACAGCGCAGCCAAACCCTGCAAGTAGAACCCTGCGCGCATAACTGTTCCTAAGGAGATTTCCAGCATGAATCGTTTTGAAGATCAAACCGTGATCGTGACGGGTGCCGCGTCGGGAATCGGCTTGGCAACCGTTGAGCGTTTACTTGCCGAGGGGGCGTGTGTCTTTGGTCTTGATATTCAAGAGCCAATCAGCGACCTGACTGCTCATAGCGAGCGCTTTGATTTTCTTCACCTTGACGTACGCGATGCTCAAGCAACTGAAGCTGCGGTGACTCAAGCAGTACAAAAATTTGGGCGCATTCATGGACTCGTAACAGCGGCCGGGGTTGCGGGCGGCGGAGCGGTGCATGATCTTGCTCAAGAGGAATGGGATCGGATTATCTCGATCAATCTCACCGGCACCTATTTGAGTGCCAAGTTTGTGTTGCGCGCCATGCTCGCTCAGGAGCCG
>JBIKPA010000032.1:0-16353 GCA_044357715.1 Microthrixaceae bacterium
TCGAGGGCACCTCGGGTGGCAGCGCCTACAACGCTTCGAAGGGTGGGGTTGTGCTGCTCACCAAAAATCTGGCGATTGATTATGGTCGCCAAGGCATCCGCGCCAACGCGGTCTGCCCCGGATTTATCGAGACTCCGATGATGGCAGAGGTATTCGATATGCCGGGCATGGAAGAGGTCCGCGACTCATTCCGAAGCGCTCATATGCTCCGGCGATTTGGCCACCCCTCAGAAATCGCAGCAGTTGCCGCATTCCTGCTCTCGTCCGATGCTTCATTTATGACGGGCCAAGCAGTTGCCGTAGACGGCGGCTACACCGCCGGCCACGATCATGGTCTTGTTGAAATGATGGGCCTCTAAGACCTGTTCCTTAGACTGCGGCTGAAGCAGCAGAGCCAGCGCTGACCTTCGGAGCAACAAGTGGCCAAGGGTTCTCTCGCTCCACATGCAGCGCCACATCAAAGAGCTCTGCATCACGATGGTGGCGTGCCAATACCTGCATGCCAACAGGCAAGTCGTTGACCGTACCGACTGGAATCGAGACGGCTGGGTTGCCGTAAATATTTGAGATGATGGTGAGCCCACCCATGGTGACCAAATCTGGAACCTTCTCGACCACTGACTCAATGAGTGAGTTCGACATTCTTGGGAACCCAGCGTTAAGCACACGAAGGCTTGCCATCAAACCTCTGAAGGCCCCTCGTGCCGCAGACGAAGATTTTGCCTGATCCAAGAAATTGTCCGTTGGGCTTGAAGTTGTTGCATCAGCTGCAAATGCGGGGCCAGGGTTAGTACTTGAGATGATGTAATCCACCTTCTCAAAAGCCCCTGCCATTGCGGCGTTTGCTTCGATCCGCTGCTGTTCTGCTACCGCTGCAAGATTTAGGTTGTACATCGCCTGAGCCAGAATGGTTCCCAAGGCAATCTCATCGGTGAGCAGCGGAGCGCACTTCGGCCAGAGCGGCCCGAACTCGGCCAAAAGGGTCGAGAGATTTCCCATCGCCCACTGAGCGGCCAAGTTTGGCAACTCCAAGCTGATCTCTACCTCGACCATGCCAGCCGAGGCAATGAGTTCCGAAGCCTGCTCACGCAGAAGCTTCTCGACTCCGGGCTCAAGCGACACTCCTGCAATCGATGGCAACACAGCAACTCTGCGGCCGGCAAGCTCGTTGGTACCAAGTTGCTTCTCCCAGTTCCCCGGGTTTGGAAGACTCGACGGGTCGTGCGGGTCGAGACCAGCACAGACATCATAAAATCTTGCGGCATCCCTGACAGAGCGGGCAAGGCTGCCCACCACCACAGTGCCCGGCCGGAAGAAAGCGTGAGGACCGCGCGAGATTCGCCCGTAGGTGCCCTTCATACCCAAAAGGCCGCAGTAGCCGGCGGGAATACGAATGGACCCTCCCCCGTCACCACCCGAGGCAATGCTCACTAGGCCGCCCGCCACAGCAGAGGCACTTCCACCGGAGGAACCACCAGCAGTTTTTCCGTGCTGCCAAGGATTGTGAGCCACACCGTTGAGTTTGGTCACGCTGACATTTAGGCCACCAAACTCAGAGGCTGTTGTCAGACCAACCGGCACTGCCCCGCCATCATCAACAAATCTGCGCACTAGTTCACTGTCTGCAGATGCGATGCGGTCCTTGAAAACCAGTGAGGCGCCAGTATCTGGCCAACCCTTTACTTGGTCAAGTTCTTTGATCCCAGTGGGAACACCACCAAAGGGTTTGGTGAGATCTGCCGAGCCTGCCGCTTGTAAAGCCCGCTCGGGATCGAGGAAGGAAAAGCAGTTCAGATCGCTGCGATCAATCGCGTCGTAGGTTGCCTGGAGTTCCTCTTTCGGCGAGCGTTCACCGGCCCGAAACGCGTCCACAAGTGAGCATGCATCGCCTAACCACGGGGTATCAGTCATACACAAGCATGCATGACCTACGAGAGGTTGGTCCACCCGGAACTCGGCTCACCGGTACCGACTGTCACCCGAGTGTCCTCCGGCACTGAAAGAATGGGCGAATGCCACGCCAAGAAGAGCTATTCGGGAGCTTTGCCCGAGAAGTTATTGATGTGCCCGTCACCGACGAGATGGAGAATTCCTATCTCGCCTATTCGCTTTCGGTGATCACGGCCCGAGCTATCCCTGATGTGCGCGATGGCCTCAAGCCGGTGCAACGCCGGATTTTGCATTCAATGGCCAATAACGGCCTACGCCCAGACCGCCCGCATCGCAAATGTGCTGGCGTTGTGGGCGACACGATGGGCAAGTACCACCCACACGGTGACGGATCGATTTACGACGCTCTCACCAAGATGGGCCAAGATTTCAGTCGAAACATCACTCTGATTGATCCGCACGGAAATTTCGGAAGCCTCGATGACCCTCCGGCTGCGTACCGCTATACGGAGTGCCGTCTCAGCCAGGCTGCAATGGAGATGCTGAGCGAAATCGACGAAGACACCGTCGAAATGCGTGCCACCTTTGATGGTGAGAATGAAGAACCGCTTTACCTTCCTGCGCGCCTTCCAAACTTGTTAGTCAACGGCACCACCGGAATTGCTGTTGGCATGGCCACCAATATGGCGAGTCACAATCTCGGCGAGGTGGCCGAGGCCATCAAGGCTGTCATGACCAAGCGCCGACCAAAGCCCACTATCGAAGAACTCATGCAGGTACTTCCCGGTCCTGACTTTCCTTCCGGCGGCATCATCATCGATGACAGCATCCGAGATGCTCTCGAGACGGGACGAGGCAGCTTTCGTATCCGAGCCAAGGTCGAGATCATCAGTCTGACCCGAGCCCGCCAAGGTCTGATCGTCACCGAGTTGCCCTATCAGGTTGGCCCCGAGCGCGTGGTGGCTCGGGTGCGCGAACTCATGCGCTCAGAGAAGCTGCCCATGGTGAGCGATATCAAAGACCTATCCGATCGCAAAACCGGATTGCGCCTAGAGATTGAGCTTCGCCCCGGCGCCAATGCCAAGGGGGTGCTGACCGACCTGTTTCGCCAGACCCCGCTCGAAGAAACCTTTGGCGTGAACAACGTGGTACTCATCAACGGCAACCCGACAACCGTTGGGCTGTACGAGTTGTGTCATCACTACATAGAGCATCGCCTTGATGTTGTGCGCCGGCGCACCCAGTTCCGTCTCGATAAGGCGCAACGCCGTCTACACCTACTCGAGGGCCTCTTGATTGCGCTCGACGCAATTGACCTTGTGGTGTCAATCATCCGATCCTCTCAAGACGTTGGCGAGGCTCGAGCCCGTCTCATTGAGCAACTCAACTTGTCTGATGTGCAAGCAGTCCACATCTTAGATATGCAGCTTCGCCGCCTAACAGCGTTAGCAAAGCTTGAACTAGAGACCGAGGCAACTGATCTGCGCGGACAGATCGAGGACTACAACAAAATCCTTTCTTCAGAACAGCGCCAGCGCACCATCGTGTTGAACGAACTCGAAGAAATGGTTGACCGCTTTGCCACCCCTCGTCGGTCTCGGATTATTCGACCCGATCAGCTAGATGACATCACCCTCGAAGATGTTGCTGCAGAGGTTGCCGCTGCCCGAGTCGAGGAACCATGCGTAGTTTCACTCTCGCAATCCGGGATGATCGGACGAGAGCCCGTTCAGGGGCCAAAGCCGGCCACCTTTGGCCGCCACGATGTGCTGATCCAGCGAGTGGGAACTACAACACACTCGCAACTCTGGGCACTCACCACACGAGGTCGAGTGTTTCCCACCAGCGTCGAGGCAATCGGCGAGGTCACTGGTCGAAGCAGAGGCTCGGCGCTGAGCGAACTCTTCGCACTCGACAAAGGTGAAGGCATTCGCTTACTAGTCACTGCTGCTTTGGCCGGAGCCGAAGAGCCTGCCCCGCTGATGCTCGTTACCGTTCAGGGCATGATGAAGCGCATCAGCGTTGAAGAACTTGTTGGCACGCCTGCTGGAAAACCGGTCATCAAACTCAAGCCCGGTGACTCGTTACTAGCTGCCTTCCCTGCTCCGGACGGACAAGATATTGCAGCGGTTGCATCTAATGCTCAGGCAATGCGATGCGAAGCGGCAGCGGTTCCGGTTCAGGGTAGAGGTGCAACAGGAGTTACCGGAATGAAGCTGACTGATGGCTCCACTGTGGTGGGCGCAGGTGCTGTTGATGACGAGTCAATTCTGTTATCCGTGACTGACGCACAAACAGCCAAAGTGACCGACGCATCAGAGATCCCTACCAAAGGACGCGCCACCTCTGGTCTGCGCATCACCAAGTTCCGAACCGAAAAGCGTCTTGACTGGGCCTATGTAGGAACCGAGCAGGACCTACTTTTGGTAGTCGGCACCGAGGATGCGCCATCCAAACCAGATGCCTCACCCGAGCCGCTTACGATTGCTCATACCTCTAGGGATTTGGTTTCGAAGGCCACACGTCGCCGCTTCTTAGCCGTTGGTTTTGGACGTTGGTAGCCCAGACTGTCTGCCAGCCGTGATTGACTAAGTGTAAATGGCACAGCCCACCCCAACCTCCGCACGCAATCGAACCCCTGCCGCCTACGACGCCAAAAGCATTCAACTGCTCAAAGGCCTTGAAGCTGTCCGCAAACGCCCAGGCATGTACATCGGCGGCACCGGCCCAGAGGGCCTGCACCATCTTGTCTGGGAACTCATTGACAATTCAGTTGATGAGGCAGCAGCAGGCTTTGCCAACCTGATCGAAGTCACCCTGCATCGAGATAACTCAGTAGAAGTTTCCGATAATGGCCGCGGTATTCCGATTGGCAAGAAGGATGGCAAACGGACTGCGCTCGAGGTGGTCTTTACCGAGCTTCACGCAGGCGGCAAGTTCGGAACAGGCGCGTACTCCTCTTCAGGCGGCTTGCATGGGGTGGGCGCCTCGGTGGTGAATGCTCTGGCTGCCAAACTCATCGTTGAGGTCGACCTTGACGGAGCTACTCATCGACTCAGCTTCGAGAATCAACTCCCTGGCAAGTTCTCGGCCACAGGGAAGTTCACCCCCGGTTCGACTCTTGAAGTCATCCGCAAAATCCCACCGCGCCGAACCGGTACACGAGTTCGCTTCTGGCCAGACCTCGACATCTTCGACCCCGGCCTCTCACTCGAGTACGAAATAATCCGAGATCATTGCGCACAGGTCTGCTTCTTGGTACCTGGCCTCAAGGTTCGCTTGATTGACAAGCGAGGGTCATCGCCACGAGAGCCCGAGGAGTTTGTGGCCAAAGGCGGCCTAGCTGACCTTGTTGAAACCCTGTCTGTGGGGGAATCAATCACCGAGGTCATTACCCTGCACGGCCAAGGGACCTTTGAAGAGAAGGTTCCCGTAGATGGTCGAATGCAAGTAGTTGAACGAACCTGCACTGTGGACATTGCTCTTCGTTGGGTCCAAGGATTCGACCCCGTTCTCTGTAGCTTCGTCAATACCATCCCCACTGTCGAGGGCGGCACTCACGTGGCTGGCTTTGAGCGCGCCATGACCAAAGTCGCAAACGATGTGCTTCTTGCCGGCACAAAGAAGCTGGCCCGATTTGCCAAGGTGGGTAAGGACCGAGCAGAGAAAGGCGATGTCCAAGAGGGCATGGTTGCCGCAATCAAGGTGACCTTCCCCGAGCCCCAGTTCAAGGGACAGACAAAACAAGAGCTTGGCACGCCGGCTATCCAGAGCATCGTGTACGAGGTTGTTCGAGACAATCTCACGAATTGGATTGAGGGCGGCGGCAAGAAAACTCATATTGCGGCCCTCCGAGACAAGATCACTCAAGCGGTGATCAACCGTGTGACTACCAAAGCCACGCTTGATGCTCGCCGCAAGGCCGCCAATCTGAGCTCGGGTGCAATGCCCGACAAACTCGCCGACTGCAGGCGTCACGGCATTGATGCCGAGTTGCTCATCGTCGAGGGAGATTCCGCTGCTGGGCCAGCCAAGGCCGGACGCAACGCCGAATACATGGCTGTACTTCCCCTGCGCGGAAAGGTAGTCAATGCTGGCAAATCCACGCTGAAGCAGGTCATCGAGAACGCCGAGGCTCAGGCGCTCTTCACTGCAGTCGGTGCAGGCTCTGGGGCCGATTTCAACCTTGAGCAAGCTCGATACGGCCGCATCATCATCTTGTGCGATGCCGATGTTGACGGCAGTCACATCCGCTGCTTGTTACTCACCCTGATCTACCACTACATGCGGCCGCTCCTAGAGGCAGGCCGAGTCTTTGCCGCCCAACCACCCCTCTTTACCGTCAAAGTGGGCGACAAAGTGGTGCACGCATTTTCCGATGCAGACAAAGAACGCCTGACAGCAGAACTCAGCAGCGGTAATCGAAAAGCTGAGAACCTGCAATGGGTGCGCTTCAAAGGTCTCGGAGAGATGGACGTAGAAGAACTCGCTGTTACTTGTCTAGATTCAGAAACTCGGATTTTGAGACGTATCACCATGCAAGATGCAGAGGCTCTTATCCAAGCGGGTGATTTGTTTGAGACGCTCATGGGAGCAGATGTTGCGCGCCGCAGGCAGTTTCTACTTGATCACTCAGAACTTGTTGATCGAGAGATACTTGATATCTGAGCATGGCGCATTGCTAGTCATCCGCCGTATCCTGAATAACGGCAGGTCTTGAAGAGCCGACAGGTCTTGACGAGCCAATGAACTGTGAATAGCCGAGGGGCAAAACTTGTCTGTGGGGGTAACTGACAACCGACTCATCAATGTGGAGGGGCCCAAGCTCGGCCATATTCCTTCCTTTGATGGGTTCCGAGGCCTGTTTGTGTTGCAGGTGGTGCTCTACCACGCGCTTGTGACTGACTTCCTGCGCGGCTCCCCCATCATCATCGACTGGTTCTTCGTAGCAAGCGGGTTCCTCATCACCACACTGCTGTTGGACGAACGCAAGTCCACCGAGACGAACGATCTTCGGCGGTTTTACCAGCGCAGAGCACTGCGGTTGTTTCCTGCGATGTACCTCATGATCTTTGTCTCGACGCTGCTGATTATCTTTGCAATCAATTTCATACCTGCCGCACAAGAGCAGCTTGGCTCTTGGTGGATTGAACCCCTTGCCGCAGCCACTTACTGCTACTACATCGTTGCGGCCTTTATGCCAGGAACGCTAGACGGAGTTCTTGGCCATACCTGGAGCCTGACAGTCGAGGAACAGTTTTACTTCATCTGGCCAGTCGTCTTCTTTGCAGCCATGCGCCTCAAGCGTCGCAGTTCAGACCTCAAACTCATCATTGGATGCGTGGCCTTCATTGTGGTTGTCATGAGCACCCGAGTGATCTTCCAATCAGAGATCGTCATTCTTGGCCCAGATGGGGTGACCTTCGCTGACGAGAACGACCCCACCTGGCAAGGCATCGTCTACCGGCTTGCCTCGGCACGGCCAGACATGATTGTTTACGGCTGCCTACTCGCATTCTTCATTCGCTCCATCCCCCGGCCGATCACGGCTTTGTGGCGGCGCTGGATTGCAATCGGCGGGTTCATCGGCTGGGTTGGTTTCTTTGGGTTTTTGGCACTTGGCGACCGTGCCCCCGGCTTTGAACTGTTCGGCGGACCGATGTATCAGGTTTGTCTGCTCTTGCTGGCGCCACTGATTTTGGATTTGTACCTGCGACAAGAGAGTCTGATTTCACGTGGCCTCAGCCACCGTCACCTGCAGTGGTTAGGACAGCGTTCCTACGGGATTTATTTGTGGCACATCCCGGTGTTGTACCCATTCCTCGCTCTGATGGAGGGAGTCTTTGGCCTGCAACGTCTTGTATTGGGACTGATTGCCTCGGTCCTTGGCGTGTTAGCGGGAATTGCCTCGTATCGTTTCATTGAACAACCCTTCCTTCGCATAAAGGACACTCGCTATAAGCGCCCCCAAGACAGCCAGCCGGCCAGCCCCCCAACCACATGAGTACAGCCACATGAGTACAGCCACATGAGTACAGCCACATGACAACAGCACCGAGCGCCGCTAGCGACAGCTTTATGGCCAAACTTGCTGGGCCGACTGAGCGCAAGCTCGGTTGGAACCCTGCACTTGATGGCGCACGCGGGGTCAGCGTTGTGCTCGTGATGTCGTTTCACTTCATGGGAAGCCGTTACCTAGACGGTGCACCCATTTTGGTGGACATGTTCTTCATGCTCTCGGGGTTCTTAATAACTACCCTCATGTTTGAAGAGCGGGCCGCTCGAGGTGCAATCTCATTAAGAGACTTCTATTTGCGACGCGTGTTTCGGTTATTCCCAGCGGTCTACACGCTGCTCGGTGTGTTTTTGGTGTTCGCCCTGATCTTTGGTGGTGATGAACGGGAGCAGTACGTCATTGAGTTCCTAGCGGCGGCATTTTATGTGTACGACTTTCTGATTGCGTGGGTTGGAGTTGAGGGCCAAGCACTTGTGCAACTTTGGACGTTGTCGCTTGAGGAGCAGTTCTATTTTGTGTGGCCACTTCTTCTGATAGCCGCAATGAAGGCCGGCAAAGCCCATCGCATGAACGCCTTACTTGTTGCAATGTTTGCAGTGGTCATCGTCATGCCCGTGCTTCGCATGACTCTCACCCCCGAACTTGGAGGGAAGACCCTTGAATCATTCGTCTTTGGCTTCTCCATCTTGCGACCTGACTCGCTAGTTCTGGGCTGCCTTGTAGCCATGATCTTTCGCCTTGATCCGGCAAAGAACTCGCCGGCGCTTCAACGCTTTTTGCCTATCGGAGGCAATATCGCCTTGGTGATGTTTGCCATGACGCTTTGCCTGGGAGGCTTCGCCCCGTTTGCCCCATTCGTCAGCTTGTTTTACAACGTGACCGTTATTGCCATGGCGCTTTGGATTCTTGATCTCGTCCGGAGACCGCAAGCCAAGTTTGCAACCCTGCTCGCATTGCCAATCTGCCGGTGGTTCGGAAAGCGGTCCTATGGCATCTATATCTGGCACCTGTTGATTTACTTTGTCATCCTGAGTTTCTTTGAGGGAGTCTTTGTGGGTCGCCCCAAACTTGCTCTGCTCGTGACATTTCCCATCGCCTTTGCCGTCACAATCGGAGTCTCGGTGCTCTCGTGGAACTACGTCGAGACTCCCGCGCTGAAATACAAAGAGCGTTTCGCACGCGTCTCAAAGTGAGGGCAAACCACCTGGGTTACGGATTGCCCCTGAGACGCGAAACGAACGGCCACAGGTGCTGCGCCGTTCGTTTCGCTAGTGAGTGAATAGCTTCTTCAATCAGCAGCGCTGAACACGTTCAGACTGCTCGCTGAAGCAAAGAATTATGCGACTCAGGCGGCAGCCTTGGTGCGCACTGGTCCGGACTTGCGATCGAGCAACTGATCAGTAATTGGCTGCGCTGCAGTGGCTGCGCTGAGTGCAACTGCTTTGTTGGTGGTGACAAGCTTGGATGCAAACTTGGCCTGATTGTTGATGAGGTCCTTGGGGGTAGGAAACTTCTCGGCGAACGGAACAGCAGGAATCTGTGGGACGTTCTCAACCACAAAGTTGACAGCTGTAGTAATCGCGTCAGTAAGCGGCTCGTTCACACTGTTGATGGCCTTGATGACTTGGTCCTGTACTTCTGTCATACGTGTAATCACGGTAGTCATGTGTACTCCTTATTATTGGGGTGTTGCTAGGGGGAGAGCGCAGATGGAACGGCGCTAACTGCATTGCTAACTATAGTTAGCAATGCTCACTTCGTCAACCCTTCCGCTAACAAAAGTTAGCAGTTTCTCAAAAAGCTAGGCCGGTGTTGACTTTTAGATAAACCCGACTAGTTTGGTCGGGAATAGATTCTGGTGGATCTGTTCCCCCCGCCCAAAAAATTCAGATACAAGGACGACGCAGACTATGGCTCTACAACTCGGCGACACGGCACCCAACTTCACAGCCTCTACAACCGAAGGCAAGATCGACTTCTACGATTGGAAGGGCGATAGCTGGGGCATTTTGTTCTCCCACCCCAAGGACTTCACCCCTGTATGCACTACCGAACTTGGGGCGGTTGCACGGCTCAAGCCCGAGTGGGACAAGCGCAACGTCAAGGTGATTGGCCTTTCGGTTGACGAGCTCACCAATCACACCGCATGGTCTGAAGACATCGAAGAGACCCAAGGTGCAGCGGTGAACTTTCCGATCATTGCCGACACTGACAAGAACGTCTCTGACTTGTACGACCTGATCCACCCGAACGCCAGCGACACGCTGACCGTGCGCTCGGTGTTCATCATCGGACCAGACAATAAGGTCAAGCTGATCATCACCTACCCAGCGTCAACCGGTCGCAATTTTGACGAGATACTTCGAGTAGTTGATTCACTTCAACTCACTGCCAAACACAAGGTTGCAACTCCGGTGAACTGGAAGCACGGCGAGGATGTCATCATCGTCCCGGCAGTGAGTGACGAAGACGCAAAGCTGCAGTACCCAGGTGGTTGGAACGCTGTGAAGCCTTACCTCCGCCTTGTACCCGCACCGACCGACTAAACAGTGCGGTAGTGAATGGGGCAAACGCAAGTACCAGTGAAGCGGCAGATTCATGGGAATCGCCAAGTGAGAAGTACCCGTATGTGTTGCTTTTGGCAATCTCTTCTGCGGTTGCAGTACTGATCTCAAACATCTCTGGGATTGCAACCGGTGATGACGGAGTTGGCTACCGCGCAATTGCCGACTCCCTCCTGAACGGTGAGGGGTTCGGATACTTCCTAGAGCGGCCAGTGACTATTTGGCCGCCAATCTGGTCAGCTTTGATGGCTGGGGTGGCCTGGGCCACCCCACTCAACACGATGGGTGCAGTAATACTGCTCAACGCCGCAGTTGCTGCAGCAGTGGTCGTGGTAGGCAACAAACTGCTTCGTCTGTTCGTGAGCAACACCCGCCTTGTTCTGCTGGGCACGCTGGTACTTGCCTTTGGGCCGTCAACAATTGGCCTCGGCCATGTACTGATGACCGATATGGCATTTGCTCTGCTGGTCATGGCATGGATGCTGACCCTGATCCGCTTTCGCAGTTCGGGCTCAGTTCTCACCCTCATTCTGTCTGCGATGTTGGTCTGGGTGGGCTTCGGGCTGCGCTACATCGGCCTGGTCTTGATTGCTTTCGGCGGACTCTGGCTGCTGCTCGACCGGAACCGCAGTTGGCTGGTTCGGATACGCAACGGAGCAATCTACGGAGCAGTCTCTTGCATCGCTCCGGGTCTGTGGATGGCCCGCAACTACTCCATCGATGAGACCTTCACGGGTGAACGTCACCCATCAGCTCGCGGTTTAGTAGACAACGGATTCGACATCGCTGCCACGCTTGGCAGGTTCTTGTTGCCGGGTCTAGGAAACGGACTCACCAAGATTTGGGCAGCAGTCGGGCTGAGTGTGTTGGCTGTGGCCATCTACCTAGCTGTGCGACTCCTTCGAGTGCCGCCTCCAGAGAACCCGGGAGCGGCGGGGAACCCCGCAAGGGCGCTGCTCTCAACAGGAGCTGTATTTCACCGACTTGTAGCCATTCCCGGAAGCACACTCGGGTTGTTGTTGTTCTTCCCGATTTTGTACATGGTCTACATGCTCTATGTGCGTACCACTACGGCACTCAATCAGTTAGACCTGCGCCTGCTGTACCCGGCCTACTTTCCACTGATGTTTTTAGCGCTCGCCCTGATCGACAGGTTGCCTCGCCTCAACTCGACGCCAGAAACTGCCGCAGATGCAACACAGGGCAACCACTGGTGGAGGCTTGGCTATGCAGGGGCGCATGTTTGGACTGCAGCCAACCTTGCTGCAGGCTGTGTTGCCATGCTTGCCTTCGCCGCCGGTCACCCGTATTTCATTGGCAACTACGAAGCGAAAGTCTTCGATCAGGTTCGCGCGAACGAAGCACTTGAGGCACTCCCGCCAAATTGCACGCTGTATTCGAATCTGCCAAACGGGCTGTACCCCAGCTATGAAGCGCAGTGGAGTCCACAACGTCGGGCCTTGGAATCAAGCGAAGAGATCCCAGACCTGCAAGAGATCACTGCCACGCTCACAGATACTGAATCCTGCTTAGTCTGGATTGATGAGCCTCCGGCATATGGCCACTTGTGGACTCTCGAGCAGTTGCAGACTCGCCTCACCCTGACTGAGTTAGCAAGCAATGGGAATGTGAGTGTGTTCCGGATGCAACCCCCTCGCTAACGGCGCTCTGAGCATCCGCCACCAAAGGCCGAACCTGAACGAAACTAGGGATGTGCATCCCCGCTTCAGTGTGGTGATTCCTGTGCAAAATCGAGCCGATGTAGTCGGCCGCGCCATCGCTAGCGTGGTATCGCAAACATTTGCCGACTTTGAGCTCCTGGTGGTTGACGACGGATCAACTGATGACAGTGTGGCGGCGGCTCGGGCTGTGGCAGACAAACGAGTAAAGATCTTGCGACAAGAACACCAAGGTATTGAGGCCGCTCGGGCCGCTGGAATGCAACTAGCCAAGGGTAAGTGGGTCTTGTTTCTTGACCCTGACGATGAGGTTGCTCCAGCCTGGCTCGCCCGACTTGGTCGACTCATCGACTCGACCGACGCTGAACTCGTCAGCTGCGGCGGAGAGCAGTTCTACCGAGATGGCACGCAGAGCACCTTTCGTCCGGTACTGCTTGAGCCTCAGCCAGTGGACCCAGCAAGCAGATGGCATCACCCCGTTGACCACGGGTACAAGGCCTGCTTCCGATCAGGCACCTTCGCTTCGAGTCGCGAACGCCTAGAACGCATCGGAGCGTTCACCCCCCTCGCAAAACCCAATGGTGATCACCTGTTGGTCTCTACTGTTCGATCCGCTGGCGTTGGCCAACTCAACTCTGAAGCAACTGCACCCACTCAGATCGATCCGGCAGCGCTAGATTTTGGTCTCGCTACTCCTCCGGCGCTCAGTCTGCTCGAGATTGGCAAACGACTTGCCGACTCGGTCATCAATGATGGCCAGATCATCAGCCATACCCCAGAACCTTTGATCAGGTGGAACGAATCACCAGAGGAGCCTTGCGCCGGCGGCGATGAACTGCGCTTAAATTGGGCGCTTCAGGCTCTTGATGCAATGGCACGGACCCCAATTCCCGATTCCATGTTGCTTGCACGCTACGCAACCATCGGCGGCGTGGCAGCAGCAAGGCTTCGCAAGCATGCTCAGGCACGTTCAATGTTTAAGCTGGCCCGTCAGGCATCGCCAGAAGTCCCCAAACACTGGGCAAGGTGGCTGGCCTCATGTGTTGCAGCCTTGTCGAATCGAATCTGGGAGCCAACACAAGAATTCGAAGCCGAAGCGATTGTGCCTGTTCTGTCAGAAGAGGGTTCGCTACTGAGCAGCCCCGAAATGCTCGCTCAGCCAGCCAGCGCTGCCTAGAACTGGCTGCGCAGGGGAATCATGCCCTGTCGAAGTAAGATCAGCGTTTGCGAATGCATTCTTTTGATGCATCAGAAGAGATCCACAGGCAAGAACGCGAAGGGCTACTCACCATGAGTTCAACAGTGACCCAAACTGCTGCAGCAGGGTCTATCGAGGCAAGCAAGATCTACGGAGAGGGCGACACCGAGATTCGCGCCCTCGATGGGGTCACAGTCAGTTTCGAACAGAGCCGCTTTACAGCAATCATGGGCCCTTCTGGCTCTGGAAAGTCCACGCTGATGCATTGCCTTGCTGGCCTTGATCGACTCTCGGCCGGCCGCGTGTTCATCGGAGATACCTACCTCGACGACTTGAGTGAGAGTCAGCTCACCGAGCTTCGCAGAGACAAGATCGGCTTTGTGTTTCAGGCTTTCAACCTGATCCCGACGCTGTCTGCAGAAGAGAACATCACGCTACCCATGGACCTTGCGGGCAGAAAGCCAAATAAGGAATGGATGGATACCGTGATCGATACGGTTGGGCTACGGACACGACTTGATCACCGGCCCAGCGAACTTTCGGGCGGTCAACAACAGCGAGTGGCTGTCGCTCGGGCACTTGCAAGTCAACCGCAGATCGTGTTTGCAGATGAACCTACCGGCAACTTGGATTCCCGCTCCGGAACCGACTTGTTGGACTTCATGCGCCATGCCGTATCTGACCTTGGACAGACCATTGTGATGGTGACCCATGATCCAAGCGCCGCGGCACACTCAGACCGAGTGATCTTCCTAGCAGATGGCAAAATTCGCGATGAGATGATCAAGCCAACGGCAGACCGAGTGCTTGACCTCATGAAGCAACTCGGAGACTGAGCGCCCATGTTTAGGGTCGCACTCAAGGACATACTTGCGCGCAAGCGCCGACTAGTCACCACAGGATTAGCAATCATTTTAGGTATTGCTTTTTTGACGGGCACCCAGGTTCTGTCGGGAGTGCTCAAAGACTCAATTGAATCGCTAGTCGGCACTGCCTATGAGGGATTTGACGCTGTGGTTCGCTCTCCCGAGGAGCAAGACTTGGGCTTTGGCCAAAAACTCCGCTCCCCTGTTCCAGAAGCACTCGTCACCGAGGTAGACGGTGTCAGCGGAGTTCGCAAAGCCTTAGGAGTAATAGAAACCACCTCTGCTCAACTCGTGGGTACCAACGGCAAAATTGTTGGATCAAATTTTGGTCCTCCCACTCTGGTGTACAACTGGCTCGATGATCCACAACTTCAAGTTGGCGTGCTGACAGAGGGTCGCAAACCAACCGCAGCAACCGAGATGGTTCTGGACTTCACTTCTGCCAAAGATGCTGGATACAAAGTTGGAGATCAGGTCACCGTCTCTGCCCAAGCAGGTAGCGAGAAGTTCGCCCTTGTTGGCCTGATGGGTCTTGGGGAGGGAGGCGACCTAGCAGGCGGTGCCAAGATGATGCTCTTTACCACCCCCACTGCTCAGCGCCTTGGCCAACTACCAGCACAATTCAATTACATAGCCGTTGCCGCTCAAGACGGCACGAGCCAAGAGGTCTTAGCCAACGCAATCGCCGCTGCGCTTCCTGAACAACAAGTTGTTACAGGCGAGAAATTTACCGCCGAGAATCAGCAATCAGTCTCGCAATTCGTAGATATCTTGACCACCTTTGTCTCTGTATTTGGCTACGTAGCGCTCTTTGTTGCTTGTTTCATTATCTACAACACCTTCTCCATTCTGGTTGCACAACGAACGAGAGAAACGGCGCTGCTACGCGCTATCGGCGCCAAGCGAAAGCAGGTTCTGCTGTCGATCGTGCTCGAAGCTGTCATTGTCGGCCTAGTAGCTTCAGTGCTTGGTCTTATCGGCGGTGTGGCATTGGCTTGGGTACTCAAAGCCTTTGTGGGAACTCTCTTTACAGTGCAACCAGGCCTACCAACACTGACTGCTAGCGCCATTGCCACTGCGTTTATTGTGGGTATCGGCGTGACGGTGCTCTCTGGGCTAGTACCCGCATGGAGATCAACCAAGGTTCCGCCAATCGCTGCGTTGACCGAGGTTTCTGTGGATCGAGCCGGTGTGTCACGGTCGAGAATCATCTGGGGCACGCTCTTCCTCCTTGGAGGTAGTGCCCTCCTTGGACTGGGCCTGGCAGACGCTGGACCCAATCCACTGGTGTTGTTTGGTTTGGGCGCAGTGCTGTTCTTGGTTTCTGTTGCAGTGATTTTGGGCCCGTTGATTGCAGCCCCCTTTAGCCGCATTCTGGTTTGGCCATTTACGCGCGGCACTGCAATCACACCCCGACTCGCTGGCGAGAACGCAGCCCGAAACCCGCGCCGAACTGCTGCCACTGCTGCTGCGCTCACCATTGGGGTAACCCTCGTTACCTTGATTGCAGTCATGGCTAGTTCCATCAAGGCCAGCGTCGAGTCAACGGTCAACTCAACAATCTCGGCCGACTTCGTTATCAACTCAAGCACCTTCTCTATTGGCACTGGCATTCCCACCACGGCTGTAGTTGAAGCACGAGCGGTTCCTGGGGTTGCACTCGCTAGCCCAGTGCGTTTTGCACCTTTTCGCCTAACAGATACCTACGCTCAGCAGCAGGCAGCTTTAGATCCATCAAAGACGCAGAAGAACCCTCTCGGAGCAGGCGATGCCGCTCCTGCGGGCGAGGACAGCTTCCTGCTTGGCATCGAGCCTCAGAGCTACTTTGAGATCAACGATGTGGGCAACACACAGGGCACGCCAAAAGATCTGCTGCCCGGCACCTTCGCAGCTGAATTGAAAGAAGCAGAAAAGCGTGGCTGGAAGCTTGGGGACAAGGTACCGGTCTACTTTGTTCGGACAGGGGTTCAGGAACTCCAACTCGCTATGACCTTCGATCAGTCCTCTGGCGGGGGGAGCTACCTGTTACCACTTGAGACCTTTGAGGCGAACACCCTTGCCTTGTTCAACACCGACTTCGTTGTGTACGTCAAAGCAGACCCGGGAGCTGACTTGCCGGCAATTCGCAAGCAACTTGATG
>JBIKPA010000154.1:0-6831 GCA_044357715.1 Microthrixaceae bacterium
GGGCTTAACTGGTAGCCAGATGATCGATACGACTGCAATCAACGAGTACGAGTACTCAAATACGGCTCAAAGCTTTATAGATGGCGGGGCATTGCTGGCCTACGAACTGAACGGCAAACCCATCCCATATGATCAAGGTGGGCCAGTCCGGATCATCTTTGCCGATGACGCTCCCGGTGCTTCGAATCTCGACGCATGGAACTGGAGCCTCAGCTCGATAAGTGCCCAGTAGCTTGCATGCCTAATTCGCCTGAGCCAAGAAAAATGGAACTGGGGCGTGTCTTTGGGCCGATTCAGATTGTGCTTGCTGTGTCGTTGGTAGCTGCGATGGCCGGGCTCTTGGTACTTGCGGAATGGGACCGCTCAGAGTCTCGTGTTGCGTCCCAACAACTGAATTCCTCTGATTCTGCAGTTCAGGTTGCAGGAGCAGCAGCACGCGACTTGCTCACCATGAATCAGGAAGCCAGAGCTTGGCTAGTTGGACTTGCTTCTCGTCGTGATGTCCAGATTTCTCGCGCTCTACTAGCCCAGCGCCTCAACACCACTACGCGTGACGGAGTCATCGCTGGTGAACTGCTTGGGCCGGAACTCAATGAGCCTCTCGAGCAGTTTGATCAGGCGTTTGTTTCTGCGCCTAGCGGGTTTTTACGGCTTGATGATCAGGCAATATGGTTGCCAAAAATGTCTTTAGCAATTCTCGATATTGAGGAAGCGGCAAAAGACATTATTAGCAGCCAAGAGCGACTCTCCGACACTGCCGAAAAAAGTACTGTTACCGATGATGAGGCACGCGCTGTTTGGCAGCTGCGCTTGTCGTCCGTGATGCTGTTGCTAGCCGGGCTTCTTTTCTACTTCTTGTGGAGAGCCATCCGAGCGAACTATCAGCAGGCACAACAACTACTCACTGCAGACCAAGCAGAACTTGACCGTTCCTCGTTGAAGCTTCAGCGTATGAAGGACTTCGAGAAAGACGAGAGCCGATTGCTTGAACTGATTATTTCGGGTTCGCAGCTCGAGCAGGTATTCACCGAGATCGCCAAAGTAGCTTCCGCTCATTCGCCAGGCTGTACCTATCGAGTGTCCATTGAGGATGTTGAAAGTCAGTCGATCGCGGGTCTGGACGCGAGCGAAGTCGCAGAGATGACTTGGGAATTCGAGATTGATCGATGGATGAAGACCGGGGTTGTCGAGTGTTTTGCTACTGAGCAGTCAGCGAGTGAAACAGAGCTGATCAAGTCCAACACAGATAAACAAGCCTTGGCCAATATCGGGCTTCGCTGTGCTGAACTGGCGAAGATTGCAGTGAGTGATAGTTGGGCTCGCAGAGAACTGACCCATGAGGCAACCCATGATCCGCTCACAGGTCTCTTTAACAGGGCGTATCTAGAGCAGCGGCTAGGTGAGCTTTTGCAGATACGAAATTCGGGTGGCCATCAGGTGGCCTTGGTTTTCTGCGACTTGGACCGATTCAAGTTGGTGAATGATTCTCTTGGCCACAAAGCCGGCGACACCTTGTTGTTCAACCTGGCTGCTTGGTTCACCTCGGCAGTCGACGCTTTTTTGCGCTCCCCGGCGGGGATATCTGCAGAGGTCCTACTCTCTCGTTTTGGCGGCGATGAGTTCGTCATGGTTTGCACCGCTGACCATGCTCTCGAGGTTGCTCTGGCGCTCGGATTGCGTGTGAGCGAATTGTCGAGCAGGCCAATTGTGCTTGAAGGAATTGAAACCTTTACCGACATGAGCATCGGTATTGCTGTCTCTACCGATGATGCAGATACTCCAGAGAAGCTTCTGCGAAATGCGGATGTAGCAATGTATCGATCCAAAGCTATGGGCCTTGGTGGTCCTGTGCTCTACAGCGGCGAGGTTGAAGCTGATCGGGTGGAGCATATTCAGACAAACACCATGTTGCGCAGAGCGTTCGAACGCGAGGAATTCCGGTTGTACCTGCAACCGATCATTGAGTTCTCTTCCGGAGAAACTGTTGGATTTGAGGGGCTAGTTCGCTGGCAACACCCGACGCTTGGTCTGCTTGGTCCAGGGCAATTCCTAGATAATGTTGAAGAGTTGGGTTTGATCAGTCAGCTCGATTCTTGGATGCGCCGAGAGGCATTCGCGGTCATGGCGAGTCTCAACAAGAGCTCTGTTGGAACTGCTCCCTATCTCAGTCTCAACGTGACTGAGCGCGAACTTCAGAATGCGACTTTTAAAGAGGAAGTGGCTGAGCAGATCCGCACTGCTGGCATTCCCTCCGAGCAGGTTGTACTTGAGTTGTCAGAAAATGCCTTCGTTGATTTTGAAGGCCACGAAGAAGTGCTTGAGGATCTGCGTTCAACCGGAGTCCGGATCGCCCTTGATGACTTTGGGACGGGTTACTCAAGTCTTATGCAGCTGCAGAAACTGCCGATTGATATCGTCAAGCTAGATAGAGCATTCGTTTCGGCACTCACTTCTGGAGGCCAACGTGCGCTGGGTGTGCTTGAAGGGCTACTTCAGGTTATCAGCGCGGTGGAGTTGACGCTGGTGGTAGAAGGAGTCGAGACCGAGTCGGAGGCAGATGTGTTGGTCTCGCTCGGGTGCCAGTTTGCTCAGGGTTACCTCTACGGGCGTCCTGCACCAGCGATGGATGTACTTTCACAGGCCATGGACACTCTGCCGCCTTCAGCAGAGATCAACAGAGTCCCGTAGCGGGAAAGTCCACCCAGAGCGGCTGATTGCTTGTCTGCAGCGGTAGCTCTCTACAGCAACTACATCTGGGAGTACTGTTCAACGAGGCGGTCAAACTGATCAATCACAGCGTTGTTGAGAAGTAAGCCAGCTTTGAGAGCACCGAAGATGAATGCAGCGCTGGTGAGTACATCAGCTGTCAATCCATCAAAGTTACCGCCATCATTTCGCAGTGCTGCAGAAAGCTGGTTGTGGGCTTCGGTCCATGAAACTAGCCAGGGCAAGCCTTGAACATGGATGGGAAGAGTCTCACTCAGAAAATCCGGTTGAGGCACTGGCTCGTAGGCGAAATCTCCGGATGCAACGATGATGGCTTTTGATTTCACCTCTAGTTGCAGGTGTTGGCCGTTCGGGCCCACTCCCAGAGATGTTGTCCTGACCTGGCTGGGATCTAGTAGCAGCCTAGGAAGCGGCTCCCCCTGATCGTCAAGGCCATCAGTGGTGACAACAAAGAGACCATTGTCTTGGACCCGCACCCGTACTCCGTCTACTTGGTCAAGAGAGCTCAGTAAGTCACTGGGATTCAAACTGGGCTCCTATCGCAGAGGTAGCCGCAGCCAGAATTGTCAGCATGTGTAGCTGAGCTACTTCCTCGAGTGTCAGCCCGTAGCCGGTGTAACCCCCAGCCAGAGTGAAGGCCACGGGAATGTCATGGACTGCAGCGAAATCAAAGACCATCTGCTCGCGCCGTTCTAGGACCTGGGTGGTGATCCCACTCATCCCCCCGGAGTGTTCATGGGGGTCCATGCCAGCGTTGTAAAGAATCAGGTCAAGTCCCTCTGGCTGATGAATTGCCCCGAGTTGCTCGGCAATCGTGTCGAGGTACGACGAGGAGTTGCCGACAACCGTCAGTTGGGCATCTTCTCGAGAGGGGTAGAAATCGAAACTGTTCACAGAAACGTCAAGTTGCTCAACTCCAACAAGTCCGTCAATCAGCTCGGCAGTTCCGCCTCCGCAGTGCGCATCAAGATCAAGAATCAGCACTCTTTTGGCTCCGGCAGCAAGTGCGGCTCGGGCTGCGATCACCAAACCATTAATCGTGCAGTACCCCTTGCCACGCTCATAGCTTGCATGGTGTAGACCGCTAGACAGCGAACCCGCATTGCGGGTGGCTACTGTGCTGCTTGTTCCGCTCTCTAGCGCTTCTAGGGCAGCATCTCGCAGACCACCAGTCGATGCAGCTACTGCTGCTAGTAGGCCCTCGTACCAGCCGATGGTGTTCGAGGTAGCAAGATCGAGTGGTAGGCCCGTGCGCAGGGCATCAAGGTATTCCTGATCGTGGACTCCTTGCAGTTCTGCCGTAGTTGCAGGGCGGGGTTCGCAAAGAGCAAGACTTGGGTTGGTGATTCCCTGAACCAACTTGGCAACTTCGTCTGCCTTGGTAAAGGTGTCGAAGGACTCGGGAATATCGTTATAGCTCTGGGAATAGAAAATGCTGATGGGCATGTTTATTTCTCCTCTGTGTTCGGTGTGTGCGGTGCCTGTGGTGTGTGAGGTCGTAGTGAGGTCGTAGTGAGGTCGTTGATTTGGGTTAGCAATCCTGCGAGCTTGGACCGCGCCGAATGCGGCTGATCACCCCGTAGATGTCGATCTCGTTTGCCTCTTGCCAACGAGCCACGTTCTCTCTCGCAGCATCAACTTCTTGGGGTGATTTGCCACAGCGGCGTGCCCACCAGTCGGCAGCATCCGCCGCATAGATCAGCGCGGCAATGGGTCTTGCAGCACGGATTGCCTCAAGAGCCGGGGTTGATTCCCAGCCCAAGGCAAGAAGTATTGCGAAGGCCATTGATGGGCCTCGATTGATTCCCATATGGCAGTGCACCAGCACCCGGCCGTCGCTGCGAGCAAGGGTGTCTAGAGCTCGATCTACGCCGGCATCAAACCACGTATCGGGCCGAGGGCCACCGTTGTCATCAATACCGACATGGGTATAGCGAATCTGTGGGGCCAAGCGTCCTACAAGCTTTGCGTCAGAATGCTCGCCGCGGCAGTCGACTACCCCGCTGACCCCAGCAGCAGACCATTCACTGATCTGACCGCTAGCAACCAAGGTATTGGGTGATAGGTCGCCCGACACGATTAGGCGGTCACCCACAAAGCAGAGTCGACGGTGCCAACCCAAGGCATCGCTAGATGCAGGGATGCCGTCTCGGGGCGCGTCGGAAAGAAGTGATTGTGTTGAACTCATGGGGTGTCCTCCTCGGGAACGGTGAACGCTGCTCGCTCATCCCCTATGAGTCATGAGCTAGGGGGATGTGACATTCCCGGCAGTTGCAGGCTCAAGGCCAAGTCGTTTGGCCACAGCTTTGGGGGCCACAATAATGAGTTCCACCACGGCACGGCTCAGGCCGATGTACAACAAGGTGTCATCAACCTCGTTGTCAGGGCAGACGAATAACACGGTGTCTACCTCAAGGCCTTTCGCACGATGCACGTTCTCGCAGACCACATGACCTGGTTCGGCCACTGCAGCTTCCCAAGGAACAAGACCTGCCTGATCGCGCAGTGCGTGGCGAGTTGCGCTGTCGGTAGTTTCGACCAGAATTGAAGAGGGATCACGCTGCTCGACTTGAACAAGCTGAGTGAGCTGGTCTTTTACAGCAGCCACCGCAGCTTGTTGGTCTTCGGCCTGAATCCAGCGTATTCCCGAGGCCTCGGGACGGTTGAGGGGCGCAGGGGCGCCATTGAGTCGGCGGCGAATCAGGTTGCCAATTGAATAGCTGTTTCTGCAGTTCACGATCAGCTCGCAACGAGTCCACCCGTCGGCTGCGAGCGGGGTTGTGAACCCTCGTTGGTAGAGCATCTGTTGTTCATCGGCCAAGAGCAGGACTCTGCGTGGGCCTTCTGGGTCGAGAAGCATCTCAAGTGCAGCGATCCAAGCGGGAGAGAAGTCTTGGGCCTCATCAATGATGATGGTGTCGAACTGCTCAGTCACCTGGTGCCAATAGCGAAGCAGGTGCCCAACAGCATGAACGTTCCACCATTCATCCCCAGCATCGGCGGGCGGATCGAGTGGTTCCATGCCCTCCAAATTCAGTGCCATCGTCAAAAACGCGCCAATACGCAAGGAGTCATCCTCGGGTAGACGCCGGCGAAGCTGCGCTGCAAGGGGCTCGTTATAACAAGTCACGAGGGTGCGCTCGTCTCGGTGCAATGATCGCAGCGCCCAGCTTGCGGCCAAACGAGACTTTCCTGTGCCTGCAGCGCCGGTGACCGCCACACGGGTGTTTAGGTCAAGGCCTGCCATAGCCTTGATCTGCTCCTCGCAAATATCGTCAAGTCGTGACCGGGCTGAGCTTGTCTGAGCGAGCGGGTCCCACGAGAAGGTTGCGGTTGGGCAGAGCACATGGACGATGGATTCGATCTCATCCTGCTTGAGCGTTTGGTTTCCCCAACGGTGAGTCATGAGAAGATCAACGGCGTGCTGAGCGTCCTCAAGATCTGGGCCGATGAGTAGCTGCGCCCGGTTGACTTCCGGCGGGAGTCGGCCATCAAAAGAGGTTGTGTTCGGAAAGGCAACCCCGTACTCAACGTGCAGGTTGGGCAGATCGCATTCGCTGCGAAGGAAATCACGTAGGGCAAACGCGTTGCTTTGTGCCTGCTGATAGGGCTGGGGCTGTAGCCGCTGACTGGGGTGGCGACCGCTTCGCCAAATGCCGTCGCGTACCTCAATGCGGTGGCCTTTCACCTCGAGATTGAGCACGCCCTGTTCGGGGTGGAGCAACACGATGTCGAGCTGGAAGTCACGATGAGCGCTCATGCCCACGTTTGGAATGATGAACCAGCCATCACGAAGACCATCGCGCAAGACACGCACTACCTGCCGCTCCGCATCATTTTTCAGTAACGCGAACGGAAAGTCCTCCGGAATCAGTACACCCATGTCCACAGCTTGGCCCAGATTGACCAAGACACTGAAAAACTTTTTGTCTCACAGGTTTGGGCGCTGTTCAGCCCTGCGCAGCCCAATTGCCTGTTGTGGCAGAGTTCTTGCATGCAGGTCCACCTTGTTGATGGCACATACGAACTGTTTCGCTACTTCTACTCACCCGGAGGCGGCCATAAGAATGCCGCCGATGAGCAGATCGGAGCAGTTCGTGGCGT
>JBIKPA010000155.1:0-6829 GCA_044357715.1 Microthrixaceae bacterium
AATTCCAAGACGGCACGCCTCGCAGCTATCAAGTCCATTGATATGGAGGCCTACAACGAGACCGTCAACTTGGGAGTCCTGCAAAACTCAAACGGCCCCTTTGCTCCTGGCGGGATCGGCTACCTCGAAGATACGGGCTACCCAACCTACGACCTTGAAGGTTCTAAGGAACTTGTTGCGCAGTACAAGCAAGAAACCGGAACCGACTTGGAGTTCACCCTTATTGCTACCCCTGACCCTGCGACCCAAGCCGCTGCAGCTGTAGTGCAGCAGATGGGTAAGGCCGCTGGAATCAAGGTGACCATTACGGCACTTGAACAAGCAGCTCTCATTAGCACTGCCATTTCGGGCAAGTACCAGGCAATGGTCTTCCGCAACTACCCAGGCGGAGACCCCGATGCCAACTATGTCTGGTGGCAAGGTGGCGGCAACCCCGTCAACTTCGGACGCTTTGACGACCCGGAAATCAATGCGCTGCTTGATGAGGGACGTGCCACCAACGATAAGGCCAAGCGTCAGCAGATTTACGGAGACATCAACAAGGAGTTCGCCAAAGAGGGCTACAGCATCTGGCTGCAGTGGACCCTTTGGGATATTGGCACCGCCACCGACGTGTTCGGAACAATTGGGCCAGACCTGCCTGATGATGGCGGAGCACCATTCCCGGGTCTTGCTAGCGGACACCCTGTCACCGGAATGTGGATCCAAAGCTAAGGCTCAGTTTTAATCGTCAAAATTGATGCGGTGGGGATTGGGGCTACTGCCCCGACCCCCATCGCATCTCTTGCAAGTAGTTCAACTTGAGTACCACGATGCGTGGGAATTGGATCGCATGTTCATTCTTAAAAAATTTGGACAACTCATTGTCACGGTCATCTTGGTGACCCTGTTTGCTTCACTATTGCTTGAGTTGCTGCCGGGCGATCCCACCGAGGTTCTTATCCCCTCTGGCAGCGACCAACAACGAGCAGACCTTCGTCAGGAACTTAAGTTGGATCAGTCCTTTGCAGTTCGCTACAGCACTTGGCTCGGCAACTTCGCCACTGGCGATATGGGCAACTACTACACCGTGAGTTCTGATCGGCCCGTGTCTGATCGACTCTGGCAGTCGCTTCCCGTCTCTCTGCTTTTGATGTTCTACGCCCAGATGCTTGCGCTGCTCTTTGCCATTCCACTTGGCGTGCTCACTGCTTACAGGAAAGGCAGTTGGTTTGATCGAACCTCAAACACCAGCGCGTTTGCCATGCTTGCTATTCCTAACTTCGCCTTGGGCTTCTTATTGCAGTACTACCTAGGCGTGAAGCTGGGTTGGTTTAAAACCAGTGGGTATGCATCTCCGAGCGAGAGCCCCATCGAGCACCTGCAGTACATGATTCTTCCTACCATCACGCTTGCCGTTGGCCAGATTGCTATCTACATGCGCTTGCTGCGCAGCGACATGATCGCCACGCTTCAGCAGGACTTCATTCTGATGGCCAAAGCCAAAGGTTTGAAGTCAAAGCGAATTCTGTTCCGACATGCTCTTCGGCCATCCTCTCTTACACTTCTTACAGTTGCAGGACTCAATATCGGAACGTTGATAGGTGGCGCTCTGATTGTAGAAGTTGTGTTTGCACTTCCCGGGATGGGACTCATGCTCTTTGAGGCCATCGGAAGGCGCCAGATCGTTGCCTTCCAATCTATGGTCGCTGTGATTGCCATTCTCTACATTCTGGTGAACTTTGCAGTAGACCTCTTGTACACCGTCCTCGACCCACGGATTCGTAATGCAAACAAATCGTGACACTTCGATAGCCCATCTTGATCCCTCCTCTTTGCCCACCATTGAGGCCATAGAGGCACCCTCCTCGCATACGGTGAAGGGGAACCGCTTAGGAACAGCGGCTTGGGTTGCGATTGGTTGGATCGCCTTTTTGGCGCTTCTGGCAATCCTTGCACCTGTGCTTCCCATCCCAGACCCAAACCAATCATTCGTGGCCATTGCCAGAAAGGGGCCGACAGCGGGCCACTGGTTCGGCGGCGACGCGATTGGACGGGATCTACTTTCAAGGATTATCTGGGGAACGCGATCATCGTTCATTGTGGGCTTTGGCGCAGTTGCGTTTGGGCTCATTCTGGGAGGCATGCTCGGCCTCATCACAGGGTTCTTCCGGGGCCGAGTTGACGGCCTGATTACTCCGTTGATGAACGTGCTTCTTGCCATCCCTCAGTTTGTTCTTGCCCTCTCACTAGTCACGGTCCTTGCTAGCGGTGCCGGAGTGAACTCCACTCGGCGCTTGGCAGTAGTTGTCCTAGGGCTTGGAATCGTGTCGATTCCGTTGCTTGGGCGAATTACTCGTGCAAATACGCTTGCGTGGTCAGAGAGGGAGTTTGTTCTTGCAGCCAAAGCAATGGGCGCAAAGAACGGTCGAATCATGATTCGAGAGGTGCTTCCCAACGTGATGCCTGCAATGCTTTCCATCTCGCTTCTTGGCGTGGGTATTGCAATTGTTGCCGAGGGAGGGCTCAGCTTGTTCGGTGTAGGCGTTCAACTCCCCATGCCATCTTGGGGCAATATCATTGCCGAAGGTCGGGGGCAGATGCGCAACTCGCCCCACATTGTAATTTTCACCTCTATTGTTTTGTTCCTCACAGTGATGGCACTGAATTTCCTTGGCGACGCTGTCAACAGGCGTTTCGGAGTTAGAGAGTCTGTACTGTGAGTTTCGGTAATGAGATCGACGGACTTCCAACGCCTAGTGGCACGCCTGGGGCGCCAAAGCTTCTTGAAGTGCGAGATATCGTCACACGATTCACTACGGATCGCGGATCGCTCACCGCGGTAAATGGTGTTTCCTTATCGCTAGAGCGTGGCCGAACGCTTGGGGTTGTTGGCGAATCAGGTTCGGGTAAATCAGTTTTATCTCGCTCAATCATGGGCCTGCTGCCGCGCTCAAACACTGAGCGCTCCGGGCAGGTCCTTTTTGAAGGTAAAGAAATCTCTGGCCTGAACGACTCGGAGTATCGCGAACTCTGGGGTGATGAGATGGCCATGATCTTCCAGGATCCAATGACGGCCCTCAACCCTGTCATGAAGGTTGGGTTGCAGATAACGGAGTCGCTCCGGTTTCATCTCAACATGAGCAAGGCGGATGCCAAAGACACCGCTATTGCCCTTCTGAAGGCCGTAAAGATTCCCGAGCCAGACAAGCGATTCTCCTCTTACCCACATGAGATGTCGGGAGGTATGCGCCAACGAGTGGTGATAGCGGTAGCACTTGCCTGCGGGCCAAAACTGCTCTTCGCTGACGAGCCAACCACTGCGCTTGACGTGACTGTTCAGGCACAGATTCTTGACCTTCTTGCAGAGCAACAGCGCGAGCGTTACATGGGCATCATCTTGGTGACTCACGACCTCGGAGTTGTAGCCGGCAGGGCCGATGAGATTGCTGTGATGTATGCCGGGCAGATTGTGGAGCAAGCCCCAACAGCTTTGCTTTTTAGCGAAATGAAGATGCCTTATACCGAGGCGCTCATGTCTGCGATTCCCAAACTTACCGATGCATCGCATACCCGCCTAGCTGCCATTGGTGGGCGTCCACCTGACCTTGTCAACCCACCGAGGGGTTGCGCTTTCAGCCCAAGGTGCCCCTATGTGCAACCACGCTGCCACGAAGAAGCGCCAGTGTTGACTCCCTCACCTACAGCGCCTGAGCATCTCTTTGCCTGCTTCTACCCCATTGGTTCACCCGAAACCGAAGAGGTTCGTTTACGAATCGCAGCACAGCGACTGTTGGCAACTGCACCTGAGTTCGTTGCAGCATCTGTAGATGCCTCAACCCCGGGAGAGCTTCCCGATCCTCCATCCACTGCAAATCAAACAGAGGAAAGCTAGACATGGCAGGAAGCGGAACCTCGCACCTTCGGCAGCCCTCAGAGACTCTTTTACGAATTGAGAATCTGGTCGTAGATTTTCCTCTCGGGCGCAAGAAGAAAGTATCTGCAGTGAGTAACGTCTCATTTGACATTGCCGCCGGAGAAACCCTTGGGCTTGTTGGGGAGTCTGGCTGTGGGAAGTCCACCACTGGAAAAGCAATCATGCAGCTCCCTAGGCCGACTCGCGGGGAAGTTACCCTTGACGGAACGGACTTGTGTTCGCTGCGGGGCGAGCAACTCCGTAATACGCGTCCTAAGTTGCAGATGATCTTTCAGGATCCGATTAGTTCTCTGAATCCCCGGCGGACGGTGATGCAAATCGTTGAAGAGCCACTCAACATTTGGAAGATTGGCACCCCCGAAGAACGACGCTTGAAGGTCTCGGAGGTTTTGGCTTCTGTGGGGATTGACCCCGAAGCGGCTGCCGAGCGCAAGCCACACGAGTTCTCGGGTGGGCAGTGCCAGAGAATCTCTATTGCTCGAGCAGTGATCACCGAACCATCAGTCATTATTTGCGACGAGCCAGTGTCTGCTCTTGATGTTTCGGTGCAGGCTCAGATCCTTAATCTTTTAGAAGACATGAAGGCCCGATATGGCCTTACCTTGGTATTCATTGCCCACGACTTGGCCGTGGTAAAGAACGTGTCTGATCGGGTTGCGGTGATGTACCTCGGCAAGATGTGCGAGATCGGCAACCCAGAGGCGCTTTACGCTTCTCCAGCCCATCCGTATACCCGGGCGCTTCTTGCCGCAATTCCCCTTCCCGACCCTAACGCTTCGCTCGATACCGAACACCACCTTGAAGGTGATCTTCCCTCACCGATTTCACCGCCAAGCGGGTGCAGGTTCCGCACTCGGTGCCCACTCGCTCAGGACATCTGCGCACAGGTCGAACCCCAGATGCAACATGTAGCCGGTGATCAGTTCGTGGCTTGTCACTTCCCGCTTCAAGCCGTCTCTGAGACTCCGGTTGCCGTAAACGCTTAGGGGTGAGTCGCCCGGCAAGTGCTGTTTCATTATGGAACTGAATGTTGCGAGTATCTGCGAAGCCATAGCTGCCAAGCAGCCCGAGGCTGACTGTGTCATTTTTCGTGATCAGGTCTTGAGTTGGTCTCAGGTCCAGGACCGAACCCGCAGACTTGCCCGAGTACTCCATAACGCAGGTTTAGGCCCGCAAGAACAAAGTGCCTTGAGTAATGAGCGGAACCGTTCACAGCGGGGGCAGTCCCCCCAGTCACTTGTTGCGCTGTACATGCTCAACGGGAACGAATACCTCGAGTCGATGCTTGGTTCTTGGAAATCAAGATGCGTTCCGTTCAATGTGAACTACCGCTACGTTGCCGAAGAACTGAAGTATCTACTCAATGATTCTTCGGCCGAGGGAATCATCCTTCACGAGCGCTTCGCTCCAGTACTCGACTCGGTTGTATCGGGCCTTCACCATGCTCCGAAACTCATTCTTCAAGTAGCCGATGGATCTGGCTACGGGCTTGCTCGAGGAGCAGTTGATTACGAGTCCGCGCTAGCTGATGCGACTCCCACCCTTCCCGCTTTCCTTACCACTGAGCTATCAGGGGACGATCTCTACCTGTGTTACACCGGCGGGACTACGGGTATGCCTAAAGGGACCATGTGGAGACAGGCCGATTTTTTGGTTACGGCGCTGGGAGTTCGGAGCCGCTCAGGTGAGGAGTTTGAGACTCTTGAGCAACTCGTAGCAGAAGCGCACGGCCGAGTCAGAGCCCTTCCGACTCCCCCACTCATGCACGGTGCGGCACACTGGAACGCTCTTTCGGCTTGGATTGCAGGGGGTACTGTAATTATCCAAAGCGTCGTCGACCGTTTCGATCCAGAGGATGTCCTCTCGACCATTGAGCGCACTGCTGCTACATCACTACTCATCGTGGGTGACCCCATGGCACGTCCGCTCATTGATCAACTCACTCAAGAGCAAAAAAATGGTCGCTTTCGGGAGTTGGGTTCGCTACGCCACCTTCTTTCAGGGGGTGCCGTGCTTTCTGAGGGGGTTCAGACTCAACTCCTGAGGCTTCTTCCACAGGTCAGCATTGTTGATGTCTTAGGTTCGACTGAATCCGGCAGACAGGGTGTGGCTCGCCGTTCTGCAGCGAGCAGAAGCTCATCGGGGTTTATTCCCGCAACTAGCTCGATTGTTCTGAGTGAGGACCGGAATCGGCAGCTGGCACCAGGAGAACGGGAGTCTGGCTGGCTGGCCCAAACAGGGCGTGTACCTCTGGGATATCTTGGCGACCGAGCCAAATCAGAGGCAACATTTCCAGTCATCGACGGGGTTCGCTATTCCATCGCAGGTGACCGAGCACGTTTGGCCTCCGATGGATCAATCGAGCTACTCGGCCGTGACTCTGCTTGCATCACAACAGGTGGCGAGAAAGTCTTTGCCGAAGAAGTTGAAACCGCAGTCAAGACTCACCCCGCAGTCTTTGATGCTGTGGTCTGTGCGCAACCATCCGAGCGATTCGGCTCCGAGGTGGTGGCGATTATTCAGCTTCGTGAGGGAGAGTCTGCAACAGATGAACAGATCTGCATTGCCGCAGCTGAGCACATTGCTCGTTACAAACTTCCCCGCAAGATCATTCGACGCGAGCAGATCCTCAGGTCGCCTTCAGGTAAGGCCGACTACCGTTGGGCCAAGGAACAAACCCAACTTGGGTGACTCCTCTCAAGCTGTGGCCGAGTAGCTATTCCTTAGTGGCAACAGCGTTTGGGGTGACATTCATCTTTGGCTCATAGGCCGCTGACTCAACCTCTCTGGCTTCTCCGCCGACTTGTACCCGCAGAGTGGTCCTACACGAACTGCACGGGCCATAAAACTCTTCGGTTACCTCGAGTCGACACCTTGGACATATGAACTCGAGTTGCTGATCTTCAGTCACCC
>JBIKPA010000156.1:0-6828 GCA_044357715.1 Microthrixaceae bacterium
ATCTGCCAAGGACAGGTTCGCTCCCCGGCTTGAAAGATCCTGAGCCAAAGCCCGTCCGATTCCAGAACCGGCACCGGTGATTGCCACCACGCTTCCTGCAAACCTAAAACTCATCGTGATGCTCCCGTTTTGGTTGGCGTGGAGACTGTCTGACCGAACTTCTTAGACCCAGAAAACTTCATGGCACCGTCATCAAGTTTGCTGAACTTGAGCGAGGGATAGTCACGCACATAGCTCTGATATACCTTCCAGGGGAACTGCGAGCCTTGCTTAGGTAACAGCGCTGCTGAGCGTTGGACATAACCCGAGGTCAGGTCCAACAGTGGCTCTGGGGCCACCACCGCTGAAGAGTTTTGCGGGGCGCACTGTGAGTACCCATCAGAATGCATACGGTTGAGAAGGCGGCACATATAGGCGCAGGTCAATTCACACTTGAGAGTCCACGAGGCATTGGTATAGCCGATCGCAATTCCCAAATTGGGCACGCCTTCAAGCATCATGCCTTTGTAGGTGAGCTTGCTCGCGACATCAACTTTCTCTCCATCTATTGACAGCTGGATTCCGCCAATAAAGAGCAGTTCAAGTCCGGTAGCGGTCACAACGATCTCTGCCGGTAACTCGGTTCCGGAGTTGAGCAGCACCCCATTGCTCGTAAACCTTTCGATCGTGTCAGTGACCACTGCGGCCGATCCTGCTCGCATGGCCTTGAACAGGTCGCCATTGGGAACCACACAAACACGTTGGTCCCACGGGTTATAGCTCGGGGTGAAGTTTTTGTTCACGTCGTACCCCTCGGGCAGACGCTTCGCTACCTCTTTGAGCAGGGTCTTTTTGACGTACTCGGGTCGACGTTTGCTGAGCGTATAGAACGCTTGGGTCTGCAGCGCCAACATCCAACGAATAGTTGGCCCAGAGACTCGCTTGGGCAGATATTTTCGCAAGGCATTTGCGATCGGGTTTTTAGCTGGAAGAGTTGCAATGTAGGTAGGCGAACGCTGAAGCATCGTGACGTGTTTGGCTGTGCGAGCTAGGGACGGCACAAGCGTGATTGCTGTTGCCCCGCTACCGATCACCACCACTTGTTTGTCTGCGTAGTCCAAGTCAGCGGGCCAGTGCTGCGGGTGAATGATCTGGCCTTTGAAGTCTTCGATGCCAGCAAATTCAGGCTGATACCCATGGTCGTATCGGTAGTAGCCCGTGCAGGAGTATAAGAAGCCTGCAGTGAGCTCAAATTGTTCGCCGCTACTGCTTCGCTCTGCAGTGATCCGCCAGAGCGAGTCGGCTGAGGACCAATCAGCAGAAATGATTTTGTGCCCAAACCTGATCTGCTTGTCAATGCCCTCCTCTGCAGCTGTGTCTTTGATGTACTGCAAGATTGATTCGCCATCAGCAATGGACTTCTCGCCTTGCCATGGCCGAAACGAGAATCCAAGCGTGAACATGTCTGAGTCGGAGCGGATTCCCGGGTAGCGGAACAAGTCCCAAGTTCCCCCGATTGAATCTCTTGCCTCAAAGAGTGCGTAGCTTGCCCACGGGCACTCGGTCTTCACAAAGTGCGCCGCAGAGATCCCTGACAACCCAGCACCGACGATCAAGACATCGAGGTGTTCCGCAGGCTTCTGTGGGTCTTGGGCATCAAGAGTTTCCATAGTGTCCGAGCCTTCGCTAGCGAGATGGGAAGAGACTCCCAGATGGGAGCAATTCGTTGGATTCAAAAACTATGCGATTTGAGTACTTTCGTCAATTACTCAATTTTTATGCTAAAAACGAATCCGTGGATTCCCCCGTTCTTGAGTCTCAAACACGCAAAGGCGAACAGACTCGCCAGGCAATCCTTGATGCAGCCGTGCTTCGCTTTGCGCGAAGCGGCTACCGCTCAACCTCGGTTGCAGATATTGCACGTGATGCCGGGGTAGGCGGAACGATTGCGTTTGCCTACTTCAAAAACAAAGAGGCGCTGTTCTTGGCAGCAGTAGACCAAGACGTTGCCGCTCACATCCAAGAAGGCCTTGCTTTCGTGACCGATTCACAGAGCAGCCGGAAGCAACCCGAGGCCGACTGGCAACCCGAGGCCGACTGGCAGCAGCGCCTGTTCTTCACCCTGGTAGCCACGGCCGAGCAACACCCGTTGTCGCGGCGACTCCTCGCCGGCCTAGAGCCCGAGGCAACGGATCGAGTGCTAGAGATTCCGGCACTCAAAGAGTTGCGAGCGGCATGCGCTACACGATTGCAATCCGAGCAAACCGCTGGGACCATACGACCCGATGTCGACCCGCTCGTCATGGCAAACGGAATCGTTGCGATCATGTTGGCCTTGCTGATGTCCGTGGTGCAGCTCGGCAGCACTGCCACGACGGGTTACGCAACCGAGGTCGCTGCAGTTTTCGCCGCTGCACTCAGGCCGACATCACCTCGCGACTAGCCAGCGCTAGCCCAGAACTAGCCCACTGCTAGCCCAGCACTAACCCGTGCTGGGGAGGCAACTCGCCTCGGCCGATTGCATCTGCTCGCTGATGTAACAGCTCTGCGGTGGCATCTAGGTCTCGAGCGATAATGAACCTGCGCTTTCGCACACCCTCGACCACAAATTCAGCCAGCTCGTCTAGGTCGGCCACCGCAGGGTCCTTGCCGGTTGCTTTCGCTACGCGGGCAACGAGTTCATCAAAGCTCATGCTTCCTCGGCCAGTTCCTGCGCCCTGACGCTGCAGATGCTCGGGGCGGTTTCTCGTAGCCGAGTACAACCCCGTGTCGAGCAGCCCACCCGAGGGATAAAACACCGAGGCTCGCAGAGCAGTGTTGTTGTTGATCAGGTTGTGATCCAGCGACTCGGCAAAGCAGGTAAGTGCAGCCTTCGATGCTGCGTAGATGGATGCCGTTGGCACGGGTGCAACACCACCATCTTTGGATGAGGTCACAATGATCTGCCCCGGCTGCGCAGACTCGATCATGCGGGGAATAAACACCGAACTGCAGATACCGGTGCCAAACACGTTGACCCCAAAGCACCAGCGCCAGTCGTTGGGTTCTTGCTCCCAGGGCAGTCCCCCGCCACCCGAGGTCACCCCGGCATTCAGAAACAACAAGTTGCAGCGACCAAACTGCTCAAAAACTCGATCAGCTAGGGCAGCGACCGAGGACTCATCGGTCACATCTGTTTGGATGCCAGTTACTGCGCCCAAGGGAGACAGTTCGGCAACCGTGGCACTTAAAACAGCCTGTTCGATATCGGCAATGACCACGGTTGCATTCGCACCGAGCAGCGCTCTGACAATGGCCTTACCAATGCCGTTTGCACCACCAGTAACCACTGCGACTGCGCCATCGATCTGAAGTTCTTCAAGTTGAGTGGTCATGATCAGCCAGGCCATTCCATTGCGTAGTCATCGAACCACCAGCGTGCTTCACGAATGGCGTCGGGGGCGGTGCGCAAGGAGGGATCCTGATTGAGCTTCTCTGGAGTTGGCCCAACCTCTTGAGCAATCTTGGTGAGCGCAGATAGGTCAAGGTTGTAACACTTCACGGCATTGAGCCCGAGCAACAACCTGGTGTCTTCGATAGAGACCTTCTGGAAGTCAGTTTCGAGTCGTTCGACCGTGTTTGGCCACGAGCCTTCGGGGTGCGGGTAATCCGTCCCCCACATGAGTGCGTCAATGCCATTCACATGCCTGCGTCGAATCTCTTCACGGCTCATGGTGGATGCGCCAATAAAGACGTTCTCGCCGAGGTACTCAGATGGCAGGCGCTTCATCAGGCCTTTGGTGCGAGAGTTGAGTTTCTTTACCTTGCCGTTTGCCCCGAAGGTGGTGTCGGCCTTCCACAGAAGGTCACCCAACCAATAGGAGCCGCACTCCACTACGGCGTAGCGAAGGCCAGGGAACTTGTCGAACTTTCCTGACAACAACAGTTGCCACAAAATCCGGTGCGTCCAGAACGGAACCTCTAACACGAACTGCGCGATGTTGTCGTTGTAGCTATCCCAATCTCCCTCACCAGAGTGCGTATGCACTACTAAGCCGGCTTCTTCACATGCAGCCCAGATGGGGTCATAGGAGGGGTGGCCGTAGGAGGGCTTGTCGTGCCACATGGTCGGCACCATGATCCCTTTGATGCCGGGCTTGCCTGCTAGCGCCTGAATCTCTTTGACCGATTCTTCAATGTCATGAATGATCGGCACGAGGGCAACCCCAGCTCGCCGGTTTGGGTTGGTGGCACAGAACTCTTCGAGCCAGCGGTTGTGTGCGCGGGCACCAGCAAAGGCGAGCGCCGGGTCGGTGATCTGCCCCGCAGCAAGACCAGCCCCAAAGGGTGGTGACTCTTGGCCAGTCACAGAATCGCCATCGGCAAAGATCACTTCGCCAGCGATGCCATCAGCATCAAGGGCCTTATCGCGAATCACCGGATCAAACGCACCGCGCAGGCCCTCTTCATTCTCGCCCTCCCACTTCGCTACGTACTCGCCGTTCATCTCTTCTACGAGTCGACGGTGGTTGTGGCGCTCAAGTACCCACTCATCAAACTGCGGGTGAAACTGTGAGTCCAAGTACTCCCGGTACTCGCCAACCTGTAAACCTGCGTGAGTATCCGAGGAGACAATCACATATGGGTCGTTGCTTGTATCGACTCCCTCGAGCGGGTTGGGCATATCAGTTCCTCCGACTTGTACTGGCCACTTTGCAGGCTTGGGCAGATTGCAGGCAATTACTTGCACACTGTCCTAGTATTCTTGCACACTGTGACAGAACCCCGCCCTTCTGGCAACCCAGTCCTTCTGGCAAACCAGCCCTTCTCATGACCCAGCCACAGAAAAGCCTCGCCACGTGACCACCACTGCTGCCGCAGCAAACACCAAGCCACAGAATCAGGCCACGGGCACAGCAAAGCGCGCCGGACTGGATTACGAGGATGTCGTGGTCGCCGCCCTGCAACTCGTTGAGACTCGCGGCGCCGAGGCGCTGAGCATGCGAAAGCTTGCGGCCGAACTCGGGGTGACCACCACCACTATCTACCACCATGTTGGTGGCCGCGATGATTTGATCCTCGCCCTCATTCGTCACCTGTCGGCACAGCAAGCGGAGATCACGATTCAGGGCCAGAACCCGGCTGAGCGTATTCAATCGGTGAGCGAACACATTTGGAGTAGCGCGTTGACTCACCGGAATGTGACCGCACTGGCACATCAGGTGGGCGCCACTTCGTTGCTCGCGATGCCCCTTGAGTTGGCCTTGGCTCGGGAGTTGCAAGCTGCTGGGCTGAGCGGAGCAGCGCTGCGAGATGCCCTGCGGGCAATCCTGATGTGCACTGCTGGATTCTTGGTGGTGGCCTTTCGTAATGAGGCGAGTATTTCAGCCGAGTACCGTTCCTCGGTGCTCTGGGCCGAGGTCATCGATGAGCAGATCGACGCCGAAACCACCCGGGCCCTCCGCGAACCACCGGACATATTTTCACTGTTTCAACAGAGCATTCGAGCGCTGATCCTTCACTTCATCACAGCCGAGCAGAGCCCGAGCAAACAGAGCCCGAGCAAAAAACAAGAGAGCAAGACATGACTGATCAGCCACTGGTTCGACCAGCAGCCATCACCGGCTGGCCCAAACTGGTTCTGAACTACCCGACCGACCCGGACGGCATTGCTGCCCTATTACCGCCTGGGCTAGAGCCAACGCCAGACTCAACGGTGCAGATCAGCATCTACTGCGTTCCGGTGCACGGCGAGCCCGAGTTCGGGGTCAGTACCAAGATTCCAGCAACCTATAACGGCATTGCAGGCAACTACACGCTTGGAATCGGAATCGATCAAGAGGCCGCCATCTTCATCAGCAGAGAAACAAACGGTCAACCCAAGTTCCCCTGCCAAGTGCGGCTGTTCAGGCTCGAGGATCAGATTCACGCGTCCTGCACGCATCAGGGAACCACCTTCTTGCGCTTTGAGGGCAACGTCACCGCAGCCCCCGACCCAACAGGCGAGGAGTTCGAAGAGAACGAATGGTGGATCAAATCCTCTCGAGCCGTTGGGGGCAAAGAACGTTCCTATGACTTTGCACCTCACGTGGTTCGAGTTCGCACCAACGGCTCCACCACCCACACCGAAACACTTGCTGGCACGCTGACTCTCACCCCAAGTGCTTGGGACCCGTACACCGAGCTCTTGCCAATGTTGGGCCCTGCCACAGCGGAGTTGGTAACCAATCGCCACACTGGCAGAGAAATCACGCTCGAGGGTCCCCTCGACCCAGAAGCCTTCTGGCCCTTCGCAGATACCATCGGCGGGTCACGATGGCCCGGAACCCGAGGTGGCCCCCGGTGACCGCTTTCTGCCATCCCGACAGCCTCAGCCCGCAGCTTCTTGTTAGCCCCCGCCCTCACACCTCGATAGGAATCACCCGTGTCCGATAGCAATTCCATCAGCGCAGAGTCTGCGCAGCGGCGAGCCCAAGCAGGAGAGATCCCGCTTCACTCCCTCTTGGGCCTGACCTGGACCTACCCAGAGAAGGGTTCACAGCATGCCGAGGTTGTCATGCCAGTACTGCCCGGAGCTTTTGGGTTCACGGCCAATCTCCATGGGGGTGCAATCGCAACGATGGTTGATCTGGCCTGTGCACTTGCCGCAGCACGGGCAACTGACTTTGACCCCGAAAAAGAATCGCTGGTCACTGCAGATATGCATGTTCGGTACTTGGGTCGGCCCCGAACCGCACAGGTTGTGGCCAAAGCCGATGTGGTTCGCATCGGCAGTCAACTGATCGTGGTGGAGTGCAAGGTGTATGACGAAGATGATCACATCATCGCTGCAGCAGACTTCTCGATGATGCGCGTACCAATTCGTCAACC
>JBIKPA010000017.1:0-21963 GCA_044357715.1 Microthrixaceae bacterium
AGGGCTCATCAGGGAAGGTTGCAATCTCTGTGTTCGACCCACGATCAATAAAGTGAATCAGTGGATCCCCTGCAACATCTTTGGCGAAGCGGGTGCAGCGATCACACAAAATGCAACGTTCACGGTCTAGGTACACCGTCTCAGAGATAGCAATCGGCTTTTCATAGTGCCGTTTTTCTTCAACCCAGCGGGACTCTCCTGGCCCGTAGGCCATGGTTTGATCCTGAAGTGGGCACTCTCCGCCCTTATCGCAGACTGGGCAATCAAGGGGATGGTTCGCCAGCAAAAACTCTAGAACGCCATCTTGAGCTTTTGCTACTTGGTCATTTGTGGTGTCTACGACCATCTCTGCAGCAACTGGAATCATGCAACTGGGCTGCAGTGCGGGCCCTCGGCCTGTATCAACCTCGACTAGGCACATGCGACACATGCCCACCGGGTTCATGCGTGGGTGGTAACAAAACCTTGGAATGTAGGCGTCGTTACGCTCGCAGGCATCGATGAGGAGTTCGCCGTTTTGAGCCGTGACCTGACGACCATCAACGGTGATGGTAACGGGGTCAGTAATTTCAATCTTGCGTGGCTTTTCAGACATGGTCGGTCTCTTGCTGAGTCGAGGCCGATTGCTCGGGCGCTGCTGTGAAGGGTTCTGAACTGACCGAAATCAGGTCTCGCTGCACAATCTTTGCCTCGAATTCGTGACGGAACCGTCGTATGGCCGAGGTAATTGGCGCAACAGAAGATGGCCCCAGCGGGCAGATTGTGGTTTGACGCGGCGGGAACGGAACTGCTTCTAGGTCATTGTTCGGGTCGGCGGCAACTGGGTAGGGCCCGGGAGAGATGTTGTCGGCAACATCTAGCAGAAGCTCAATATCGCTCGGACGACCGTGGCCATCAAGAATGCGCTGAAGAATCTTCTCTTCCCAAGTGGTTCCTTCACGGCAAGGAGTGCACTTACCGCAGGATTCACGAGCAAAGAAGCGGACGAGTCGAAGTGCTGCACGAACTGCGTCGGTTGTTTCGTCCATGACGACTACTGCGCCCGAACCCAGCATCGAACCTTGGCCTCCAATGAGGCGGCCCTCGAGCGGAAGGTCAACTTGCTCGGGGAAGAACCACGGTGCAGATGCGCCACCCGGAATGAACATCTTCAATTCGTGACCAGTGCGGATTCCGTTGCCGTAAAGCTCGTTCTCGAACAGGTCCCGGAAGGTGGTCGTTCCTTGCGGGATTTCGAAGATTCCCGGATTGTTCACATGCCCAGAAAGGGCAATGAGCCGAGTTCCCGGGCTTGCCTCTGTTCCTACTGAGCGGTACTGCTCAACTCCATGGTTGAACAACCAAGGAAGGTTGGACAAGGTCTCTACGTTGTTCACGATGGTGGGCGCCATGTACAAGCCTTTGGCGGCGGGAAAGAACGGCGGCTTGAGCCGTGGCATGCCGCGATTACCTTCGAGTGACTCGATAAGCGCCGTCTCTTCACCAACGATGTAAGCGCCCGCACCCCAATGCAACACGATGTCTACGCTGAAATCGGTCCCGAGGATGTTTTTACCAATGAAGCCTGCGGCGTAGGCCTCATTGAGTGCCGCGGCAAGGCGTTCATGTGCGTGGGGCATTTCTCCTCGGGCATACAAAAACACCTGAGCAGCTCCGATTGCATACGCCGCAATCAGACAGCCCTCAATGAGTTGATGAGGATCGCGCTCCATAAGCAGCCGGTCTTTATAAGTACCCGGCTCGGACTCATCGCCGTTCACAACGATGTAGCGAGGCCATACGCCAGGAGGGCAGAAACCCCATTTCACCCCTGCAGGGAAACCGGCCCCGCCGCGGCCAAGCACGGTTGCGTCCTTGACAACCGAGCCCACCTGAGCCGGACTCATCTCAAGTACTTGGCGCAGTGCCTCATAGCCCTTGTAGCTACCACTGCTGGTATAGCCAGCCATGGTGTGGCCATCCATCACGCCGAAACGCGAAGAGACAACTGCCGGCACGCCTTCAGCCATTTTTGTAGCAACGCTCACGGTGCCGATCATGATTCAGTCCCTGCTGCACTAGGCGTGGCTGCTTGTGTTGCAGCGGCAGCTTCGGCGAGTTCCCGGTGACGACGCAACCAGACCGGTTCGGTCTGATCCTCGGGGGCGGTGATATTGGCAATGCGATCCTCGCCCAAATCTTGGCGGACTTTGCCGAGGGTGCCATGCGGCGGAATGACCTCATCAAGAGCGCCGCTACGAAGCTCCTCAATCAGTTGATCCAAGTCCGCAGGACTCAGACGGTGGAAGTAGCGATAGTTGACTTGCACTGCCGGCGCTTCGGTACAGGCCGCAATACATTCCACATCTTCTAGCGTGAACAAGCCATCGGCTGTCGTCCCGCCGGGGCGAATACCAAGGGTCTGCTCTGCATGCTCTAAGAGTTCTTCTCCGCCTAGAAGCTGACAAGAGATGTTGGTGCAAACACCTAAACAGAACTTGCCGACCGAATGCATCTTGAACATCTCGTAGAAGCTCGCAGTGCCAAGCACTTCGGCAGAGGAACACCCCACAAGCTCTGCAATTTGCGCCATTGCATCATCAGCCAAGTAGCCATCTTGTTCTTGGGCTAGATGGCACAGCGGGATGGTTGCTGACTTTGCTATCGGGTAACGCCGGATGATTTCTTGGGCCAACTTTTGGTTGGCAGGCGAGAATCGACTCATCGGTCTACTTCTCCCATGATTGGATCAACAGACGAAATAATCGCCACCGTGTCGGCGAGGAACGAGTCTTTCATCAGGTGGGGAAGGGTCTGGAGATTCACAAAGCTTGGCCCTCGTATATGCATCCGGAATGGCTTTGAGGAACCATCCGAGACGATATAGCAACCCAGTTCGCCTCGAGGACTCTCGACTGCCACATAGACCTCGCCCTCGGGAACTTTGAAACCTTCGGTGAAAATCTTGAAGTGATGAATGAGCGCTTCCATCGACTCATCGATGCGAGCTCGTGGCGGAGGAGTGACTTTTTTATCTTGGACCCGGTAGTCACCCTCGGGCATCTTGTCGATGATCTGTCGAACAATGCGCATCGACTCACGGATCTCCGCCAAGCGGATTGCGTAACGATCAAAGCAGTCACCAAAAGAACCCGCAATAACATCAAACTCAACTTGGTCATACTTCAGGTACGGCTGATCTCTGCGAAGGTCCCAGGCATATCCCGTAGAGCGAAGAATCGGCCCGGTCGCACCTAGTGAGAGCGCCTCTTCAGCAGTAATAACTCCAACACCTTGCAAGCGCTCACGCCAAATCGGCTGCCCGGTCATGAGTAGATCAAACTCGGCAAGACGATCCGGGATGATATCCAAGATGGCAGACAGTTCTTCATCCCAGCCACCAGGAAGATCGGCGGCTACTCCCCCGGGTCGGATGTAGTTATGGTTCATACGCAAACCAGTCACTGCCTCGAAGAAACGAAGCACCTCTTCTCGTTCACGCCACCCGTACAACATCATGCCCACGGCGCCAAGGTCCATCCCATTGGTTGCCATAAACAACAGGTGCGAACTCATTCGGTTGAGTTCCGACATGAGCATGCGAATCCACTGGCCGCGATCGGGGACTTCGATTCCGAGTAACTCTTCTACTGCAAGAGAGAACACAAGCTCGTTGAAGAGCGGTGCCGCGTAATCCATGCGGGTGACGTTGGTTGCGCCTTGCAGATAGGTGAGTTCTTCACCCGTCTTTTCCATGCCGGTGTGCAAGTAGCCAATCACCGGTTTGGATCGCGTGATGGTCTCGCCATCCATCTCTAACACGAGTCGAAGCACACCATGAGTCGACGGGTGCTGCGGGCCCATGTTCATAATCATCCGCTCGCCGAGGCCTTCTTCGGTGGGAGCTTGGTAACCAGACTTCTGCTCCGCTTCAGTCTCGGAGAGGCGCAAGACTGATTCATCAGAAGTAAGACGAGCAAGTGCAGAGTTCAGCGTTGTCAGATCAGTGGTAGTCATCGCGCTGTCGAAGCACCTTTGAACTGAACTGGGATTCTGCCAAGTTCATAATCTTTGCGAAGAGGGTGGCCAACCCATTCGTCTGGCATCAAAATGCGAGTCATATCGGGGTGACCATCAAAGCTAATACCGAACATGTCAAACACTTCACGCTCGGGATTCTCTACCGATGGGTGGAGATGAAACAAGGTACCGAGCTGAGGGTCGGATTCTGGAATCTGCACCCGCAACCTGATCCGGGTGCGATCGCTGTGATTGAGCAATCCCACCACAACCTCAAACCGCTCTGGGGCAACGCCCGCAGGCAGATTCCGCTTGGGGCCATAACTCAGATAGTCGACCCCACAGAGATCTACACACATCCAATAGCCAAGCTCGCGCAGCGAACCGACTAGAGCCACGTACTCATCTCGAGAAGGGTGAAGCACCACTTGGTCACGTGAGTGACTTACCGGCACACCGTGCAAAAGGTCAGGCTGATCGAGTTCCTCTTCGGGAACCTCCTCTGCAGACTCCTCGTCTAGCTCGGCTTCTTGAATGGATGGGGTCTCGACATCTGACATCACCGTGTTCCGATAGTCAACGACGACGAGGTTGGCAGTTGCAGTTCATCAAGATGCAAGCCTGCTCCAGCGCCGGTGACTTCACGGCGACGCATAATTTCGCCGGTCTCGATCAGTTCATGCAGAGTCACGATTGCCTGCAGCAAGGTCTCTGGGCCGGGCGGACAACCAGGGGCATAGACATCTACTGGAACGATCGTGTCTACGCCTTGAACTAGGGCGTAGTTATTAAACATGCCACCAGAAGATGCGCACACTCCCATAGAGATCACCCATTTGGGTTCCATCATCTGGTCATAAATCTGTCGAAGAACGGGAGCCATTTTCTGAGAGACACGCCCGGCAACAATCATGATGTCTGCTTGCCGAGGGGAAGCACGGAATACTTCCATGCCAAATCTTGCGAGGTCATAATGTGGTCCACCAGTAGCCATCATCTCAATGGCACAACAGGCCAAACCAAAGGTCGCAGGCCAAGAACTATGCGAACGAGCCCAACGAATCAGGTCCTCGACCCTTCCCGTAAGGAAGTTGTGCTCTAGACCAGCTAAGCCATCGGCTTGAACATCGGCAACGATTCCCATCAGGCCACCTCACGCACTGCATCACCGGACTGCTGCTGTTCTGATTCACGGCCCTCTAGGCCCACGCGACGAATGGTGGTTTCGGTGGTTCGATTGCTCGAAAGCAACAAGTTGGATCGGCGCAGGTGTTTCACTGGCCCCCAATCCAAAGCACCATTGCTAATCAGGTACAAGAACGACTCAAACACCGCAGCAGAGAAGATCAGAATTACCGCAAGGCCGTATCCGCCTAACTCTTGATACACCATGGTGAACGGGTAGAAAAAGATGATTTCGATATCGAAGACAATAAAGATCATGGCAATCAGATAGAAGCGAACCGGAAACCGTTCAGGCGGTTCTTCCACATCGACGATGCCGCACTCATATGCCATCACCTTCGCAGCAGTAGGACGCGCTGGCATCAGAATCTTTGACGTCAGCAAACTGATCGCCCCAAAACCTGCAGTGAGAAGAAGCAGCGCAATTAGCGGCAGGTACTGCGCCATGTCAGCTGGCCTTTCCGTCCCAAGCAGCACGCATCTCGGCGGCTTTCTTGTCACGAGTGTGCAGCATCCAACAAAACACGAAGAAGAGGATTCCACTAAAGAGCGCAAACAGTGCGGGAATGACTCTCTTGTTGCCCAGATTGCGCTCAAGAATCACGGTGATCGTGGTGGCAGTGGTATCAATCTCGGCAGGTGGCGGAGCCTCGCCCGGTGCAACGACGACCTCGCCATTTTTTTGGATCGTGATCGCCGCTAACAAGGGCGGGTTCTTAATCTGCAGTGTGGTCTCAACTCGGTGAACTACCTGCTGAATGAGCGAGCGCTCGCCCTTGACAGTTTCAGGTTCGGCAGCCCTTTTCCCACCAAAGAAAAACACGTCTTTGACGGTGTAGTCAGATGCAGTTGTATCGGTGCCAAAAACCTGCGCCGCCGCAATGGCTGCATCCGAGGATGCAATCGCCTCACCTCTTCGGGAATCCGACTCTGCCAGAATCCGCCAACCACCGAGTTGAGTGTCAAGTTCAGTCTTGAGTTCTGGAACCAAAGTAACTACTTGGGTGAGTGACCTAGGCGTAAAACCTTCACCCTCAGTTGACTCAATTTGTTCACGAACCTCGGGGTTGCTCTCTTCAAAGTTGGCCAGGAGTTCTTGAGCGGACTTCACCTCTCCGGCAGAGGGATCTGTATTCGGCAGCTTTTCTACATTTTCTGTAACAGTTGCAGCGTTTCGATCGAAGTTGATCTCTCTTGCGGTCCATGTTGGCGAAAGGCCAACCATTCCGATTCCGTAGATCGTCCAGAAGATGCCAAGAGAAAAACACCAGCCGGTGAGAGCGGCCATGGTGATAAGGAACCCCGTTCGGATTCCAGTGTTCGTTGCATTGAGGAGGTACACCGACCCAACGAGCACCCCAACAGAGACCATGACCACGAGCACGCCACGAATGGCTGGATCAAAGGCAATAGCCGCAAAAAGATACCCCGTACTTGATGACATATTTAGCTCCAGAGTCCTTACTGCTGACCGGCGAAGGTCGGGGAGTTTTCAGTTCCTGCTACTGGGGATTTCACGGTGGAATCGTTGGACAAGTTTCGTTCGTAGGTAATAACCGCCCAGACTTGCTCGGCCTTGAGTAAGCCGAATTCACCCTTATCGGGGATTCCCAGATCTGCCTGGCCCGTATTGGGATTTGCACCAAATGCCGGCATCTGCGGATTACCCTGCTTGCGAGAGAAGTAGCCAGCACCGGGCTTCATCCCATTCCAAATCAAGTCAAAGTGCTGCTGCTCAGTTGCAGCATCTTGTATGCCTTCTAAGTTGGGCCCGAAAGCGCCCTTCTGTAGGCGAGCAAAAGGTTGCCAAGCCTGGCCGTAGCTAGCCCCGGCCACATGGCATCGTGCACAGGAATACGATCCTGCTGCAATCTCTTGGTTGTTGAAGATGATCTCACCAAGGGCGAGTTCATCAGCACGTGATAGCCGGTTCGCGTCGACCGGCTCGCCATCGCCACGATTGGACTTTCGGACCTCCATCATGCGGGTATACAAGCCTTCATCAAGGCCCTTGACGAAGTCATCAATTGTGGCTGCTACTGCTACCGGGTCTTTTTGTACTGACCAGAGATAGTCAATGAGGTTATCGACCTGCTGAGTGGTAAGCGGGCCACCACCCGGGCCTCCCCAAGCCGCCATTGGCGACCCAGGCCTGCCGTAGTTCAATACGTAACGCACGCCCTCCTCGGAGTAGCGATACAAGACATTGTTCAGTGCCGGTGCCACCCAAGAAACCTGGTTGACGAACTGACCGTTTTGGTCATTGATGATGAACGTGGCAACGCCGCCGCTGCCCTCGCCGCCATGACATGCCACGCACTGCGCACCTACCTCATAAAGTTCCAAGCCCCGAGCTACGAACGTCTCTTGAAACACCTCTACTGCGCCTTCTTGGCGACCAGGCTCGGCTAGCCAGTACAGCGGCAGGGCAACGCCAATCAATGCCAGCAGCCCTGCAGCGGAGAACAGCGCCAAATTGAGCTTTTTTCCCTCTAATTCTTCATCGTCGTAGTAGGGCTTCCGGTTTGCAGCAAGCTCAATTTCTGAGCCCAACTCGGCCCGAGAAGCACGCATATTTGCGAACAGCCAAACAATCACTCCGACCACTACCACGGCAAGAATGATGAAACCGACTACTCGTTGTGTTGTTGCTGCGACGATCATCTACGTACTCGTTTGTTCCCTCAGGTGCTTGGGCTATTCCAAACACGGACTGATGTATCTGCGACGGCGAAGATAGCCGATTTGCCTAGTGCGCTTTTGCTCCACCGACACAGTGGGGGCCTTCGGCCTCTTGGCCAGTGGTGTTCGTACCGATTGGCGGACCTTGAATCACTTGACCGGTGTTGACGATGAACACCCCGCCGCTCACTTCCATCGCAAAACGGTCCATCCCTCGAGGAGCAGGGCCGCCCTTCTTCTCGCCTACTTGGTTGTACTGCGAACCGTGACAAGGGCACTCAAACCACTGTGAACTCTTGCAGTCTGGCACTCGACACCCAAGGTGCGGGCACTTCTGATAGAGCGCAACAAGACCGGCCTCCATACCAGTGAGTTCAGGTGCGGAGTAGACAGTCTTGGCCTTAGCTAGCGCAGCGGATGGGTACTGGGTCACCCACATACGCCCCTCTGGCTTATACAGAAATCCGTCATTTCGTTCAATGTCTGCGATCACATCAGAAACCTTGCCGACTCTGATCTTTGAGCCGAAACCGCTTGAACCGGATGGCCAGAGGAATCCGACAATCGCCACACCAAACACAGAGATGCTTAAACCGAAGAGAGCAAAGATTGACCTGTTCAGGAACTGTCGCCGGGTTACTCCGTAGGCCTCTGGGTCTGGAGGAGTCCACGCAACAGGAGCCTTCGTAGAAACGGGTGCAACATCAGTACTTGTGCGTGCAAGAACTGCTGCTCGCTCAACTTGCTTTCCGGTTGCTGCTGCTGACGGTGTCGTTTCAGACTCACCAACGGCTGCCTTACGTGCAAAACGGTCTTTCTTCACGGTCTCGCCAGAGAGGCTTCCGACCGCATCCGAATTGTCGCGACGTTTCGAAGCACCCACAAGTGAAATGGCTGCAAACAAGACGATCAACAAAATGGCGATGATGATAAATGCACTCATGATTAAAATGACCTCACAGTTCGAAGAAGACGCCGCCGGTCCAAGGCAGCGTAAAGAGGAATCCAGGACCACGGAAGAACGACCCGATGGTGACGAGTACTCCCCAGAACATCAGGTGCACTGTCATCAAAGCGATCGCAAATTTGCGATCTTCGGGGCGCTTCGAAGGGTTCTTGTCCATGTAGGGGGCAAGGATCAACAAGAAGATTCCCATTCCGGGGATTGTCACTCCAGCAACCATGGGATGGAACATTGTTAGAAGTTCCTGCAGGCCCAAGAAATACCAAGGTGCCTTAGATGGGTTTGGAGTTTGATTGAAATTCGCCAACTCCAACAGGGGTGCGTTAACGACCCAAGAGAAAATAAACAAGAAAGCAGTGCAGACAAGTGCTGCAACAAACTCCACTACGAGCAGATGCGGCCAAACATGGACCTTGTCCTGAGGCTTTGCTTTGACATCTTGGATCGAGCCCGACTTGACCACGGTGAGTAGACGCTGGGTGTGACCGCCAGGTCCAGCAGCTAGTGGGGGTCCCCCACCTGCAGCAACTACTGCTCCGCCAACAGGTGCAGTCGCCACTGCAGTGGCAGTGCCACCGCCAACTGCTGGTGCATCGGCCTCGGCCGTTCCTGCCTTCTTCGTCTTTGCAGCCTGGGAACGGGCCAACAGATGTGCCGGGATCCGGCTGTCAGAAGCTGCAGCTTCGGCGGGTGCCTCGGCTGACTCTGCAGGCGCGGACGCTTCTGCTGGTGCCGACTCTGCGGCCTTTGCAGCGGCTTTCTCTTTTGCGGCTTGTGCCCGCTTAAGAAGGTGTTCTGGTACCTCGGTCATGCTTGCTCACTTGCTACTACTCCGTGGATCCCGGAGACGGTCGATAGGACGTGGACACTGTGGAAGAACTCAGTCATTGCAGACTCGGTCATGAAGAAATTAGAGCGGACCCGAGATGCCGCCGTCTTTGCGGACTCTCCAGAAATGGATAGCCATAAAGATGACAGTAATGAACGGGAAGAACAGAACATGCAACACGTACCAACGAAGGAGCGTATTGGTCCCAATTTCTGCTCCACCTAGAAGCACGAAACGAACCTGGTCGCCAAACACTGGCGTATAACCAATCATGTTGGTACCCACAGTTACCGCCCAGAGCGCTAGTTGGTCCCAAGGCAAAAGGTAGCCGGTGAAAGAAAGCAGCAGGGTAAGGGTCAGCAGGATCACCCCAATTACCCAGTTGAACTCGCGGGGGGCTTTGTAAGCACCGTGATAAAAGACTCGAGCCATATGCAAGAACACGGCAATCACCATCAGGTGGGCGCCCCATCTATGCATATTTCGAACTAGCAACCCAAAGGTCACTGAGGTCTGAAGGGCATAAATATCGTCCCAAGCCTGAGCCGCAGTTGGGCGATAGAAGAACATCAAAAAGATGCCCGTAACCGTGAGAATGATGAACAAGAAAAAACTCAGTCCGCCAAGGCAGAGCGTGTAACTCACCTTGACTGCGTGGCGCTTCACCTTTACCGGGTGCAGGTGATACAAGACGCTGTTCATGATCACATACGAACGGTTCCTTGGGCTATCGGAGTAGCCCTTGCGGAAGATGGAGCCGGGCCTGAAGATCGAGCCCCAAGCTTGTGACTCTTGGGTCTTCTCCCAGACTTCGCTCATTTTTTCTTGGGCTCGCTCACCACGGGAGCCCTGCATTGTCTTTGCCACTACTGCTCCTTCGCCACTTTATTCGTCATGTGCTTTGTTCGTCATGTGATTGTGTTCTCCTGCGTATTCGATGTGTTTGGCCTAGGCCAAACGCATTCCGTAGCCATATCCGTGGGTATTTGTTCGCTGATGCGGGTCCCCGGCAGCCGATGGATCGCCGATTTTGCCCAGAATAATGACTCCGGTAGGGCAACGGTCCACGCAGAGTGCGCAACGTGTGCAGACATCATCATCGATCAAAAACAAGACATTGTCAGTTGGGTCGGTACCTGGAAGGTCAACGCCAATTGCTTCTTCGATGCTCGAAGGGCTGACCATGTGGATGCACTTCCATGGGCAGATATCCACGCAGCCTTCGCACTGAATGCATTCCGACTGATCAATATGGATGAACTGCTTTGGCTTGACTGCACGCGCAAGATAATCGGCATCGACCTCTTGCAGGACGTAATCGTCGCGGAATTCTGGCAGTGGTGGATTCGCATCAGTAGTTGCCATGGTCTGAGATCCCCTAAGCCTGTTTCACTAGTGGACGACCGTAGGTTGATACCGGCTCGATTGCTTTGGTCTGATCTGCGCGCTTGCCACGGTTTTGCCACCAAGCCCAGATCCACATCTGTCCACCAAGGAAGCCCACATAGAGCAGCACAGCAACGATGTCTCGAACAGCGCGTGCGTTGATCATGATTGGGAACCACGGGGTTTCAATCGTCCAGCCAACGAATGGCAGAGTGGCCGCACCACCAGGGCCAAACCAAATCAGGTCTGGACGCCAGCCGAGTTCGGCATCAGCGAGAGTCAACCACTGATGGGGCACAACTCCGTAGATCCAAAAGATGATGAAGAAAATGTAGGTGCCACCGAGCATGGCTTCACCCCAAGTCAGCGGTGTTCCAACCGGACGCTTCTTGGCATAGGGGAAGATCGGGGCGACCATCGCAATGGTGATCAGTATCGACATCAGGAATGCAACCACAAACAAGCTCCTGTCTGTGTAGAAGAACTTTGTGTGGAGTCGGACTCGGTTGCGAGTTCGCCACAAGATTGGAAAGAGTTCTGCAGGTGTAAAGGGTTCATGAATTCAGATTTTTCGTAACTGTTCTTGAGTCTCGCACTGACGCAGGTCACTGAGGTGTCAGGACAAGCGCTTTGTGAAAGACATCACAAGTCTAGATCGCATAGGTCGGCCGAAAGAAACACACTGACAGCTAACACTTGTTGGTTTACCACGGGAAGTTACTCGTTGACACATTGAGCTAGGACTTTCGTTCAGTCAGACCGATTTCTGCGTGTTCGTTCAGTCGTCAAGTTCGCGATATATTCATTCCTGTCCAAGCAGGTATCTAGGTTCCGGCTTGGTCGACACCAACGCTTCGTGCGTAGTGTGGGAGTTAACACCTGAACTCAAGATCATCAACAGCCGAGCGCCGCGGAGGCAGGGTTGACCGAAGTACCAGAACATCTCTTAGCTAGAAGCCGAGAACGCCGTGCAGCAATGGGCGGTGCTAGCGGCGATGCTGCAGCATCAAGCGACAGCAGCACCGCGAGCTCCGGTTCCGAGGCCGTTGTGCCTGCAGCCTCGAGCGCTGCCGCATCAGCAGCGGCGCCGTCTCCGGCCATTGTCGACAACACGCCTGCCGTTCCAGACCCAGTAGCACCATGGGTAGCTGCTGCTCAGAGCCGACAGAAGATCCCCTTTTGGGCAATCCCTGTACTTGGGTTGTTGCCCATCTGGGCGGCGGTCTACATGCTCACACTCGATACGCCAACGCCCACCGAACTCGGTGCATACGAAGCTGGAGCCGAGGTCTATAACAACAAAGGTTGTTCTGGCTGCCATGGCGCTGCTGGAGCAGGCAACGGAAACAACCCCGCACTCGTTGGTCCGACTGGAGCAACAAAGGTGTTCACAGTTCCAGCAAACCAAATAACGTGGATTGCCCTTGGGTCCGCTGGCTATAAAGAAGCTGGGCTCGAGACTTACGGTGATGCCGATGTTGTGCTTCCTATTGGTGGTGGCATGCCTGGATGGATTGACTCACTCACTGCCGAAGAGATCATGGATGCAACTCTTCACGAGCGCTCGGCACTCAATGACGAAGAATTCAGCGTTGAGATGTGGCGCGACGGCTTCGAAGAGGCACTCTCGGCACTTCTGCCGGCAGACAAAGTTGCCGAGTTCACAGCCGTGCTTGATGACTGGGAAGCAGATCCTCCGGCGCCCGCCGCGTGAGCAAGCTCAATCCACGTTGGAGTAGGGCAAACGGTCTGATTGCAATCTTCTTCTGTGCTGCGATCCTGCTGGGCATTGGACTCATCGTGATCGAGAAAAAACCTGCGCCCACTTCACAGTCGGGGCAAGGCGGTTCTGCTCAGGAGAGTCCTCAACAGGCCAGCAGTTCCACGACCATGAGTCCCAACACGTTGCCCCTTGACGACCTTTCCGTTACTGCTCTGAGTGAGCTAGCCGGATTGAACTTCCCAACAGACATGACCGAATTCCTCACATCACGCCGCGATACAAACCGTCAGCTTGATCTGACTTTTGTCATTCCCACCACCTCGGCCGCAACCTTCTTGGCTGATTCGGGTCTGCCTGCGCCAGTTGCCAACAAACGAATCGTGCTCCATAGCTCGCCGCTATGGAAAGTAAACCCCGAGGAGGGTTCTACCCTCAGCAGCTCACAAGGAAAGTTCGGCAGTGTCAACCGGGCAGTCGAACTTGTGGGCGAAGGCCCAGATCTCATTCGAGCCCGCGTGGTGATTACGCCAAACTGACGAACGCAGTTGGACTACTCGCCGGCCTCTAAAAGTTGTGCAAGCGGAACCCGAAATGCCCGCTTGCCCGAAGCCCGCAGAGCAGCAAGATCACCATCGGCTTGTGCTTGTTTAAGTTCACCGAAACCAAAGCTTTCGCCGGGTATTGCAATCTCTGCTTCGTCTTTGCTCACCACCTGCAAAAACACCATACGGTCGGGTCCGCCTTTATGGAGTTGCCCAGTTGAATGCAAGAACCTAGGGCCAATTCCAAGAGTGGTTGCAACCCCAGCGCTGCGGCCGAGTGCTAAGCGTGCCGCCTGCAGCTGAGGCTCGAGCGCCGGGTCAACAAAGGCGCCGATCACAAGTGCGTCACCTGAGCAAAGCTGCGCGAGGGCATCGTGAAGCGGTGTTTCTGCTGGTGGCTCACCCCGGTCAGCGAGGATTGCGCGTGCTGCGAGCTTGGCAGACTCAACATCTGGCTGATCAAAAGGATTGATCCCCAAAACAACTCCCGCAATGGCAGTAGCAAATTCCCAGAGAAATACCTGGGCGCCCATGTCTTGGGGCTCTTCAACACCAAGACGCACGGAGGGACCCGGCAGGCCATCTTCACCAAAACCACTCAGGTCGACATCGCCTATCACCACATAGAGCCGGTGTTCAGCATCGGGCGAATCAGCAGGCTCCCCTACTACCGGCAGTATCCCCACCCCGTGCTTGCCAGTTGACTCGGCAATCAGTTGCTCTACCCAAGCGCCGAAGGCTGCGAGTGGTTCTTCAATCAAGAACGTCAGCTTGTCCCTACCATGCTGAGCAGCAACTGCTATCAGCGCACCCAGCTGACAGCCCAGATGGTCTTCAACGGGTACGTCGCGACCGAGCATCTCTGCTGCCTCTTCGGCTGTGCACAGGAGGTCATCTGCATCCAAGCCCATGAGTGCACCGGGCAGCATGCCAAAAGCAGAGAGCGCAGAGAAGCGGCCGCCAATTTGAGCAACACCGTGTGCGATGTATCGAAAATCGCGGGTAGCGGCAAGAGCTTCAAGGTCTGACCCTGGGTCTGTGATCGCCACAAAATGTGATCCGATTGGAAGGCGGTTCCAGAAATACGCCAAATGTGAGCGTGTCTCGATAGTGCTTCCCGATTTTGACGCCGCCACCACTATGGTGCGATCAGGGTCACATTGCTCTGCAACTCGCAATACTGCTGCGGGGTCGGTGGAGTCGAGCACAATCAGTTCGGGAAACCCCTCTCCGGGAGCAAAAGTGCGCGCCAACACCTCGGGGAAGAGGCTCGACCCACCCATACCAAGGATGAGCACATGATCAAACTCACCTTGTGCCGCATGACTCCCACCCTCTGCGATCTCATCTGCTGTGAGTACCCAGCGAGGCCATTGCCTCAGGCTGTCATCAATAACATGTAACCATCCAAGCCGGTTTTCAACCTCTGTGGGGTCAGGTTGAATCACCGTGTGGTCACCATCCCAGAGCCGTTCAACTACCCGATCGGCAGCGAGCTTTTGCATGGCTGCAGTCCAGTCTTGTTCAAGGTCTTGTGGGTCAAATCCAGCGGTAATCACCGTTGCAGGCTACCCGTGTGACTGTTCGATAACTGACAGCGAACCCAAAATTTCGGGCCGCTATTTACACCGGGGGACCAGGTCTCGGTGGACGCAAATCCCTCATGGTCCGGAAGAGTCGGTCGGCCAGATGACTGAACTTCGAGCTTGGCAACGTTCCGGTGGCGACTCGGTCCAAGATCCCATGCAGCGAATCCTCAGTATTTGAGATTCCTCGGCCACGAAGCCGAAGAATCCCATAACCGAGCGCACAGGAAACAGGAATCCCAAACAATGACAGCACGGCCAAACCAACCCCAGTAGCTATCTCAGCGCCGCTCCCGCCGATGGCGCTCGCCACAGCAGCTACCACTCCACAGATGGCAAATGCCGAGCCCAGAATCGCAGTTCCCGCGGCGGTGGCAACCATCATGGATCGCTCAGCGCTTAAATCTGTAGAGAGCGCAACTAGCGTGCTCGGGCCGTCTGCAGCATTCAACTGAGCAGCAGCAGTTGCGGAGACGCTTAACTGCGTCAATCGGCCCAACTCCTCGGTACCCATCAGGGAGCGAGCGGTGCGCTCAGCGGAAGCTGCAAGATCGGTCCGCTGGGAATATTTCGCAGAGAGCGCGTCACTGCGCTGTCGGCGAAGGGAACCAGATCTCCGGAGCCAAGAATCCACAGTGTCCAGCACCTCTTCAGGATGCCCGGGCACAATCCGACTCACCGTAACCACTGCCGGACCGACCAAGGAATCCCCGCGTTGAGCCTTATGAACGAGCAGTCCGAGGCGTTCTTCGACTGCAGCTTGTTGAACTACCGAGATATCTACCCCAAGTTCTGCAGCGGCCTCGATCAGGGCCTGTTCAGAAATTCCATCGACTGAGTCCTCGGGCGCCTGATCGGCTGCGAGTCGAACGGCGCGATGCATGACTCGTTCGGCGGCGGTTCTGTCAAACATATGGCTCGCCTGATCTTGCTGCTGATGTGCGGACTGCTGAGTCACCTACTCAGGGTAGAACGCTCAGCCTGCTGACACATAGCGGTTTCTGAGTCGGTGCTTTCTTACCCGGTTACTTGGGTTTCTAAACTGGCCACGACTTGAGCGGCTTCGTGCGCAGCCTCGATCGTGATCCGGAGGTCATTTTCGCTGTGAGCGAGCGAGGGAAAAATCACCTCGTACGGCCCTGGAGCAAGAGCAATACCTCGAGCCAACATTGCTTGAAAGAAAGCCGGATACTGCCCAAGCGCAACCGATGCCGCTGCCGCTGAAAAATCACGTGGTTGGGAACCTCCGAACACCTCGCTGTTGCCGAAGAACAGCCCGAGCAATGGACCCACCTTGGGAACAACGGCCTCTACCCCCGCTGCGGCAAATGCTGAGCGCAAACCCATGGCCAACTGTTCGGCCGAGTCAGAGAGTTGCTGGTAAGCATCTGCATCTAGTTGCTGAAGCACTGCAAGGCCCGCAGCGGTTGCGAGCGGGTTACCAGACAAAGTACCGGCTTGATACACCGGTCCGAGAGGAGCGAGTTCAGACATCACCGAAGCCGAGGAACCGAAGGCTCCCACAGGCAAACCGCCACCAATAATCTTGCCGAAACACCAGATATCGGGAGTGACTCCAGACCACTGCGTGGCACCACCAACTGCAACGCGGAACCCAGTAATGACCTCATCAAATAACAGCAGTGCCCCTACACGGTCACACTCGTCGCGCAGGCCCTGCAAGAAGCCAGGTTGGGGTAGAACGAGTCCCATATTTGCTGAAATCGCCTCGACGATGACCACCGCAATTGACGTATCGAGCACGGGCACAACGTTGTATGGCACCACAATGGTGTCCGCAACAGCCGCCGGAGGAACACCAGCAGAATCTGCGGTGCCACCTTCATCAAGAGCACCCTCTGCCACCCCAGACCCGGCAGCAGCAAGAAGAGCATCTGAGTGGCCGTGATAGTTACCCTCAAACTTAAGAATCTTGTTTCGGCCAGTGACACCTCGGGCCAATCGCACCGCAGACATTGTGGCTTCAGTGCCGGAACTCACCAATCGGACTTGTTCCATACCCGGAACTCGCTCACAGAGTTCTTCGGCCAGCAGAATTTCGCCTGGAGTTGGGGCGCCAAAGGTGGTGCCGAGTGCAGCAGCACGCTGAATCGCAGCAACCACAATGGGGTTTGCGTGGCCAAGAATTGAGGCCCCGTAACTCTGCACATAATCAATGAACTCATTGCCCTCAACATCGGTGACATAGGCACCTTGACCCTGAGCTACAAAGTATGGGGTGCCACCCACCGAGCGAAATGCCCGAACAGGCGAGTTCACTCCCCCGGGAATCCTCTTTAAGCCACGCTGGAAGAGTCCGGTGTTCGTAAATGCTGCTGCGGGCTGTGGCTGCGAAATGGGTGTGCTCACTGGAAGCTCTCTGCAAGGGATCGAGCAAAGTAGGTCAGAATAAAGTCTGCGCCGGCCCGCTTTATGGCGGTGATCTGCTCGAGCGCCACTAGGTCTCCGTCAATCCAACCGCGCTCTGCAGCGGCATGGACCATCGCGTACTCGCCAGACACGTGATAGGCGGCTAGCGGAACATCAAACTCGAATCTTGCGCGGGCCAACACGTCTAAATATGTCAGCGCTGGCTTCACCATAACCATGTCTGCGCCCTCATCGATATCGGCGCGAATTTCTTCAAGGGATTCTCGAAGATTATGGAAGTCCTGCTGATACCCCTTGCGGTCTCCGCCATCTGCAATCTCTACATCAACGGCATCGCGAAACGGACCATACAAACCCGAGGCGTATTTGGCCGAGTAGGCAAGAATCGAAACCTGCTCAGACCCGTTCGCATCAAGCGCATTGCGAATAGCCATGACTTGGCCATCCATCATTCCTGAAGGTGCACAAATATCGACACCTGCCTGAGCCTGAGCTACTGCCACCTCGCGATAGCGCTGCAGCGTTGCGTCGTTATCTACCGACCCCTCAGGGGTGAGCAGACCGCAATGCCCGTGATCGGTGTACTCGTCCAAACACAGGTCCGCCATCAGCACGATCTGATCGCCAAACTCATCGCGCAACTCTCGAAGAACAATTTGCATAATGCCATCTGTATCCGAGGCACCCGTTCCCTGTGCATCTTTGGATTCGGGGATACCAAACAGAATGACTGCGTTGATACCCAGCGAGATGAGTTCAGCTACCTCTGTGCGCAGCGAAGCTCGGCTGTGTTGAACCACACCGGGCAGTGAAGCGATCGGCACGGCATTATCGAGGCCCTCACGCACAAAGAGCGGCGCTACAAGGTCGTCCACCCCCAAACGGGTTTCGGCCACAAGGCGGCGGAGGGCAGGGGTACGTCGCAGTCGGCGAAGTCGATGTTCAGGAAAGGCCACGGCTCAATCCTACGACAGGGGGTCTGCTAGATGAATTGCGCCCTCAAAGCGCTGAAGTTACTTTGGACTTTGTGCTGCAAACTCGCAGACTGCTCTGACGAGGCCGCTGATGCTGTGTTGGGCTGCTTGTGCTGTGAGTTCTAATCCAGCGTCACGCACAGCCTGCGCAGTGAGAGGTCCGATTGCAATAACTGCAGGGGGGATCTGCTCGCTGTTGAACGCAGCTACAAAATTATGCACTGCAGAGGCCGAGGCGAAGGTAATGATCTGAGCCTGCGAAACACGATCCCGCATCTCTTCAGAGAGAGGCGCTGGCACTGTTCGGTAGGACGTCACTACCTCAACATTCCACCCGCGCTCTCTGAGTTGAGTCGGCAGCAGCTCTCTTGCAACCTCGGCTCGCGGGATGAGGACGGACCCACCCGTGACAGTTGGGTCTGCATTGACGGGCCCATTGGGGTACGGGAAGATTTTTAGGAGTGACTCGGCCACAAACTCCTCGGGCATGAGATCAACTTGCAGGTGATACTCAGCGAGCACAGATGCAGTTCCCGGCCCGATCGCTGCAAGTCGGACTCCGGCAAGGTCTCTGCCGTCACGCAGTTCTGCAACGAATCTGCGCGCAGCATTCGCCGAGGTCAGAATCACCCAGTCGAACTCGCTCACCCTGCTAACCGCATCACGAAGAGCAAGACCGTCGTCCTCGGGGTCTTGAATCTGTATCGTGGGAACTTCTATCACCTCGGCACCTGCAGCGCGAAGCTGTCTGCTGAGTTCTCCGGCCTGTTCCGCTGACCGGGTAACAACCACCTGCTGGCCAAACAACGGTCGGCTACTAAACCAGTTCAGATCTTGTGCAGCGACCTCGCCTACCACGATGGTGCACGGGGCCTGGAGAGGCTGATGATGTAAGTCCGAAAGAGTTGAACGGGTCACGCGTTGGTCTGAGCGCGTTCCCCATCGCACTGCGGCCGCTGGCGTCTCTGGTGCTAGGCCGCCCGCAATCAGTCGCTGTGAAATCTGCTCAAGATGAGATACGCCCATCAGGATCACGATGGTTCCACCCACCTGCGCAATGGCCTCCCAGTTCACCCCGGCCTGAGACTTTGATGGATCCTCGTGACCAGTCACCACAGTGAAACTTGTAGAGGAGTACCTGAGCGTGACGGGGATCCCCGCATACGCAGGTGCCGCAATCGCAGAGGTGATTCCAGGAACAACCTCATAGGGGATCCCTGCATCGGCCAAGGCTTGCGCCTCTTCTGCACCACGAGCGAATACAAAAGGATCGCCACCTTTGAGTCGCACCACATTCAACCCAGCGCTACCGCGCTCTACTAGCAACGCGTTGATCTCTTCTTGGGGCACCGAGGGCCCACGCGGAATCTTGCCCACTGCAATGCGCTCGGCAGTCATCGGCGCGAGGTCCAATAAGCCGTGGGCCGAGAGCCGGTCGTAGATCACCACATCAGCAACCGCTAGCAATTCTGCCGCCCGCACCGTTAGCAAGCCAGGGTCTCCTGGTCCGGCACCCACGAGGTAAACAGTCATTGGCCGTCATGAAGTGAGTTGAGTTGTTGACGCAGCGATGCTGCGAGAGAGCTGCCCAATAGATCTGGGTTCGTTCCAACTGCGGACTCGTGTAGCACTTGTCCCCCAACTTCATTGGCAAGCACTGCGCTCAGCGTGATCTGATCATCGAGGTGAATCACAGCATGAGCACCCGCCGGCAAACTGCAATCTCCCCCTAGTTCGGCTAGGAACGCCCGCTCAGCCTCGACACACCTCCGACTAGGAGCATGCTCAATAGCGAGGAGCGCCTCAGCGGTTTGGGCATCTTCGGCGCGGCACTCAATTGCTAACGCTCCTTGGCCCACTTGTGGCACAAAGGCACTTGGTTCGAACAGTTCACTCAAATGGCGTTCTAGGCCCAGCCGCTCTAAGGCAACCGCAGCCACCACAATTGCATCAAACTGCGCTGCCTTCTCTAATCGGGTTGCCATGTTGCCGCGAAGTTCGGCGAACTGAAGGTCAGGGCGAAGCTCTGAAAGTAAGACCCGGCGTCGAGCAGACCCAGTGGCGACCACTGCCCCCACCCGAAGGTCCTTCAGGGTGCTACCAACAAGTGCGTCGCGGGCATCGCCACGAACGGGTATTGCTGCTAGGCGCAACTCGGTTGCGGTCACAGCTGGTAGGTCTTTCGCCGAATGCACTGCAAGGTCTGCGCGCCCATCAAGTACAGCGGCTTGCACTTCTGTAGCGAAGACTCCTTTGCCCCCGATCTCAGACAGAGCCACATCAAGTTGGCGGTCCCCAAGAGTACTGAGCGCGATCAACTCAATCTCTAACCCGCTATGCGCTGAGCGCAGCAAGCTTGCAACATGGTTGGCTTGCCACACTGCCAAAGCCGAGGCTCGTGTAGCGATGCGAAGCACCTGAACAGATGGCATAGCTCGCAGTCAGCTCAGATCGAACAAGTCGCTGATCGACTCGGCGAGGCGTTCCCCGCGGGCCGACCCTGAGGACTCTTTGAGCCTGACGGTTGGCGAGTGCAATATTTTTGCAACGAGTGCACGACTCAGAGCGTCGACGGCACCGAGTTGCTCGGCGCTCAAGCCCTCTAGGCGAGAACCAAACCGTTCAAGTTCTGACTGCCTTACCTTTTCGATCTGCTCGCGCAGCGTGGTGATCAGTGGATCAACCTCTCGGGCAGAGGCCACTGCGGCAAAGCGCACGACCTCTTGCTCCACAATCTCTCGCACTGCCGAAGTTTCTGCGTGCCGGGCAGCAAGGTTTGCCTCGGTGAGTGCCGAAACGTCTTGCATATCGAGCAGTTCCACTCCTGCGAGTCGACCAATTGATGGATCGATATCTCGAGGCACTCCTACGTCAACAATCAGCAGCGGCGAAGATCGTTTGACAAGTATCTGTTGCATCATCTCTGTCGTCACCAGCGAGGTGGGTGCGCCGGTCGCACTCAACAACACGTCGGCTCGTACGATTTCTTCACCAAGAGACTCAAGGCCAACGCCCCGTATAGACGCAACTTCGGATGTATCAAGCAAAGAACCTGCAAGGTTTTCAGCGCGATCCTCGGAACGGTTAGCAATCACGAGTTCCTCAACATCGGCATCTGCAAGGAACGAAGCCATCCCGCGTGCCATTGGCCCGGCACCCAAAACCAAGGCCCGCTTGCCAGCTAGTCCGGAAGCAGCACGGGTTCCTGCACAACGTTGTCCTTGCTCGGCAGAGAAACTCGGCCCAACTGCGGCGGAAGTCGAGACGGAGTCAAGGTCTGATGCGAAGCGCTCACCAGCCATGATCACCGCAGCCTGAGAAACCGAGGTGACGTGATGTGCAATGCGAGTCTCAGTGCGAGCACGCTTGCCAACCTCTAGCGCGTGGCGAAACAACAGGTTCATTGCGCGTCGAGCGGTTCCCTCTTGGCGAGCAACGTCCCAAGCAATGCGAACTTGCCCCAAAATCTCATGCTCACCAGGTACGGCCGAATCTAAACCGGCGGATACCTCGAACAAGTGCTGAATGGCTTGTTCGTCATGATGAACATAGAGGTTTTCGGTAAATGTGTCGGGAGGCAGAAACGTAAGGTCACCGAAGAACTCAGTGACTTGGCTGTTTGCCGCATGAAAGCGCTCTGCAATCAGATACACCTCGGTGCGGTTGCAGGTGGCAAGAATGACAACCTCAACCACGTCTTCA
>JBIKPA010000161.1:0-6592 GCA_044357715.1 Microthrixaceae bacterium
GATCGTCTGCTCGAGAGGCCCAGTCAGAGCATCGAGCCAGGCGGTATCTAAAATTCCCCGCAGAAGGACCACACCGTCTTGGTGAAAAGTTTCTACCTCTGCCTGTGTTACCGGGCGAATGGGATCCGCTGAAAGCATTGACAATTCCTCCGGTTCGGTCATCGAAAACAGTGTGGCAGAGTCCAGCCGAAGCGCCGCCAATGAGGTGCGCTTGGGGTCCGATTAGCGCGGCCAAGCTCAGTCACAAACTTGGCTGATCGATTACGTCAAGCGCAAGTGACAGCCAAGGCGTGTAGGCCTCGGGGTCTTGGGCGATTCGTTCGCGTAACTCCTCGTACTTTACCCACTCCACCTCAGAGACTTCCTCCGGATTTGGTGCAACTGTGCCCTCGTATTCGCCGATGAGAACGTAATCAAACTCAACCTCTATCAGGCCGCTGTCAAGGTCAGGTGCGCGATACGTGAAGCTGCCGACCACCTCGGCGGAAGCAGAAATTCCCACCTCCTGAAGAAGTCGACGAGATGCTGCAGCGGTCACGGTTTCACCGGGCAAGGGGTGGCTGCAACAGGTGTTGGACCATTTGTTTCGGAAGTGGTGCTTTTGTGCTGCTCGACGCTGCAGAAGCACTCGCCCGGCAGTGTCATAAAGGAAAACCGAGAATGCGCTGTGTAGCGCTCCCACTCCGCTGTGGGCGGCCAGCTTGTCCATTGTGCCCGTAGGGATTCCTTGATCGTCGACCAACACCACCACCTGTTGGGCATCTAGAATCTCTTCGTGGACCGGTACCAATACCTCATCTTGATGGGGCTGTGCATTCTGGGAACCTTGCCCTTGGAACTTGTCCTTGGCGCTCGGGTCTATCGGCAGCCTCGACGTCTCTTGCTGACCATGATCGTTCCGGTCTGCATCTTTGTCGTATGGGATGTGTTTGCTATTGCTTGGGATCATTGGAGCTACACCCCAGAGTTTGTGACAGGTTGGGAACTGCCGGGTGCCTTACCCATTGAAGAACTTACCTTCTTCTTAGTCATTCCAATCTGCGGGCTACTCACGCTTGAAACGGTTCGCAAATTGAGAGGTCGATGATGGGTGCGTACACGCTGCTCACGCTTCTCGCCATGGTGCTAGTAGTGCTCTACGAGCTCGTCATTGCGCGCACGGGAATCTTTCGCACGGGTAGTTACTGGATAGCCATGGCAATCGTTGGGTTCTTTCAAGTCCTAGTTGATGGCTGGTTAACCAAGGCCTCTTCGCCCATCGTGAACTACAACAGCGAGGTTTTCTCTGGTATCCGAGTGTTCTTTCATTCGCCCCTTGAAGACTTTGGGTTTGGCTTTGCGCTAGTGACACTGACCATGGTGGTTTGGGATCAACTTGGTCGTCGGGATGAACTATCAGTAGAACTAGAACAGAACCCCGTGGTAGCCGACAGCGCTGCTGTCACTGAAAGTGAGGCCTAAGTGAATGCGCTCTATGTGTTCTTGGCTGCTCTAGCGGCGTTCTTGGTGATGGAGCCAGTCACTGCGGTCACACACCGGCTGGTATTTCATGGGTTTGGGCACTTTTTGCATCGGAGCCATCACCGAGCCGGCAGCACCGGATGGGAGGCCAATGATTTTTTCCCGGTGATTTTTGCTGGATCCACCATAGCCATCATGGCGATCGGAGCGCTCCAGCCGCAGCTGAGCATCCTGATTGCGATCGGCGCTGGAATCACTGCTTACGGAATGTCTTATTTGGTGATTCATGATTTCTACATTCATCGTCGCCTGAAAGTGTTGCCCGAACGCGTGGCGTTTTTAGAGCCGCTACGTGAGGCGCATCGGATCCATCATCTGTACAACGCAGCGCCATACGGCATGTTGGCGCCGGTGGTTCCAGCAGAACTTCGAGAGCGTGCGGCAAGCACGAAGCGTGACCCCATTCGGGTTCCGGCCACTGCACAAACAGCCAGCTAGCGCTGAGCTACCTAGCGCTGTGCTGCCTAATGAGTTTTGTGCTTCGGCCTGAGCGCCGAGGGCGCGTGGGCTTGCCACAACTGACCTAGCGGTAAAATCATTTCACTTGCGACAGCTACTTTGCGCATGAGCGGTACCCGAGCGCGTTGAGAAAACACGTCGTACTCGTTGGCTTCGATGTGATCCAAGATTTCTGAGTACAGAATGCGTGCAGCACGAATGGAACGAGCCGAGGATCCGTACAGTTCTGCAACGCCAAGGTCGGCCGACAAGTACAACTCTCTCGCTCTGGCAATCTCGAACTGCATCAGGTTGCGCCATTGTGGGGTAACCCTGCGCAAGTGCGGGTCGGCCCCAAACTTCTCTAGATCCTCTTGCGGAAGGTACACCCGGCCGCGGTCAAGGTCCTCTCCTACGTCCCGCAAAAAATTTGTGAGTTGGAATGCCAGGCCCAGATCGCGGGCGTGCGGTATCGCTGCAGGAGAAGCAGGCTCCAAGATGGGCAGCATCATCTCGCCAATGACGCAGGCTGAGCCGTCCATGTACTCGCATAAGTCATCCCAGGTTGCATACGAATCCACGCTGAGGTCCATGGTCATGGAGTTCAAGAAGCGGTGGAAAAGTTCCGGGTCGATCGAGAAGGCCTTCACTGTGTGTACCACTGCTCGCAGCACGAGGTCGTCTGATTCTCCCTGATCAAGGTCTGCAAAGAACCGGTCACCAAAGGCTGCTAGCGCGGCTGCGCGCTGCTCGATTGAGGCAGGCCCCATGTCATCAACGATGTCATCGGCGTAACGACAAAAGCCATACAGGGCGTGCACATGGTGACGCTTCACAGCGGGCAGGACTTGGGTTGCCCAGTAGTACGTCGTGCCTGACTTTCGGTTCAGGCGTTTGCATTCGGCGTAACTCGCCTCGAGGGTAGTCACTTGCGCGTAGACCGAGCCTTACTTGGCGTGCCTCGACCTCTTGTGCCTCGGCCTGCGGAGCCCGCCATTGCCTCGGCGCGTTCGGCAGCGAGCCGTCCAGACACCAACACCATTGGAACCCCAACTCCTGGAACTGTGCCCGAGCCCACAAGAACGAGCCCGGGGACTTTGCGGTCAATATTGGGCGCTCGGAATGGGCCCGTGCGAGCAAACTTATGCGCCATTGCAAACGGAGTTCCGCGCTCCATGCCAAGTGCATCCCAATCGAGTGGGTCAATCAGTTGCTCGCACTCAATCACCTCTGGATACCCCAGCGAAGCAACTCGCGCTGCTAGTCGGTCTCGCGCAGGGATGCGCTCTGTGGCCCAATCAACCTTGCCGTCAAGATTTGGAACCGGCTCGAGCACATAGAGCGTGTTGCCGCCCTTGGGTGCACAGCTCGGATCGGTCACCGAGGGGGCCGACACCAAAATCGACGGGTCGGTCATCATGGTGCCCTTCTTCAGAAGTTCATCGAATGAAACCGTCCACTCTTTGCTGAAGTGGATGTTGTGGTGCACAGCACGCTCGGGCATCTCGCCCTTGACTCCCACAAGCCACAACAAGCAAGAAGGAGAGTAGGTGCCGGTGCGGGCACGCCAAGGCGGGGTCGAGGCAAGAAGTTCGCGATACACCGCGGGAACATCGGGGTTTGCCACAACTACATCGGCATCAAATTTCTGCCCGCCGGCGGTACGAACACCGCTGACTGCTCCGCTGCCGGGCCGGCGTTCGATACGAACCACGGGGTCTCCATAATGGAACTGCGCACCGGCCTTTTCCGCAGCTTCACAAAGCCCGGTGGCCACAGCATGAATACCTCCTTGCGGAGCCCATACCCCAGCCACGGTGTCCATGTAGGTAATCACCCCGTACAGAGCGAGCGCATCAAAGGGTGAGAGCCCTGCATAGAGCGCTTGGAACGAGAACAGCCGATGCAAGCGGTCGTCATCAAAGAAGGTTTTGACTTTGGCTTCAAGCTTGCCAAACCCGCCGAGTCGTAGAAGGTCGATTGCAGCCTTTGGCGATGAGGCAAGGTCGAAAGGTGTATTGAAATTTCGATCAATAAAGTTGGGAACCTCAACCCGGTTGAGTTCGCTGAGCCAGTCGCAGAACGGGCCGAAGGCGGCAGCGTCGTGCGCTCCGCATATCGAGCGAATCTCCTCAGTCATCGCCTCTCTACCAGCGCGCACAAATAGCTCAGATCCATCTGCATAACAGGCGCGATACCCCGGATCGAGTCGATCGAAGGTGACGTGATCCTCGAGCGAGGCACCAGCAGCATTGAAGGTTCGATCGAGAAAGTCCACCATGGTAAAAACCGTTGGCCCCGTGTCGAAGCTGTACCCATTTGAGTTCCAACGGCCTGCCCGGCCGCCGGGAGCAGGGTCACGCTCAACCACAGTCACGTCGTGGCCGTTACCTACAAGATGGCAAGCTGCGGCCAGGCCGCCAAGGCCAGCGCCAACAATTACTACCTTCACACATCCCTCATTCCAACGTATCCAGCTAGTTCAATGAGAGCGGCTCGCGCAGTATCGGTGAGGTGAATTTGATCAAGCGCATCAAGCGCCTCGTTGGTGAGGCTCTCAATACGTTGTTCCACCTGAGTTCGAGCACCGGTCTCTGTGATGATCTCGCAGAGCCGAGCTACTGACTCGGTGCTGAGTTCTGAGCCGACTTTGGCTAGCTCTTCTTGTTGAGCGGAATTGGCAAGCTCTGTTGCAAGCGTCAGCAGCAACGTGGCCTTGCCTTCACGCAAATCGTCACCTACCGGCTTGCCGACGGTGCGTTCGCTCCCAAAGACGCCGAGTAGATCATCACGAAGTTGGAAGGCCTCACCTAAGGGAAGACCGACTCGAGAGAGTGGTTCGGTCATCTCGGATGACTGACCGGCTAGCGCCGCACCCATGTGCATGGGGCGCTCAACGGTATATTTCGCAGACTTGTACAACACGATGCGCCGGCCGCGTTCAATGTCGGTGTCTCCACGTGCGGCACTGACCAAATCAAGATACTGGCCAACCATCAGTTCGGTTTTGAGTTCGCTGTAGATGTTGCGAGTGTCAAAATCTAGTGGGCTCATGAGCTGATCGGCGTAAGTAAGTGCAAGGTCCCCGAGCAGAATTGCGACCCCTTCACCGAAACGGCGGGCCTCTCCGCGCCAGTGTGCGTTGCGGTGCTGTTCTGCAGCACCAATGTGAACCGTTTGGTGATGACGGCGCATGTCTGAGCCGTCCATCACATCATCGTGAAGCAATGCAAAAGCATGAAGAAGCTCAAGGCCAGCGCAAAGGTCAATGATCCAAGAATTGTCGGGTTCGCCGCCCGCTCCAAGAAAGGTCCAATAGGCAAACGCTGGTCTGACCCGCTTGCCGCCCTCGCCGCAGAAGCGATCAAGTTCGCCTAGAGCGGGGCCAAGGTCGGCATCGAACGCGTCCCAGCGCTTCTGCTCGGCAGTAAGGAACTGCTTCAGCCTGTCGTCGGTTAGCGCAGCAACGAACGAAAGCGGAGCCGGACTAGTAGTTTCGGTGGCGATAGAAGGTGGCGTCACTACCTAGTTCTTAGCGCTCCTGAGAGAGTTTTTATAGTCGGGGTGCCTAAACCCCGGCGAAAGCACCATTTGTCCCGGGCCTGACCCCCACTAGGGTGGCAGGCGCAGGACACAACAGAACGGGTGGGGTGCCCCGATAAGGCGCTGTTTGACCGCTCTACTGGCTCTCTTTGCCTGGTCCTCCTACTGTCGGGGTGTCTATGTCACCTGATCCGGGTTCGGAAATCGAAAAACTGCCTGAGGTTGCTGTTTCTCAACGGCTGCTGTCGGTAGTCATCCCAATGTGGAATGAACTCGAGATGCTGCCGCGCACCATCGCTGCGATGTCGAAGCAACTAGACGCACTTGTAGCCGATGCCGTGATCGGTAACTGGGAACTTCTTTTTGTTGATGACGCATCAACTGATGGCTGTGGCGAACTCGCTGATGAGTTCGCCGCTAGTGACCCTCGTATTGTTGTGCGCCATCACCTGACCAACCGCAAACTCGGCGGGTCAATTCGCACCGGCCTCGCTGCTGCGAGCGGAGATTTGGTGCTCTACACCGACGCCGACCTTCCCTTCGATCCCGCAGAGATCCGACAAGCCCTTCACTTATTAGACTTGTATTCCGCTGATGTTGTTGCCGCATACCGCCTACAGCGCAAAGGTGAGGGTCCGCTGAGGTTCTTTTATAGCTACCTCTACAACACGTTGGTCAACGCCGTGCTGGGGTTGAGGATTCGTGATGTGAACTTTGCATTCAAGCTGACGAGGAGGTGGGTGGTTGACTCTGTGCAGCTGAAGAGCGAGGGGTCATTTATTGATGCAGAACTGTTGGCCCGAGCCCGCACGCAGGGAGCGGAAATCATCCAGTTTGGTGTTGACTACTTTCCTCGCACTCGAGGCGTGTCCACGCTGTCGTCTCCGGCAGTGATTCTCAAAATGCTGAGCGAGATGTTGTCGCTTGGGGCGGAACTGCGTCGAAGCACCAAAGCGCCAACTCAGCGCGTTCACCCCGATACCCCTGCCGACTGAGTCTGATCCCGTGACTCTACTGATAGTCAACGCCGACGATTACGGCCTTACCAAGGCAACCTCGAGAGCGATTCTTGAGTGCCATGAACACGGGG
>JBIKPA010000157.1:0-6765 GCA_044357715.1 Microthrixaceae bacterium
GTGCCGATGTGCTCGGCAGGCTGACTCGCTCTGTGGTGTGGCCGGGTTCCAAGGTGAGCCCGAGCGAACATCTCGTTGATGCAGTCCGAGCTGGGCCACGCACGGTTTATGTGCGCTGACTGCTCGGGCTCATCGGCCTTTGGCAGTTCCGGGCTTGGCTGTTAGCTGCGCCGTTGCGGTCGGCTCACAGGTGTTGCTTCATGGCCAGCGCGAAGTTGCCCGCAAGCTGCATCGATGTCGGTCCCGCGTGTATCGCGAACAGTCACGTTGACCCCAAGACGTTCGAGTTCTTCACGAAATGCTCGAACCCGGTTACCTGATGACCCTCGCACTGCATAACCGGGCGTGGGATTCAGCGGAATCAGATTGATATGTGCTCGCAATGGCTGAGCGAGCTTGGCCAAAGCTTGAGCGTCAGAGATTCGGTCGTTGACATCGTGGATCATCGCCCATTCAAAACTGACGCGGCGGCGAGTCGCAGCAAAATAGTTGGCGCAAGCCGCCATCAAGTCTTTAAGCGGGTATTTGCGATTGATGGGAACAAGTTCATTGCGTAGATCGTCATCAGCCGCGTGAAGCGAGACTGCCAAGTTGACCGGTAGGGCCTCTGCTGCCATGCGATTTATTCCAGGAATAAGTCCAACGGTAGACACGGTGATGTGGCGCGCGCCGATCTCGATATCATCATGAATGCGCTGCACTGCAGCCCAAGTGTTATCAAAGTTGGCCATGGGTTCTCCCATGCCCATGAAGACAATATTCGAGACCCTGCGCGGCGGCTGCTGAGCCATTGCCACGCGACGTGCGCGCAGCACCTGTTCAACAATCTCTCCGGTACTCAGTTGTCGCTCAAAACCGGCTTGGCCAGTTGCGCAGAAGCTGCATCCCATTGCGCAGCCAGCTTGGCTAGAGATGCAAACGGTGGCCCTATCGGGGTAAAGCATCAACACGGTTTCAACGCGGGCGCCACCCGAGAGTTCCCACAAAAACTTTGTGGTCTCGCCGTTGTCGCTTACCTGTTCGGTTACCGAGCGCAGCGCTGTTGGTAGTTGAGTGATGAGTTGCTCTCGTAGCGCCTTTGGCAGCGAGGTGAGTTCACTGAGTTCTTTACCCTGGTGATACAGGCCATTCCAGATCTGATCCACTCGGAATCTTGGCTCCTGAGCAAGGAGTTCGTCCCAGGCAGTGCGATCAAGGTCATACAAGCTTTGGGGAGTCACACCAGAATCCTAAAGGGAAGACTCAACCTGGCGGTATGCGGACTCCAGATGGTGTACCTGAAAGCCCAACCGCTCGTACAGCTGAATTGCGGCTTCATTATTCGCCTCCACGTAGAGCATTCCCGTGCCAACACCGCGTTCGCTCAGCATCTTCAGACCGCCAACGGTGAGTGCGCGCCCCAGACCAGTTCCATGAGTGCTTGGATCGGCGGCAATGACGAAAATCTCTCCAAGGGCTGGGTCTGCCTCGGTTGCCGGGTGGATCTTGGTCCAGCAAAAACCATCTATCACGCCAGTTGGGCCATCGTGAATGAGCAGCATCGAGGGGTCAAACTCGGCTGCTCCCGTCAGAGCATGCAGCCGTTCGGCATCCCAACCGCCTTGATCAGGATGCCAAGAAAAGGCTCGGTTATTTACCCGAAGAAACCCCGCATCATCAGTGCCAACATCGAAGGAGCGGAGTTCTATCAGCCGTGTCTCTGCTAGTTCGTTCTGGTTCAGTGGGAGTGGCCGCCGCATCTGTTGTAGCAGGCGAACACGCTGCAGACCGAGAGCACCCTGCTCTGCGTCGGTGTGCTCCAGGTGATTCTTCACCCAGATCAGTTCACCCGCAGGGTTGCTCAATGGGGGTGCCGCACGGCGGGGGGTTTCTGGTGGCATGAGACTCTGAGGCTAGCGTTGAACGGTGACTTCCTTTCGCAAGCCTCGATCCCCAAAGGGCCGTGCTCGGCTCGTACACGAGCGTCTCGCTCTTGAGTACCCAGATGCGAAGTGTGAGCTTGATCATAAAAACGCATTTGAGTTGCTCACTGCAACGATTCTGTCGGCACAGTCAACAGACAAGCAGATCAACATCGTCACGCCGGCGCTGTTTGAGCAGTACCCGACACCACAGGCGCTCGCAGTTGCAAACCCAGAACATGTTGAGGAACTTATCCACTCCACTGGCTTTTATCGGGCTAAGACAAAGAGCATTATTTCTATGGCGGAGGCACTCGTAAAGCGCCATCACGGCGAGGTACCAGGGTCTATGGCAGACCTTGTGAAGCTTCCTGGGGTCGGTCGGAAGACTGCAAACGTGGTGCGTGCCGAGGCTCTAGGGCTTCCCGGTCTACCAGTCGATACCCACGTGTTGCGGTTGTCGCACAGGCTTGCACTCACCGAACAAACCGACCCCGTGAAAGTCGAGATGGATCTGAATCCAATGGTGCCGCTTCATGAGCGAGGCGCATTTAGCTTGCACATCATTCTGCACGGCCGGCGCGTGTGCTTTGCAAGAAAGCCAAACTGCTCTGAGTGTGTTCTTGCCGATTTCTGCCCCTCGGTAACTCTGTAGGTCTAGACGTAATCAGGGGTAGCGAGGATGAATCTGATTCGGGCAGTGGTGAGCTAACAAAAACTTTTGTAACTCTTCGACATCAATTAGAAATCCCACTAAGTTGGGGACCTACTAGGTTCCCGCCACCTAGTAAATGGCGTTCCAGGGCTCCCGCCGCCCGGTTCGCCCGCCCGGCGCCCTTCGGGGCGTCGGCTGCGTTTTGCCCAAGCCCTGCGCATGTTTCTTGCATGGATGCCAACACGTGTGCAGTGCAGTGCAGTGCAGTCAGGCCTTTGGCAGCGCAGTGCAGTCAGGCCTCTGGCAGCGCTGTTAACGTTCGATTCAGCCGCCTTGCGGCCTGTCTCAAATGGCGTTCCACTTCGTAAATATCAGTCAGTAAATCCTCGTCTTTTGTTCCACCAAGTTCTTTTGCGGCCTCATCAAGACGCTCAAAGATCTGGTCCAAAGTAGACATCACAGAGGTTAAATCAGCATGCAAGCTCACCCCATCGGTTTAGCACTCAGCTCTGATAGGGGTGACAACGAAGAAGCATCGGTTGATTCTCTTTCGCTCAACTGCCTGCCGGGTGGCTACGTTGATAGATGTGCTGAACCAACTTGACCTTCGAGGCGTTACAGATTTTGCTGGTCTCCTGCCGCGCCCAAGCGTTGATGAGGTTGGTCCCACCGAAGCGGTGCGCAGCATTCTCGCAGAGGTTGAGTTGCGCGGCGATGAGGCCGTGCGAGAGTTCACTTCTCGCTTCGATGGCGTTGACCTCGCAGAGCTTCGGGTGCCATCAGAGGAGATTCAGTCAGCGCTCGATTCACTTGCGCCGGAACTGCGACTCGCTCTTGAGGTAGCCCGAGACCGCATAGCTGATCATCACCGTTCACAGCTGCATGCAGCAGTGGATCATGGCAGCGATGGTGTGCACATCCGTTCGTACCGAACGCCAGTAGGACGCGCCGGTTGCTATGTGCCCGGAGGAAGAGCGGCATACCCCTCAACCTTGCTGATGACTGCTGTGCCGGCACTCGTTGCGGGGGTCGGACAAGTGGTTGTCTGCGTTCCCGCAGATAAAGCGACAGGCAAAGTCGCCGCAGTTACTTTGGCCGCCGCAGCCTTGGCCGGAGTTACCGAGGTATACGCAATCGGCGGAGCGCAAGCAATTGCTGCAATGGCCTATGGAACCGAATCGATTGCCGCAGTAGATGTCATTTGCGGGCCAGGAAACAAGTACGTAGCGATTGCCAAGCAACAAGTCGCAGCCCGGGTTGGAGTAGCTGCCGCCTTCGCTGGACCGAGCGAGGTTGTTGTTGTCGCTGATGACTCCGTACCCGCAACATTTGCTGCAATCGATGTGATTCTGCAGGCCGAACACGGCCCAGATGGCTTGGCTTGGCTGATCACCTGGGATGAATCAGTTGCCGAGTTGGTGAGTTCTGAGGTGGAACGCATCACCGAAAATTCCCCTCGACGAGCTGAGATAACTGCAACCCTTGCCGAGGGCGGCTATGCCGTATTGGTGGACTCTCCCGAGGCCGCCTTGCAAGTATCGAACTTGGTCGCACCCGAACACCTCGAGTTGTTGTGCCGTGAGGCTGAGTCGCTGCTACCGCTGATAGAAAACGCCGGTGCGGTATTTGTCGGGCCGTGGTCAACGGCCTCGGTGGGTGACTACGTTGCTGGCCCAAGTCACGTGCTTCCCACCTTTGGCACAGCCCGCTTTGCCTCTGCACTCACCGTTGATGACTTCTTGAAACAACACCACATCATTACTGTTGACGAGGCTGCGTATAACGCAGGTGGTCTTGCAGGCTCGGTTGCAGTTCTGGCTGACGCCGAAGGCCTGACTGCTCACGCAGATTCAATCCGTGTTCGTGAAGCGGCCCGTGCCTCTGGCGAGTTTGGCTCTTCCAGTTCAGAATCACTGGGCATGCTCTGATGGGTCGACCAAAGGTCCGCGCCTCGCTCGACCTCATCTCGGGGTATCACTCAGCGCAGGTAGATGTTGAGGTTCGCCTGAACACCAACGAGTCACCGGAACCTCCGCCTGCTGGGTTTGTAGAAGCTCTCAAACAGTCTCTGGATTCGCTGCAATGGAACCGTTACCCCGATAGATCTGCGACCGCGCTTCGCGAACGTATTGCGCAGGTCGAAGCGCCGCTAGTCACGGGTGGGCTCACGGCGGGAAACGTCTCGGTTGCAAACGGCTCAAATGAGATTTTGCAGAGTCTGTGTTTGGCCTACGGAGGGTCAGGTCGTTCAGCGCTCACCTTCGAACCCACCTATGCGTTGCATCAGCACATTGCACAGGTCTGCGGAACAGAGGTGATCCAAGTCGAGCGCGATAGTGGGTTTCGGATCAATCTCGATCAGGCCGTTGCCGCAATTCTGGAGCAGCGACCCAGCATCACATTCTTGTGTTCACCGAATAATCCGACGGGGATGGTAGAGAGTTCGTCCACGGTGAGCGCAGTTCTAGATGCCGTTGAGTCTGTTAACGGCCTGCTCGTAGTGGACGAGGCTTACGGGCAATTTGCTGCATGGTCTGCACTCAGTTTGGTTGCCGAGGAGCGCTCCATCGTTGTGACGCGCACGTACTCCAAAACTTGGTCAGCGGCAGCACTTCGTTTGGGCTATCTACTTGGTCCAACTTGGGTCGTCGACCAACTCGACAAAGTCCTGTTGCCGTATCACCTTGACTCCGTCACCCAAGTGGCTGGCCTGCTGGCTTTGGATTATCAAAGCGAGATGCAACAGCGCGTTGCCAACCTAGTGAAGGAACGAACCCGGGTTAGTGAAGCGCTCGCAAACCAACCTGTTCAGCAGTGGCCCTCCGAGGCAAACTACATTTTGTTTCGGCCACTCGCACCCCCCGAGGGTGCAAGCAGCACCAGTAGCAGGTACAAATCGGGCGATACCGTTTGGCAAGAACTGGTAGACCGATCGGTTCTGATCCGCAACTGCTCATCTTGGCCGCGTTTAGATGGCTGCCTTCGGGTCACTCTTGGCACTCCTGTCGAAAACACGAAGTTCCTCAAGGCGATTTCTGAGGTTCTCTCCTAGGTGGTCACCTCTGCGCACTGATTTTGGAATGGACTGCACGAAGTTGTCGTTGCTGTGAGAAAGTTGAACCCTATGAGTCGAACCGCTTCGAAGTCGCGAACCACCAAAGAGACCGATATTTCAATTTCTCTCTTGGTAGATGGCGAGGGAAACACTGACTGCATGACCGGTCTGCCTTTCTTTGATCACATGCTGGATCAACTCGGCCGGCACAGCGGAATGGACCTGACTGTTCAAGCAACCGGTGACCTACAAATCGACGCACACCACACCGTGGAAGACACCGGAATCTTGCTCGGCGAGGTACTCAAAGAAGCGCTCGGAAGCAAAGTCGGTGTTCGACGCTTTGCCTCAATTCGGGTTCCGCTCGATGAGGCAGTAGTCGAGGCAGTTCTCGACCTTTCGGGCCGGCCTTACTTGGAGTATCAAATCGACAGCCCCGGCGAGAAGATCCTTGGTGACCCGCCCTTTGACCCTCAACTGATGGAGGAATTCTGGCGGGCGGTTGTTACCTCTGCGGGCATCACGCTGCACCTCACACTGATTCGTGGACGCAACACCCATCACATCATGGAGGCCTCGGTCAAGGCTTTTGCCCGTGCTCTGCGCGACGCTGCTCGTATCGAAGGAACAGCGTTGCCCTCTACCAAAGGCACGCTCTGATGGGCAGTGCTGATGTAGGCAGTGCTGATGTAGGCAGTGGCAATGTAGGCGGTGCTCAAAATCCGCCGACTATTGCTGTGCTTGATTACGGCATCGGCAACCTTCGCTCTGCAGAAAAAGCGCTCGAACATGTCGGTGCTGTTGCAGTCCTCACAGCCGATGCAGACGAAGTTGCCGCAGCAGATGCAGTTGTTCTCCCCGGAGTCGGTGCATTTGGTCGCTGCCGTGAGGCGCTCGCAGAGACTGGCCTTGATGCAGTGGCGCTCGATGCGGTGGCCTCGGGGCGTCCTTTTTTAGGCATTTGTGTGGGCATGCAACTGTTGTACGACTCATCTGAAGAGTCCCCGGGCGTTGCCGGCCTAGGCGTGTTAGGTGGGACCGTCCGCCGACTGCAGCCAGGCGTGAAGCACCCGCAGATGCAGTGGAACCAACTTGACCTGATCAGCGATTCTGAGTTGTTCGAAGGCCTCGGCGAGCACCCGTGGATGTACTTC
>JBIKPA010000018.1:0-21837 GCA_044357715.1 Microthrixaceae bacterium
CCGGTGCGTTAGTCGGGGTGAGAACGGTCGGTCCTACCGTTGCTCCTGATGGGCTGCTGAGTGTGGCGCTTACTTCGGCATCTTCAGCCAAGTGACCGTCGCCCTTGTAGAGAACACCAGCTTGGATGTAGACGGTTGTCGGGCCGGTTTGATCGGCCTTTGTAAGATTCACTTCGCCTTCGTCTCCATGAGCCGAGGCAGTAGCGGTGACCGAAAGCAGAACTGCCAGAAGCGTTGCAAAAAAGATGGGTAGGCGTTTCATCATCCCATGCTATCTGCACCCCATCAGGGTGTGGCTAGCTCAATTACGGCAGCAAAGTCTTAATGCAAAATCTCCGCTAGTTCGCGAGTGTCGGCGCGATAGGAACCCTGAGGATCCTCGGGGTCACACAAGGTGGTTGCATCTAGATACACCCGAGGTGTGCGGTAAAGGTACGCAATAGCAAATGCGTGGTTCGGGGTGACGTAACGGTCGTTCTCATTCTCTTCAAGCCAGGTCCGAAGCCGTGGAGCATGCTTGGCGCTCATATTTGGAAAGAGGTGATGCTCAACATGGTGGCTGAAGTTGAAGTGCATGCGATCAATGATGGGCAGCGTAGTTACGCTCATTGAATTTTCGATCGGGTCATTCGACTTGGTCATCGGCCGCATAAAGTGATTGGTTGCTATGTATCCCATGACTAGCGCATTGGTCACCATGACTGGAATGGCAACCACGAAGAGGGCATAAAACGGTCCAGCCAAGATTCCGACTGTCACCCAAAGGGCTAAGCAGACCACACTGTCGATGATGGCTCGTCGGCGATTGAAGCGAGCAAAGGTGCGCATGTATTTGGTCTGGATCCACAGCACGACTTGGCCGTGAAAGGTGAACCAGTACCCAAAGAAGAACACGCTCGACCAGTGGCGAGAGCCAGGCGCTAGGCGAGCTACGAATCGGGTGGAGGGTGCTTTTTCAAAACGCGAGACTGTGCCAAAGCTATCTGGATCCGAGTTGCCCATATTTGTCTTGCCGTGGTGAATCTGGTTATGCCAGACCCTCCACAGTGACGGGGAAACAAGCATGGGTGCAAAGCCAAGGTAACCAAGGAAGTACTGCAGGCCCTTCGATTTGACCACTGCGCCGTGCAGAACCTCGTGAGCTAGGAACCCCATTGAAGCGAAGCACTGTCCCATCACGAGTCCAAGCAATACGCAGAAGTACCAAGGCGGCCGAACAACAATGATTGTGGTTCCAGCAGCCAGAGCAGTTGCAGTGAGTGGGATAAACCACAGGGCACGTTGGGGTTGACGCTCAAAGGTATCGGCCGGCAAATCCGCTTTGATCTGCTTGCGGGTTTCTTCGGTGGTGGGGGGAGTCATGGAGTTAGTCATGGCATTCCTCGTGGGTTGAGAGAGAGATTCGTTCAGTAGATTACTGCAACGTAACCTACCGTACCGTAACCTACGCCATCGTAGTATGGTTGTCACTATGGCAGAAGGCACACGTACCCGGCTTTCTGCCGGTGAGCGCAGAAATCAACTTGTTGAAGTCGGTCGACAGGTGTTTGCAGAGAAGGGCTACGAGGCAACATCTGTAGAAGAGATTGCCGAGCGCGCCAAAATCTCAAAGCCGATCATCTATGAGCACTTCGGCGGCAAAGAGGGTCTGTATGCCGTCATTGTGGATCGAGAGATGGACTATGTGATTCAGCAGATTTCCGAGGCCATCTCTACTGGTCCTCCGCGAGAGCGTATCGAGGGTGCAGCGCTTGCTTTCATGAAATATGTCGAGGAGCGACCAGACGGATTCGCGGTGCTATCGCGCGATTCCCCAACTCAGAGCGGGCTAGCGAACTTGTTGGCCGAGGTTGGTTTTCGAGTCGGCAACGTCTTCACCGAAGAGTTCAAGCGTGCAGGTTACGATCCGAAAGCCGCACCTATCTATGCGCAGAGCCTGATCGGCATTGTTACCTTCGTCGGGCAATGGTGGGTTGATAACCCCAAGATGTCTGCCGAGGAAGTTGCTGCACATATTTCGGCATTGTCATGGATGGGCTTGCGCCACCTCCCAAAGAAACCACAGAAAGCAGTACCGCAGAAAGCAGTACCGCAGAAAGCAGTACCGCAGAAAGCAGTACGGTCGCGCTCCAAGTGAGAGCCTTGACGATATGAGCCATGCTGAAGCAGATGCCGAGATCAAGCCTGTACGCAACTTGGCTGTCCGAGTAACAAAAGATGCTGCCCGGCAGATTCGCGGCGGTCATCCATGGGTGTTTAACAACTCAATCACCTCGATCAAGCCAGACGGTCAAGCCGGCGACCTTGCGGTCATCTTTGATGAGAACCGAAATTTTATGGCGATTGGCCTGTATGACCCGGACTCGGCAATCAGCATCAAGGTCCTCCATCAGGGAAAGCCTGAGCAGATTGATGAGGCCTTTTGGGTTCAGCGACTGACGGCAGCGCGCGAACTACGTATTGGCGCATTCGACCCGACTCACACGACGGGGTATCGCTGTGTACACGGCGAGAATGACTCGCTTCCCGGTTTGGTGCTTGACCGCTACGAAGAAACCTATGTGCTCAAGCTGTATAGCGCTGCTTGGTTCCCCCATTTAGAGCAGATACTCAACAGCATCGCCGAGGTCTTTGAGCCCCAGGCCGTTGTGCTGCGGTTGGCTCGCGGGTTGCAGAACCCCGCGCAGCAATTCTTGTTTCGTGGGGCGGCGCTAAAAGATGGCAGAGCGCTCCTTGGCGATGCGCCAACACAAGCGGTGGCCTTCATAGAAAATGACCTGCGATTTGAAGCCGACGTGGTGAACGGCCAAAAAACTGGGTTCTTCTTGGATCAACGCGACAACCGCGCTCGGGTCCGTTCATTAGCTCAGGGAGCGCGGGTGCTCGACGTGTACTCCTGCACCGGAGGGTTTTCTGTAAACGCAGCAGCTGGCGCTGCAGCACTCGTGCATAGCGTCGACATCAGCGCCGCAGCGATTGACTCCGCAAAACGAAACATGGCCCGCAACGGTGGTCGATCAGCCGTGCGGGCTTGCACGCATCAGGTGTCGGTCGGTGATGCAATGACAGTTATGACTCAGATGATTCAGGCGGGGCGTGTCTTTGACATCGTGATTGTGGACCCACCATCGTTTGCCTCCCGTCAAGACCAAGTTGAAGGCGCTCTGCGCGCTTACGGCAAGCTGACAGAGCTAGCTGTCAGGCTGCTCAACCCCGGTGGCATGTTGGTTCAGGCATCCTGCTCGGCCCGCGTAACCTCGGAGCAGTTCATTGAGTCGGTGGGGGATGCCGCTTACCGGTCAGGGGTGCAACTTGACGGAATCAGTCACACTACCCACGCAATCGATCACCCAAATACCTTCCCGCAGGGGGCATATCTGAAAGCGATCTTTGCTCGGGTGGTGCCGTTACGTTGACTCGGGGCGTTCGACCCGGCCATTTGTATGTCGAGCGAAGCGCTCTGGTTCGGCGCCATGAACGGGGCCATCTTCTTCCCAAGGCCAGCCACCAAACCCTGTGCGGCGATAATCTGCAAAGGCTTGCTCAAGCTCGGCCCGCGTGTTCATCACAAAGGGGCCGTGCTGAGCGACTGATTCAGCAATGGGTCTGCCCTGCAACAACAAAAGCTCAACTGCATCTGCACCCGCTACTAATTGGATCTCGCAATCGGCAGCAATAGCTAGGCCAGTTTCAGCGGGGTACTCCTCGCCGGCAACTGTCAAGGTGGATCCCTCAAAGAAGTACAAAATGCGTGCCGTGTCGGGGCCGACTGCCGCCGGCAAAGTCCACTCGGCGCCAGCTTGCATTCGAATCGACCAGATCGCCACATCTGAGTCGGCACGCGCAGCCCATGAGTTCGGAGGCGGCGCCGGCGGTGAGCTAGCCATGTTTGGAAAAGCCCCTGCGATAACTGTGACCTCGGTGCTGCGCTGTTCGGAGTCGGTGAACTGCACTCGCGGAATCTGGTGGTTCCACAACATGGTGAAGTACGGCTCCACCAATTTGTCTTCTGCAGGGAGATTGAGCCAAATCTGAAAGAGTTCGGCTGGATTGGGGCTGCTCGAACTCAGCAGCGGAAACATCTCTGAGTGGACAATCCCGCTTCCGGCGGTGAGCCATTGCACGTCACCTGACCCAAATCTTGCAGCCGCACCTAATGAGTCTGAGTGGTCAATGAGGCCAGTGCGCACGAAGGTAACGGTCTCAAACCCGCGATGCGGATGCTGCGGAAACCCGGGCACTTCCGAGCCGTGGTACATCCGCCAACCGTCTTTGCCTGCAAAGTCGGATCCCATTTGTCTGCCCTCAAGCGAAGCCGCTGGCCCGAACTGCTCGTTTCCCTCTGGATATGCATCATGGTGATGCGCGCAGAACAAAAACGGATCAATTGTTGGCCACTGTGGGCCAAGTGAAACAGTTTGCAGAACAGGGTGCTGAGACATGTGGGCGCTTCTAGTAGGTGCTGGGTGCTTAGCTCAGTGGCGGAAGCGATTGTTGGGTGTCCATCATGTCGGCCATGACTACCTTGATGAACTCATCGGCCTCATCGGTGATTCCACCGCTGACCCCGCCATATATCGCGGCGCTTCCCGCTGGTTCGTCCTTGCGTTCAATCCCGTACTGCACAGCCTCGTCAAGGTCGGCCGCGAACTTTTCGGCAAGACCTGGTTGGGTCTGTGGCCCTGTCACTGCCATGTGAATCGAATTGGGGTACTGCTGCCCGTTGAACCGCCACCCGCGCAGACGCATGAAGTCATTCACGTGGTAGATGTCGAACAGGTCAGAGGTAAACGCAAAGCAGAAGGTGGGCTCACCGATGATTCGCAACTCTGGATGCGAGTTGACTGCTGCTTTCATTTTGTCTGCGGTAGCAAAAATTGCTTTGGCATGAGAGATGTAGCCGTCTTTGCCATAGGCAACCATTGATGCCCAGGTAGCGGCTAGCAGGCCAAGCGAGCGAGAGCCGTCCATGCCCGGCGAGCAGTACTTTCCGCCTGTCCAGTCGGTCAGATAGAAGTACTGCGAGTTACGCAGAGCTTTGTCTCGAACGGCGAGCACCGATGACCCCTTCAGGCCGTAGCCGTACTTATGGGTATCGGCACTGATGCTGGTGACCCCCGGTACGCGAAAGTCGAAGAGCGGAATGTCGTAGCCAAGTTCTTGCCCCCAAGGCAGGATGAATCCGCCAAGGCACCCATCCACATGCAGGCCAGTTCCGCGGCTCAATGCAAGAGCTCCAAGTTCTGCAATTGGGTCCACGACTCCATGGCCATAGGTGCAGGCCGAACCAACAATGGCAATGGTCTGATCGTCAATCAGGTCGGCTACAGCATCAACAATGACCGTGCCGGTCTCTGGGTTGATAGGAGCAACGCGAAGCTCAATGCCAAACAGGTGACACGCTTTGTCGAACGCTGCGTGGGCGCTTTCGGGTTTGACGATGTTGGGGTGAATAATTCCACGCTCATCGCGAGCCAGTTCACGATATGCCAACAAGGCGTGCGTGATGCTAGCTGTGCCGCCGCTTGTGACGATTCCCGCTGGTGTGGTGTCGCTAACAGCCTCGGCGTGCAACATGTCCAACGTCATGGCGATGATCTCGCCTTCAAACTTCGTTCCGCTAGGGCAAACGTCGCGCTGTAGCGCATTCACATGCCCGAACAGGCCGAAAGCCTGAGTCATGTAGTCGTAGTGCTCTCGGTCTCCGCAGTAATAAGACCCAGAGATCTGACCAGTCTCCCAAGAACTATCTTCCTCAGAGGCGATCTGGCGAAGCTCTTCCAAAATCTCGGCACGGTCTCTTCCGTGCTCGGGAAGTTCACGGTTTACAACGAATCGTTCAGAATACGGATAGTCACTCATGGGAGAGAGCTTCGCAGATGGAGAGGTAGTTTGTGAACGCGGCTCGGAATTGAATGTTTGCCAGCTCATACATCTCATGGTGAGCGCTACGGGGCAAGTAAGTCTGGGCTTGCTCTTGGCGGAATTCCGCAGGGTCTAGGCCAGCCGACCTCATCAATGCCACCATCCCAACAGCAGTTGCTGCGGCAAACTCCGGGTGTTGCAGCACGCAGACTCGTCGGTCGAGGATGTCGGCGAGCACTTGTGCCCAGCCCGCAGAGCGCCCAGCTCCGCCGCCGAAGACGACTTCATCGCAGGTGTCACCAGTGAGTCCTTCGACTGCTGGCAACAACCAGCGAAGGTTATGCGCTGTCCCTTCGATAATTGAGCGAAACATCTCTTGTCTGGTGGTAGTGAGTGATAACCCAATAAATCCGCCTCGTTGTGTTGCCTCGGCTCGTGGAGACATCGACCCGGCTAGCCAAGGAAGAAACAAAAGCCCACCAGAACCCGGCTTGGAGTTTGCAAGTGACGGCTCAAGTTCCTGGAAGGGGCTCTGTGGGTTGAGCAGGCTGAACGCATGCTCAACGGCGCGTCCAGAGATACCATTTTCTGCCATCACTATGTGGCGACCATGAACCGGAGCCGGCATGGCGAGGACTTCGTGATCAAGGTCCACTCTGTGGGCATCAAGTGAATCCACGAGCACTGCAGTAGTTCCGATCATCAGGCCGCACTGATGTGACTCGGGTCCTGCACCTTGCAAGCCAGATTGCCCTAAACCAGATTGCCGGTTTCGCAGTACCCCCGTTGCAAAAGCTGCTGCTTGTGTGTCGTTCATTCCGGCGCGCACGGTTACCCCGCTGGGCAATCCGAGGGTCGCAGCTAGCGCCGGCGGCACTTGTCCCACAATGTCATCTACGGGAATCAACTCTGGCAGCCGGCTGGAATCCACCCCGGCCATAGCAACAAGGTCGGGGTCATATTGCGTGATTCCAACAGTTCGGTTGTCGCACAGTTGCGAGGCAAACACGGTGCATTGGGTAGCTGCTGCGCGGCCAGTGAGGCGCAGATTGATGAAGTCCATGATCTCTAAATAGCTGGAGGTCTGCTCGTGAATCTGTGGCTGTTCAATTTGTAGGTGCAGTAGATGCGCCAGAGATAACCCGCCGCCAATGGGTGGAATCCCGTGCCGCTCCACGAAAACCCCAAATGCTTGGTCATGGCGTTCCATCACTGACCAACACAGATCGTCTCCGCGGTGATCGAGGTACATCAGCAGCGGACTTGTGGCTGCACCTTGCTCGTTCACTCCAACGATTGAGGAGTACTGGCTGCAAACCCCGATGCTGCTGATGCTCTGAGACTGACTGGGCTGAGCGGCTGTGACTTCTTTCATGGCATCGCACATTGCGTCCCAAACCTGGTCGGCATCCTGAGTAACTGCCGCTCCAACAACGCGGGTAATCAGTGGGCGACTGGCTGCGCCTTGAATCTGACCGCGGTGATCTAGAAGCACCAGTTTGAGATTTGTTGACCCAATATCAATTCCAATGGCGTGCATCTGTTCAAGGTAGACCCAGCAGGGCGTGATGGATCTGATTTGGCGCGAGGACTAGCGAACGCCGTAGAGTAGGGGGCTAGTAGTTACAGAAGTGCAGAAATACAACCGAGGATCTTGCTTCGCCAAAGACCCCAAGGTGAATCCTGCGTGTGGAGCTTGCTCTGCAAACAGGATCTGAAAGGACCGTAACTGGTTCGCCTGGGTAGGTGGATACTCCAGTACACCCGGCCAGTTCGGTCGAGGGGGGCGTCCGCTTTGCGGCGCCCGATCCTCCCGAACAGATGGAGAGGAGGTGTCAATGGAAAACCCACGAGCAGACAAGGTTGCAGTAGTTGATGAGGTTCGAGAGAAGTTCGAGTCCTCTGATGCAGTGCTGTTTACCGAGTATCGGGGACTGACAGTACAAAACCTTGCAGAACTGCGCGCATCACTGAGCGCAGTTGGGGGCGAATATCGCGTGTATAAAAACACGCTGGTTCGACTCGCAACCAAGGACCTCGCAGTTGATAAGAGCTTCGAGGATGACTTAGTAGGTCCAACGGCAATCGCGTTTGTTGGCCAGAAGCCCGATGGCACACCAGGCGACGCAGTCATGGTTGCCAAGGCGCTACAGGCGTTTGCTAAGTCAAACCCATTGCTCATTATCAAAGGCGGGCTACTTGGCTCTCATGTGCTTGATGCAGAGAGTGCAAAAGCACTCGCAAGCGTTGCGCCCCGTGACGAGTTGCTCTCTAGGTTGGCTGGCGGGATCGCGGCACCGATGCGTGAATTCGCCTCGCTGTTGCAGGCAATTCCTGCAAGCTTCGCCTATGGGCTCAAGGCTTTGATCGATGCCGGAGGAGCCGCTGGCGAAACAGCTGCCGAGGAAGTTGCCGAAGAAGCAGCTGCCGAGCCAGTTGCCGAAGACACAGCTACCGAAGACACAGCTACCGAAGATGCAGCAGCCCCCGAGGCAGCTGAAGAGGCCACTGCAGAAGTTGCAGATCCGGCACCAGAAGAAACCCCCGAAACAGCTACTGAAGATTCAGAAGTTGCACAAGACAACAACGAAACAGTGGCAGATGCCGCTGCTGAAGAGGAGTAAGACACATGGCTACCAATGAAGAGATCCTTGATTCGATCTCAAACCTGACCGTGCTTGAGCTTTCAGAATTGCTCACTGCATTCGAAGAGCGCTTCGGCGTAACCGCTGCAGCACCCGTTGCTGTAGCAGCAGCAGCACCCGCCGGTGGCGGGGGAGCAGCCGAAGAAGAAGAAGAGAAGACTTCTTTCGACGTGGTGCTCACCGACGCTGGTGACAAGAAGATCCAGGTCATCAAAGAGGTTCGCGGGCTCACCAGCCTTGGACTCAAAGAGGCCAAGGACCTTGTCGAGTCCGCTCCCAAGGAAGTCCTTGAGGGAGTCTCCAAAGATGACGCAGAGAAGGCAAAGGAAGCCCTTGAGGGTGCCGGCGCAACTGTAGAGATCAAGTAAGAATTCATCTTGATTGCATGCTCGAAAGAGCATGAGCGCAATTTATTCGGGAGTGTTCATGGTGCTTCGGCAGCTGTGAGCACTCCCGCTGCGCGTCCGCCAAAGAGCAGGTTCTTCCAAGGAATTTGGGCAGTTCCTGTCTCGTCTTGACCTGAAAGAACAGCGCGCATACTCTAGTTGGTTGCCGTGCTCTGCTGTTCGCCCCTCTTCAGAAAATTTCTGCTGAGCGGTTCGCGTCCCAGTCACAGTCCATACCCACCACTCTCTTGCATCCACTGGGAGTAAGTTTTGTCTTCACGCGTCACCATCCGTGATCGTTATTCGTTTGCCAACCTTGATGAGGTACTCGAACTACCAGATCTCATCGCAATCCAAAGGAAATCCTTTGATTGGTTCGTCGAGCATGGTCTCGCCGATGCCTTCAAGGACATCTCGCCGATTAAGGACTTCACCGAGACTCTGAGTCTGGAGCTGGAGTTCGATCCCTTTGATGAGGATCTGCGGCCGCCTCCGAAGTTCACTGTGGAGGAGTGCAAAGAGAAGGACATGACCTACTCTGCGCCCATCTTCGCTCGGGCGCGCTTTATGAACGCCACTACTGGCGAGATCAAAGAGCAGACCGTCTTTATGGGCGATTTCCCCATGATGACCGAGAAGGGCACGTTCATCATCAACGGCACCGAGCGTGTTGTTGTGTCTCAGTTGGTTCGGTCTCCTGGTGTGATCTTCCAGCCGGGGGAGCGTTTCCGCCTTCGTAACCTGTCGAAGCATCAGCTCGTTACCGGAACCATCCACCCGTACCGTGGTGAGTGGATTGAGTTCGACGTTGAGCAAAAGCCCGGCAAGGATCCAACCGCTGGAACTCGTGTGGCCCGCAAGCGTCGCCTGTCGCTCTTCTTGCTGATCCGTGCACTTGGCTACGACGAAGAGAATTTCCCGGGCTTCCTTGAGTCCTTCGTTCGCCACTTCGATTTTCTTGAAGGCCAATGGGAGAAAGACCGCGAGCTTGTGGTCACCCAAGAAGAGGCTCTCATTGAGATCTACAAGCGTGCTCGCCCCGGCGAGCCTGCCACTCCGGATTCGGCTCGTAACTACTTTACGAATGCCTTCTTTGAGCCACGCCGTTATGACCTGTCCCGGGTTGGGCGTTACAAGCTCAACCGTAAGCTCGGCCCAGAAATCGAGAAGCTTCAAGAGTTGTTCCCACAACTCAAGGGCCGCCTTGATGAGCCAGAGATTGATCAGCCCGTACTCAGCCGCTGCGAGGTTCTGGCCTCAACTACTTACTTGCTGAACTTGGCAATGGGTACCCATGGGTACCGCCTTGATGATCAGGATCATTTCGCTAACCGCCGCATCCGCAGCGTGGGCGAACTCATTCAGAACCAGGTTCGCATCGGATTGTCTCGTATGGAGCGGGTCGTGCGTGAGCGCATGACCACCCAAGACGTAGAGGCAATTACGCCCACCACCTTGATCAACATCCGCCCAGTGGTAGCTGCAATCAAAGAGTTCTTCGGAACTTCTCAGCTGTCGCAGTTCATGGATCAGGTCAACCCACTCAGCGGACTGACGCATCGTCGTCGCCTTTCGGCGCTCGGCCCCGGTGGTCTTTCTCGTGAACGTGCTGGTTTCGAGGTTCGAGACGTGCACTTCAGCCATTACGGCCGCATGTGCCCGATCGAAACCCCAGAAGGGCCAAACATCGGCCTTATTGGAGCCTTGGCAACATTTGGCCGCGTGAACGAGTTCGGTTTCATCGAAACCCCGTACCGCAAGGTCATCAACGGCAAGGTCACCAATGAGATCATGTATCTCTCTGCCGATGAGGAAGAGGAATACGTTGTAGCTCAGGCCAATACCAAGGTTGATGAGCAGGGCAACTTCCGCGATGAGCGAGTGCTTGTGCGCCGCTCTCCGCAGGCTGCATCACTTTCTGACCTTCGCCTTCAGCTAGAGCGAGACGAGTTCCTTGGTGCAACCACCGAGATCTCGGCAGTTCCTCCAGCAGAAGTTCAGTTGATGGACGTTTCTCCACGGCAGATTGTTTCTGTGGCTGCTGCTCTCATCCCATTCTTGGAACACGATGATGCAAACCGTGCGCTCATGGGCGCCAACATGCAGCGTCAGGCAGTTCCGTTGTTGCGTGCAGAAGCCCCGTACATCGGTACCGGAATTGAAAGTCGTGCGGCACGAGATGCAGCCGACATGATTCTCGCCGCCGAGGATGGCGTCGTTGTTGAAGTTGACGGCTCGCACATCGTGGTCGACTACAAAAAGTCTGGTAAGCGCACCTACAAGCTGCACAAGTTTGAGCGTTCCAACCAAGACACCTGCATTAATCAGCGTCCAAGAGTCGACGAAGGCCAAAAACTCAAAGCTGGAGACGTTCTCGCAGAGGGACCGTCCACAGATAACGGCGAACTCGCACTTGGAAAGAACCTGCTCGTGGCATTCATGCCATGGGAGGGCTACAACTTCGAAGATGCCATCATCTTGAACGAGCGAATTGTTCGTGATGATGTGCTCACTTCCATTCACATCAAGCAGCATGAGGTTGACGCAAGAGACACCAAGCTCGGCCCTGAAGAGATCACTCGGGACATCCCGAACCTCTCTGAAGAGATCTTGGCCGATCTTGATGAGCGCGGAATCATCCGTGTCGGTGCCGAAGTCAACCCCGGAGATGTGCTCGTCGGTAAGGTCACACCCAAGGGAGAGACCGAACTCACCCCAGAAGAGCGTCTTTTGCGTGCCATCTTCGGCGAGAAAGCTCGTGAAGTTCGAGACACCTCGCTCAAGGTTCCTCACGGAGAGGTTGGCAAGGTCATCGACGTCAAGGTGTTTAGCCGTGACGACAGCCATGAGCTTCCCCCAGGAGTCAACCAGCTGGTACGCATTTTCGTTGCACAGAAGCGCAAGATTTCAGTAGGCGACAAGCTTGCTGGGCGCCACGGCAACAAGGGTGTTATCTCAGCTATCTTGCCCTCGGAAGACATGCCCTTCATGGAGGACGGATCACCAGTAGACGTCATCTTGAACCCGCTCGGCGTGCCTTCACGAATGAACGTTGGACAGGTCCTCGAGACCCATCTTGGATGGGCCGCACGTTGGGGCTGGACCGATGGCAAGACCGAGGTTGGAGAAGATCCGATACGAGGCACCGAAACCAAGACTCGCCCGACTACTCGCCCAGCAACTCTTGTTGCAACACCAGTCTTTGATGGTGCCAAATGGGATGAAGAAGTGTTGGCTGGAAAGCACCCGACCATCAAGACAATCTTCGAGAACATCCATCCAGAAGCAGCGGATGGAACTCGCCTGATTGGTTCAGATGGCAAGGTCACCTTGTACAACGGTCGCACCGGTGAGCGGTATGACAACCCAATTACGGTTGGCTACAAGTACATCTTGAAACTCGCCCACTTGGTGGACGACAAGATCCACGCTCGTTCAACTGGCCCGTACTCAATGATCACGCAGCAGCCGCTCGGCGGTAAGGCCCAGTTCGGCGGACAGCGGTTCGGTGAGATGGAAGTGTGGGCCCTTGAAGCCTACGGAGCCGCTTACTGCTTGCAGGAACTGCTGACCATCAAGTCAGACGACACACTTGGCCGCGTCAAGGTGTACGAGGCAATCGTTAAGGGGGAGAACATCCCCGAGCCGGGCATTCCAGAGAGCTTCAAAGTGCTCATCAAGGAAATGCAGGCACTATGTCTCAACGTTGAAGTGCTTTCGCAGAATGGTGAAGAGATCAAAATGCGTGAACTCGACGAAGACTTCTTTAGAGCCGCAGAAGAGCTTGGCATTGACTTGTCTCGCCCAGAACGTGGTACCGACGAGGATGACGCCCGCCGCCAGGCCGGGCGCTGAGAGAGGCTGAAATCATGATTGACGTCAATCTCTTCGACCAGCTCCGTATTGGTTTGGCTACGGCCGACGCAATCCGCACCTGGTCAAATGGTGAAGTAAAAAAGCCAGAGACCATCAATTACCGTACGCTCAAGCCAGAGAAGGACGGGCTCTTCTGCGAGAAGATCTTCGGCCCTCAAAAGGATTGGGAGTGCTACTGCGGTAAGTACAAGCGTGTTCGGTTCCGCGGAATCATCTGCGAGCGTTGTGGCGTTGAAGTCACCCGTTCCAAGGTGCGTCGCGAGCGGATGGGCCACGTAGAACTCGCAGCCCCTGCCGTACACATCTGGTACCTGCGCGGCACTCGTTCTTGGCTTGCCTACCTGCTGTCCGGCACCGAGGCTCGCGAAGAGCTCAAGGCCAAGCAGCTTGAAAAGGTCATCTACTTCGCTGCCGATTTGGTGACTTGGGTAGACGTGGACAAGCGCCACGAGGACCTGCCGAGCCTTGAAGCAGACTTGATCGGTGAGCGCGAAGCTATCGACAAGGACCGCGAACTCAAGCTTGCTCAGCGTCTTGAAGAACTAGAGGCCGAACTCGAAAAGCTAGAAGCTGATGGCGCAAAAGAGTCTGACCTCACGGCGCGCCGCAAGGCCGCAGACAAAGACCTTGCAGCAATCCGCGAAGATTTCGATAGCGAACTCGAACTCGTCAACCGGGTCTGGGATGAGTTCAAAGACCTCTACCCGCGCAAGATCCTTGAAGATGAAATGCTCTGGCGTGAACTCGTTGATCGCTACGGCGAGTACTTCGAGGGTGGCATGGGTGCTGCGGCAATCAAGCAGTTGATTGATCGCATTGATCTTGACGAAGAAGAGATCAAGCTGCGCGCAGCTATCGACCCTGATGAAGGCGTAAAGCCGCTATCGGCTCAGCGTAAGCAAAAGGCAATTAAGCGGCTCAAGATTGTTGCTGCTTTCAACCGTCGTGACCCCGATTCGGGTCATCGGGTGAATGACCCTCGAGCCATGATCCTTGATGTGGTTCCAGTGATCCCGCCCGATCTGCGCCCCATGGTGCAACTCGACGGTGGCCGCTTTGCCACCTCGGATTTGAACGACCTGTATCGCCGGGTCATTAACCGTAATAACCGCCTCAAGCGTCTGCTCGACTTGGGTGCACCGGAAATCATCGTCAACAACGAAAAGCGCATGCTGCAAGAGGCAGTAGACGCTCTGTTTGATAATGGCCGTCGTGGCCGCCCCGTTACCGGACCAGGTAACCGTCCGCTTAAGTCTCTCTCTGACATGCTCAAGGGCAAGCAGGGACGATTCCGCCAGAACCTTCTTGGCAAGCGAGTGGACTACTCAGGGCGTTCAGTAATTGTGGTGGGCCCCAAGTTGCTCCTGCATCAGTGTGGTCTTCCTAAGCTCATGGCGCTTGAGTTGTTCAAGCCTTTCGTAATGAAGGCGCTTGTAGATAAAGAACTGGCTCAGAACATCAAGTCAGCCAAGCGTATGGTTGAGCGTCGCAAGCCTCAGGTCTGGGACGTGCTCGAAGATGTCATTAAAGAACATCCTGTGCTACTCAACCGTGCTCCTACGCTTCACCGTCTAGGCATTCAGGCATTCGAGCCGGTTCTTGTAGAGGGCAAGGCAATTCAGATTCACCCCCTTGTCTGCACCGCCTTCAACGCAGACTTCGACGGCGATCAGATGGCAGTTCATCTTCCTCTGTCTGAAGAGGCCCAAGCAGAAGCCCGCGTGCTCATGCTGAGTGCTAACAACATGCTCAGCCCAGCAAACGGCAAGCCGCTTGTTACGCCAACGCAAGACATGATCATCGGTGCGTTCTATCTGACCGAGAATGCGCCCGGCGAGCAAGGCGAAGGCCGAGTTTTCCGTCGGATGGACCAGATTGAGCGGGCCCTTGAGGCCGGCGAAATTGGTCTGCATGCACTCATCGAGTACCGCGGCGGTAAGAGCGATGGCCATAAGTACGAAGAACTCATCGAAACTCCAGCAAATGGAAAGGCAGCGGTCTATAAGAAGACCACTGCCGGGCGACTGCTCTTTAACAGGGCGCTCCCTATGGGATATGAGTACTTTGACTCGCCAGTGCGCAAGAAAGAGATGGGCGCAATCGTCGATCGTCTTGCAATCGAATTCCCTAAGGCAGTGGCTGCAAAGTCCCTCGATCAGATTAAGTCCTTGTGCTTCAACTACGGCATGCGTTCTGGTCTGACCATCTCTATCAACGACGTGTCCACTCCGGTGAACAAGTACGAGATCCTTGACAGCCACGAAATTGAAGCAGACAAGGTAGAGAAGCAGTTCCGTAAGGGAATCATCACCGATGGTGAGCGCAAGCAGAAAGAAATCGAGATCTGGACCACAGCTACCACAGAGGTAACTGCGGCTATGCAGGCAGAACTCACGGCAACCAAGTTCAACCCCATCGACATGATGGTGGGCTCGGGCGCACGAGGAAACATGATGCAGGTGCGTCAGATTGCCGGGATGCGAGGCCTAGTGGCCAACCCTCGTGGCGACATGATCCCTCGACCCATCAAGTCAAACTTCCGTGAGGGCCTGTCCGTTCTTGAGTACTTTATTGCGACTCCAGGTGCAAGAAAGGGCCTTGTAGATACGGCCCTTCGAACTGCTGACTCGGGCTATCTCACCCGGCGCTTAGTAGACGTCTCACAGGAACTGATCATCAACGATCGCAATCCTCTTGATGAGTCGGGTCCCGTACGAAGCACCATCATCGATGATGTTCGCCCAGACGAGGCCGGCAAGCGTTACTACCTAGAGACTCGGCTGTATAGCCGTACTTTGGCTGAAGACGTCAAGCTGAGCAAAGCAGACGATCTGCTTGGGTCAGTGATCCCTAAGGGAACCGAAATTGGTGACTATGAGATGGGCGTCATGCGCGATGACCCCGGAATCAGCGAAGTGCGAGTACTTTCTCCGCTCACAGATGACAGCGAGCGCGGAATCTCTGCAGCAAGCTACGGAACCTCGCTAGCTACTGGTAAAACCATCGAACCCGGAGAGGCTGTGGGCGTTATTGCTGCTCAGTCCATTGGAGAACCCGGAACGCAGCTCACCATGCGTACCTTCCATACCGGTGGTGTGGCAGGAGCAAGCGGCGATATCACGGGTGGTCTTCCACGAGTAGTCGAACTCTTCGAGGCACGTAGCCCCAAGAACAAGGCGGTGCTAGCACGCACCTCTGGAACTGTTCGCATCGAGGAAGAAGACGGCAAGGTGCATACCGTGACCGTCATCGGTGATGATGGCGACGAGGATGTCTACTCCATTGAGCGGGAGCGTCGCCTTGAGGTCAAAGACGGAGATGAACTCAACGCTGGGGATCCCATCGTTGAAGGTCCCCGTGACCCCAAGGAACTACTCGAGATCAAGGGTGTTCGCTCGGTTCAGCAATACCTCGTTGCAGAGGTGCAGCGTGTGTACCGCGATCAGGGTGTATCGATTCACGACAAGCATATTGAGCTGATCGTGCGTCAGATGACTCGACGAGTAGCCGTTCAAGAACCAGGTGAGTCAGATTTCTTACCTGGAGAGCGCGTGGATCAGCGTGTGTTCGCCGATGTCAACAAGCGTCTCGTGCAAGAGAACAAGAAGCCAGCCGAGGGTCGACCCGAACTGATGGGTATCACCAAGGCATCACTGGCAACAGATTCTTGGCTTTCTGCAGCAAGCTTCCAAGAGACCACTCGTGTTCTCACCGAAGCTGCCATCGAGAGCAAGTCCGACGGCCTGATCGGCCTGAAGGAAAACATCATCATCGGCAAGTTGATCCCTGCTGGAACTGGCATGCATCGTTATCAAGACATCGAGCCATTCGCCCCGGGTTATCAGCCGCTCGAGTTCTACTCTTCTGATGAAGAGGATTCTCCTGCAGAGGTATCTGGCGCAGCGTTGTCGGGTGCTGAGTTCCTCGCAACTCTCCCCGGAACCACCATTGAGGCTCCCGAGCCGCTAGTGGCTGTGGTGGAACAGAACGAGGCTGATGCAAAGATCATCGAATTCCCAGGGTCTGAAGAGGCCCCCGAGAACTAGAAAGATCTTTCTACGCTTCACGGGTTTCGACCTGATTTCACATGAGTTTCTGCTACGGGCGGGCCTGCGGGTTCGCCCGTTTGCAGTTTTAGTATGGCTCTGTGTTTGCAGGGGCTAGCACTCGGGTCGTAGAGTGTCTGTTCGGCCGTTGGCTGCGTTCATTCGCGCCGTACGAACACGGGTCAGACGGATTTCCGTGACTCGGCCTGCCCTCATCCGTCGTTGAAAGAAGTACAGAGGTTTTACCGTGCCCACGATTGAGCAGTTGGTCCGCAAGGGCCGTCAGAGCAAGCGACGCAAGGAGTCGACGCCGGCCCTGAAAGGCGCGCCACAGCGCCGTGGCACATGCACCCGCGTGTTTACCACTACCCCAAAGAAGCCCAATTCGGCGCTGCGCAAGGTTGCCCGTGTGCGTCTTTCGAGCGGTATCGAGGTCACGGCATATATCCCTGGTGAGGATCACAACCTGCAAGAGCACAGCATTGTGCTTGTGCGTGGTGGGCGTGTGAAGGACCTTCCAGGTGTTCGTTACAAAATCATCCGCGGCACGCTCGATACCTCGGGTGTGCGTGGTCGTAAGCAGGCCCGGTCCCGCTACGGCGCCAAGAAGGAGTCCTGATATGCCCCGTAAGGGTCCAGCCCCACGTCGCGAACTCTTGCCTGATCCGGTATACCGGTCGGTGCTTGTTACGCAGGTAGTCAACAAGATCATGCAGCGCGGAAAGCGCTCCACAGCCGAGAAGATCGTCTATGACGCATTGACCTTGGTAGAAGAAAAGACGGGCGATGAGCCAATCTCAACCCTGAAGCGTGCGGTAGACAACTGCAAGCCACAGCTTGAGGTTCGTAGCCGGCGTGTTGGCGGTGCCACCTATCAGGTACCAGTTGAGGTTCGTCCTCGTCGGTCTAACACCTTGGCTATTCGTTGGCTCGTGGGTTACTCGCGTCAGCGCCGTGAGCGCACGATGGCCGAGCGTCTTGCCAATGAGTTGATGGATGCCAGCAATGGCGTTGGAGCCTCAATGAAGCGCAAAGAAGACCTGCACAAGATGGCAGAGTCCAACAAGGCCTTCGCTCATTACCGCTGGTAAATTCCAGTAGCTCCAAATCCGGTCTCGGATGCGGAGCACCCGTTGTAGTAGTCAATATCGAAGTTACGAATTCCTGTCCGACCTAGCACCCCACGAGATGAACGATGGCTCAGTTTCCACTCGACCGAACACGCAATATCGGCATCATGGCCCACATCGATGCCGGAAAAACAACGACCACTGAGCGGATCCTGTTTTACACAGGTAAGACGTACAAGATCGGTGAGGTCCATGAAGGCGCTGCCACCATGGACTGGATGGAGCAGGAGCAGGAGCGTGGCATCACGATTACCTCTGCTGCAACCACTGCTTTTTGGACAGACACACTCAACAAGATTGAGCACCGAATCCAAATCATCGATACTCCCGGCCACGTTGACTTCACCGTAGAGGTTGAGCGCTCGCTCCGTGTGCTCGATGGCGCAGTTGCAGTGTTCGACGGTGTAGCCGGAGTTGAGCCGCAAACAGAGACCGTGTGGCGCCAGGCAGATAATTACAAAGTTCCGCGCATGTGTTTCATCAACAAGATGGACCGCACCGGCGCAGATTTTTATGCTTCCTTGGCTTCCATCAAGGATCGCCTGCAGGCAAACGTTGCGGTGATTCAGCTTCCCATCGGCGCCGAGGGCAACTATCGCGGAATTGTCGACCTCATCACCATGAAGGCCTGGGTCTGGGACGGCGAAGAGCTTGGAGCTAGCTGGGAAGTTGTAGACATCCCAGAGGACCTGCAAGAACTCGCTGATGAGTACCGTGACGCTCTCATGGATGTTCTCGGGGAAACCTCCGACACCATCATGGAGAAGTACCTCAACGAGCAAGAGATCTCGCCTGAAGAGATCCGTGCCGCACTGCGTGAAGCAACGATCCATCATGGGGTCGTGCCAGTACTCAACGGAACGGCTTTTAAGAACAAGGGTGTGCAGCCACTTCTTGATGCAGTCTGCTGGTACATGCCATCACCTGCGGAGTTGCCACCCGTCAAGGGAGTCAACAAAAAGGGCGAAGAGGTTGAGCGCAAGCCTTCCTCAGATGAGCCATTCTCTGCGTTGGCTTTCAAGATTATGACGGCCCCCCACGTGGGCAAGCTCACCTATTTCCGTGTTTACTCCGGAAAGCTTGATAAGGGCGGCACTGTGTATAACAGTCGCTCCGGCAACAAAGAGCGCATCGGTCGAGTGCTCGAAATGCACGCCAACGAGCAGATCGAACAAGACGCCGTCTATGCAGGAGACATCGTTGCTGGCATTGGCCTGAAAGATACCCGCACCGGAGACACACTGAGCGACCCGAACGACGTAGTCGTGCTTGAGTCCCTTGAGTTCCCTGACCCAGTAATTCAGGTTGCAGTAGAGCCCAAGACCAAGGCCGACCAGGACAAAATGTCTAAGGCGCTGTACTCACTCTCTGAAGAAGACCCAACCTTCCGTGTGCAGACCGATGAAGAAACCGGTCAGACGCTGATTTCGGGAATGGGCGAGTTGCACCTTGAAGTGCTTGTCGATCGCATGATGAGAGAGTTCAAGGTCGAGGCAACCGTTGGTAAGCCTCAGGTTGCCTACCGCGAAACCATTACCAAGGTGATCGACAGCCATACCTACCTGCACAAGAAGCAGACAGGTGGTACTGGTCAGTACGCCAAGATCATCATTGCTATCGAGCCATCCGGGCCTGGTGGCGGTTACGAGTTTGCGGATGAGATTTCAGGTGGTCGCATTCCTAAGGAGTACATCCCTTCAGTAGGTCACGGTGTTTCTGACGCCATGACCACCGGAACTCTGGCTGGATTCCCCATGGTCGACATCAAAGTGCGCCTCCTCGATGGTGACTACCACGACGTAGACTCATCTGAAATGGCTTTCAAGATTGCTGGCACGATGGGCTTCAAAGAGGCCGTTCGCAAAGCCACCCCGGTTCTTCTCGAACCCATCATGGCCGTAGAGGTTGTGACCCCAGAGGAGTACATGGGCGACGTGATCGGCGACCTCAACTCTCGTCGCGGCAAGGTCGGCAAGATGGAACAACGCGGTAACTTGCAGGTTGTATCGGCCGAGGTTCCGCTAGCCGAAATGTTCGGGTACTCAACCGACCTGCGCTCAAAGACGCAAGGTCGTGCGAACTACACGATGCAGTTCCATAGCTATCAGCAAACACCTCGAAACGTTCAAGAAGAGATCGTGGCGCGAGTAACCGGTCAATGATCTAGTAACCTCCGGCAGGCACTATCCTCTAGTGCTCGGTCGGATCAATAAACCGCAGTGGCCCAAAAGTCGCTCGGTGACGCGACCAAGCCAGAGATGGCAGCGACTCATTGAGTTGCAAGGTCACCTAATTAACCACCAACTCATGTAAAAGAAGTCACGAAAGGCAAGCCACACATGGCCAAGGAGAAGTTCGAGCGCACGAAGCCACACGTCAACGTGGGAACGATGGGACACATCGACCACGGAAAGACAACGCTGACGGCCGCAATCACAAAGACACTCGCTGACCGCGTTCCCGGCAACTCGGCCACTGACTTCCAAGATATCGATAAGGCTCCAGAAGAGCGCGAGCGCGGTATCACCATCAACGTGTCACACGTGGAGTATGAGACGAACCTTCGTCACTATGCGCACGTCGACATGCCTGGTCACGCTGACTACATCAAGAACATGATCACGGGTGCTGCTCAGGTTGACGGCGCAATTCTTGTGGTCTCCGCAGCAGACGGCCCTATGCCACAGACTCGTGAGCACGTCGTGCTTGCTCGTCAGGTTGGCGTGCCGGCAATTGTCGTTGCACTCAACAAGGTCGACATGGTCGATGATGAAGAGCTCATTGAGCTCGTCGAGATGGAAGTCCGTGAACTGCTCGACGTGTACGAGTACCCCGGCGACGACACCCCCGTGATTCGTGTTTCTGCACTCAAGGCCCTAGAGGGTGATGAGGCAGCAATGGACGCAGTCATGGAACTCATGGAGGCTGTCGATACCTTCATCCCCGAGCCTGAGCGTGAGCTTGATAAGCCATTCCTGATGCCAATCGAGGACGTGTTCTCGATTACTGGCCGTGGCACCGTTGTGACAGGCAAGGTTGAGCAGGGAATCGTGCACACCGGAGACGACCTTGAGATCATTGGTCTCAAGGCAACTCAGAAGACCACCTGCACTGGTGTAGAGATGTTCCGCAAGCTGCTCGATGAGGGCCAAGCGGGAGACAACATCGGAGCGTTGCTCCGTGGTATCGACAAAGAAGAGGTGCAGCGCGGTCAAGTGCTCGCTAAGCCGGGCTCGATTACCCCTCACACAGATTTTGAGGCTCAGGTCTACGTTCTGACAAAAGAAGAGGGTGGACGTCACAAGCCATTCCAGTCGAACTACCGCCCGCAGTTCTACTTCCGCACCACAGACGTGACCGGAACAATCACGCTTCCAGCAGACACTCAAATCTGCATGCCTGGCGATAACACCCCAGTTACCGTTGAGCTCATTGCGCCAATCGCAATGGACGAGGGCCTGAAGTTCGCCATCCGTGAGGGTGGACGTACCGTAGGCGCTGGTCGTGTGACCAAAATCCTGAAGTAATAACTAGTCCGAAGTGGCCTATTTGCTGAGCAGTGAATCGGTCAACGGGTAGTGAGATGTACAACAATGGGGCGCCCATCTGGGTGCCCCATTGTTGTTCGTCTGGCGTTGAGCGAGCCTGTCCCGCTACAGTGCAAGCTGCTCGGAAAACCGAGACGTTCCTTGACAGTCGATGACATCCGACCCCATTCGGGTCGCTCATGTAGAAGCGAGTTTCAGTGGCAGTAGAACAGAAAATCCGTATCCGCCTGAAGGCATACGACCATGAGGTCATTGACCAGTCAACACAGAAAATTGTGGAAACCGTGACCCGGACAGGTGCAAAGATTCGCGGACCGGTGCCGCTTCCAACAGAAAAGCAC
>JBIKPA010000019.1:0-21329 GCA_044357715.1 Microthrixaceae bacterium
CTACAACTTGCACGCCACCGATTTCACAGCGAATTCCAACCCCAACGGTGTGGCTGCCAGCAGCGGGAATCTGAGCGACCAAGAGTTGCCATGCATCAGGTGTGATCTCCGGCTCGATCAGACTGCAGAAACTGCTCTCTAGAAGCATCCCTGCCCGAGAACCAACTTGCATAGCGCCAGTTCGGCTGACTTCAACAATCGCAGCGCTCTCGGCGTCAAGTAACCAAACTCCATCTTGTAGATGGTCTACAAGTAGAGCGAGCAGTTCTTCTGCTTCAGACATCGATACCTCCTTGTTCGGCGTGCAAGCGAGATCAGATGAGCGGTCATTCTCACTTCAAGCGCGAAACCCACTTGGCAGGACTTGAGCAAATCCCAATTGGGCCAAACATAGTTTTACTTTCGCGCTGAGCGTCGCCGGTGGATGCCGACAGAATATTTATAACAAAAGTCAGCCACTAGGGGAGTGAGCTGGTTCAAAGCAGACTCCCATTGAGCGAAACTAAATACGCCCAGCTTCTTTTGCGGCCTCGGTTGCAGCATCGAGTTGAGCCTCTACGATGTTCAGCCCCGCGTCCCAGAAACCCGGGTCTTCTAGGTTGCAATCTACGATTCGGCCTAGTTCATTCGGTGTTTTTGAGCCACCTGAGCGGAGCAGTTCTAGGTAGGCCGGCACAAAGGCTTCCCCTCGCTCTGAGTAGCGCGCGTAGACCGAGAGCGCCAAGAGTTGGCCGTATGCATACGCATAGACATATCCCGGGGTGCCGATGAAATGCGGGATATAACTCCACCAAGTTGAGTAGCCCTCGGTCAGTTCAACGGAGTCCCCAACCATGGCTGATTGGGAGTCAATCCAAAGCTCGCCAAAACGGTCTACTGAGAGTTCCCCCTCTTCTCGGCGGGCTGTATGGACTGAGTCCTCGAAGCGGTTCATCGCTACCTGACGAAAGACAGTGGCAATTGAGTCCTCAAGGGTTGAAGCAAGCAACGCAAAACGGGCCTGCGGGTCGACGAGTTGCCCGAGGAGTGCGTTATTGGTGACCGTCTCTCCAAACACCGAGGCCGTTTCGGCAAGTGTGAGCGGGGTGGACTGATGAAACACTCCTTGTTCACGGGCCAAATAAGCGTGCAGCCCGTGACCCAGTTCGTGGGCCAAGGTAGCGACGTCGCGCGGGCGGCTCGTCCAGTTCAAGAACACATAAGGGTGATGCGACGGCACCGTATAGGCACAAAATGCGCCTGGGCGTTTTCCCTGCCTAGTTGGCGCATCAATCCAGTTCTCATCAAAGAATCGCTTCGCAATGGTTGCGAGTTCGGGTGAGAAACTTCCATAAGCATCAAGAACGATTCCCTTGGCTTCGCTCCAGCCGATTGCGGTTTCATCTTCGGCTACTGAAGCCATACGGTCATAGTCCGCGAGCTGGTCAATCCCAAGAACCTGTGCCTTGAGTGCGTACCAGCGCTGAGGCAGATCATAACGACCTACAACTGCATCGATCAGAGCCTGCACAGACTGATCAGTTGCATCGTTAGACAGGTTTCTCTCCGAGATCCAACTGGGGTAGCGGCGGAGTCGGTCATCGGTGGCCTTGTCGAGAAGCAAGGTATTAAAGACAAAGGCTCGAGTTCGCAACCCGGGCTCAAGGCCTTTCGTGACCGCTTCTGCTGCTTGGCGCCGCACCTTGCGATCAGGGTGTTGAAGGCGAGAGAGCCCTTGTTCAAGGCCAACGGTTTGAGTTTCGCCCGCAGAATCTGCATCTAGTTCATCATCGGGGCCGTTCGCAGCTTCCAAATCGATGTTTATTGAAGCGGTGAGTTCGTCAAACAGTCGCACCCAGGCCGACCCGCCACTGAGGGACTTTTCGGTGAGCAACTTCTCTTCAGGCTCACTCAGCAGATGGTTGCGATAGCGGCGCACTGACCTCAAATGGTGTGCGCAGAAGTCCAAGCTTTTCGTGTCGAGCAGTTCCTCTGCAGCGGCGTCATCAAGAGCAGCCCATTCGAGTTCAAAAAAGACAAGTCTGGTTGCGAGCGGAACGGAGCGCTCCTGAACTTTCATCATGAGTGCACCGCGAGCAGGGTCAGAGGTGTCTTCAGAAAACCGAAGCATGGCGTAGTAGCCGGCTCGACCTTGAACCTCTTGAAGCTGTGCCATGAGCGTCATCGCCGTAATAAACTCTGCCTGCGTCATTGAGTCAACTCGACCTCGATACTGCTCAAGTTGTTCAGCCAATGCATCTGACTGATCAAGCAGGGAGTCAAGATCTGTTCCCTCGATCAAGGTATCTAGATCCCAAGCAACATCTGCGGCGGTCAAGTCCGCGTCCCTTGCTGAAGTGGGCTTTGAGGAATCTGAAGTGGTGGTCGTCACCGTATCAAGCTTAGAGGCTTGCTCTGCTCAACCTCGCAGGTAAACGGAGTCACACCGTTCGCGCAGTTGATCAGGCTCGAGCCCTTCGCTCTGTCAGGGTCCAAGGGTGGTCAGAGTTCGGGCTGCAGCATCATGAAAAGTTGTTCGTAGGGAGCAGCTGTGCTCAGCAAACTGCTGAAGCGTGGCAAACTTCTTGCTATGTCGCTGCGAGGAGACCTGTTTTGAAGGGCGTTGTCTTTATTCTGGTGGAGGAGTTTGTCACTGAGCAGTTTGGTGACGAAGCGTGGGATGCGCTGCTTGACGATGTCGGTCTCGACGGCGTGTGGACCACCCTCGAAAGTTACCCCGATGAGCAACTTGGGATGCTTGTTGAGGCTGCAGCCCTTCGTTTCGATTTGCCTGCACAACAAGTGCAACGACTCGTTGGGAAAGGAACATTTTCTGGTCTGGCGGCGCAGCACCCGGAGCTTCTTGCAGATCATGTGAGTTGCAGAACCGTGCTCTTGGATTTGAACGGGATTATCCACCCCGAGGTCATGAAACTGTATCCGGGTGCAGAAGTCCCTTGGTTTGAAGTTACCGAGCAAGCTGATGGCCTGTTGCATCTTTACTATCGCTCGCAGCGGGCGCTTGGCCCGCTTGCCGAGGGCCTAGTTGTCGGAGCCGGCGCCTACTTTGACGAGACGGTGGAACTGCTCTCTGTAGAAGACGCTGGCGAGGAGTGTCGAATGGTAATTCGAATTGTGCCAATGTCGGTAGCAGAGTCCTGATGGTGGATAAGGCGGCATCGCGCATCATCCTGCTGGAGCGTCGCGCTGAGCGCGAGCGTCAGCGACGTCAAGCCGCCGAGCGCGCTGCCGAGCGAGGACTACGCCGCCTGTATGAGGTAAATCAGGATCTAGACCAGCGCGTAGAGGAGCGAACTGCCGAAGCGCTGGCCTCGCTACAGGCTAAAGAAGATGCACTCGCCTCTCGACTTGAGGTGCTGCGTATCATCACAAATGAGATCTTGACGCCGCTTCATCGGATCGAAGGCATGCTTGAACTTGTTGATCCTTCACCACTTCAAGAAGTTGACCAGCGACGCTTCGCTGCTTGCGCTACTGCTGCTGAACGTTGTGTGCAATTAGTCCGAGACGTGTTGGACCTAGCGACCATTGAAACCGGCACCGCGAGCGAGTCGGTGCAGCCCTCACGGCCACTCGATCTTCTCGATAAGGCAATCGCTGTGTGGCACAGTCCGGCTGCTGAGCGGGGATGCACGGTGGTGTTCGAAGCCGAGTTCGATAGCAGTCTTGAGGTGCCGCTCGATGAAGTACGTACCAGCCGAATTGTCAGTGAACTTGTTGCAAGCTCAGTACAGCTAGCGAGTACGCAGATTTTGGTGAAGGCCAGAATCGCTCGGACAGCTGCCCAACTTGGTGATGCAATCAATGCTGAAGGAACCGTCGAGGAACTAGTTGCTGCGGTGTCTTACGAGTTGTTGGTGGCGGTTTCGCATGATGGAGAGCCCGCCTCGCTCGAACTTCCAACCCTGGACATCCTCCTTGATCAGGAATTGGAGTTAGGAAGCAGCATTGGCCCAGCAGTTGGCATGCTGTTGGCTGCTCAGCTTGCCCAAACTCTTGGTGGGTCAGTGGTGGTATCGCCGTCTGACTTTGGCGGCGTTGAGCAGGTCCTGCGCCTACCTGTTGGTTAGGCCCACGAAATAGTCAGATCAAGGGTTGGTCAGATCGAGAGTCAGTCAGATCGAGGGTTGCTAGCTAACGTATCGAACACATGTTCGCTACAATGATTTCATGGTCACCAATAGTTCTTCAGGACCTGCAGTCCTTTATGCAGAACTTCATTGTCACTCCACGTTCAGTTTTCTTGATGGCGCATCCTCTCCTGAGGCCTTAGCCAATGAGGCAGATCGTCTTGGACTCGAGGCCCTTGCCATCACTGACCATGATGGTTTCTATGGTGTCGTTCGCTTTGCCGAAGCGGCTCGAGCGGTGGGGCTGCCCACAGTGTTTGGCGCAGAGCTCACGCTGAATGCCACTGACCGACGCACTGGTTCGACAGATCCTGATGGCCGACACCTGATTCTGCTTGCCCGAGATCCCGTTGGCTATGCATGTCTAGCCACACTGCTCTCTCAGGCGCAGATGGCGGGCGAGAAGGGCCGGCCCGAGGTTTCATTTGCAGCAGTGGCTGAAGCTGCATCTCACGATGCCCGTGGACACTGGGCAGTGCTCACGGCTTGTCGTAAAGGCACAGTTCCAATGGCCTTGGCTCAGCATGGGGTTCAAGCCGCTGAACAAGAACTCAGAGCCCTTGTTGCAGCGTTCGGAATCGAAAATACTTTTGTCGAACTTTGGGACCATGGAGACCCCCTTGATACGGATCGCAATGATGCTCTGTATCAACTCGCTCGCCGCGTTGGCGCCGGAGTGGTTGCGACAAACAACGTTCACTACGCCAGCCCGCAGGACCATGCGCTGAGTACTGCGCTTGCTGCAATCCGAGCTGCCAGAAGTTTGGACCAGATGGACCCGTGGCTAGCGGGCGCAGCTAGTGCACATTTGCGTTCAGGAGCAGAACAGGCGCATCGCTTCTCTCGCTACTCACATGTAGTGAGTGCCGCAGCCGAATTAGGAAGGCAGTGTGCGTTCGACCTTGCACTCATCGCCCCAAAATTGCCCCCGTATCCATGCCCACCACGTGAGCATGGATCAACTTCTCTGCCGATGACCGAGTCTGAGTACTTGACGTTGCTCGTTGAACAAGGGGCTACCAAGCGTTATGGGCCACGCCATGCCGAACGATTTGCTGGCGCGTGGGCACAGATTGATCACGAGTTGCAGATGATCGCGGCCCTAGGCTTTGCCGGCTATTTTTTGATTGTCTGGGACATCGTTGAGTTCTGCTCTCAGAACAACATCTACTGCCAAGGCCGCGGCTCTGCGGCTAACTCTGCGGCGTGCTATGCGCTTGGAATCACTAAGGCTGATGCAGTGCGGCTAGGCCTACTCTTTGAGCGGTTTTTGTCTCCCGAACGAGATGGCCCACCCGATATTGACCTTGATATTGAGTCCGGGAGGAGAGAAGAAGTTATTCAGTACGTCTATGAGCGTTACGGCAGGTCTCATGCTGCTCAGGTGGCAAATGTCATTGTGTACCGCACGCGCTCTGCTGTGCGCGACGCAGCTCGCGCTTTGGGATTTTCTCAGGGGCATCAAGATCTATGGGCTAAGCAACTCAATAGCTGGAACAAAGTGCCGCAACCTAGCGATACTCATACTGCTGATACCCGTGAGGGTGCATCGGCATCCATTCCAGGCCCGGTCCTTGCTCTTGCGGCTCAACTCGAAGAGTTGCCGCGCCATCTTGGGATTCATTCCGGGGGCATGGTCATCTGCGACCGCCCAGTTGTTGAGGTCTGCCCCGTTGAGTGGGCGCGAATGGAAGGGCGCTCGGTGCTGCAGTGGGATAAAGAGGATTGCGCCGCTGCTGGTCTGGTCAAGTTTGATCTGTTGGGGCTCGGCATGCTCACTGCGTTGCATCTAGCAGTAGATCTGATTGCAAAACATCACGGAGTTGTCGTTGACCTAGCCGAACTCCCTCAAGAAGATGCGGTCTATGAGATGTTGTGTCGCGCCGATTCAATTGGGGTATTCCAAGTGGAGTCTCGCGCTCAGATGGCAACCCTTCCACGGTTGCGTCCGCGGTGTTTTTATGACCTTGTTGTAGAGGTTGCACTCATTCGTCCGGGTCCAATCCAAGGTGGTTCGGTTCACCCCTACATCCGTCGGCGCAAGGGTGAAGAACCAGTCACCTATCTGCACCCACTGTTAGAGAACTCTCTAGCAAAGACCCTTGGCGTTCCGCTCTTTCAGGAACAACTCATGCAGATGGCAATCGATGTTGCTGGCTTTACTCCTTCCGAGGCTGATCAATTGCGACAGGCAATGGGCTCAAAAAGATCGGAGCGCAAGATGGCGGTGCTTCGAGAACGATTTGATGCGGGCACCTCACAAAGAGGAGTGACTGCGCCGGTGGCCCAGCAGATTTGGGAAAAGATTGCGGCCTTCGCTAATTATGGGTTTCCCGAGTCGCACTCGGTGAGTTTTGCCTATTTGGTGTATTCATCCTCTTGGATCAAGTTGCATTATCCGGCGGCATTTTGCGCAGCCTTGCTGAATGCGCAGCCCATGGGATTTTACTCGCCACACTCGCTTGTCCAAGATGCTCGTAGACATGGAATCAATGTGTACACACCAGATCTGAACGCTTCTGATTGGTGCGCCACACTGGAAACAGAAGCACAGTCTGAACAGCCTGATCAGCCTGAATATGCAGTTCGCTTGGGACTTTCTTCGGTTCGTCTGATTGGGAAAAAACTGGCCAAGCAGATTGCGTCGGGGCGGCCATATGCGGATATGGAAGACCTGATGCGTCGGTCATCAATCAATCAGGCGCAACTTGAAGCACTCGCAACTGCTGGCGTGTTTGGATCGGGTGACCGGCGTTCGGCACTGTGGTCTGCTGGTGCAGTTGCCCAATCCGGGCCGGGTCATTTACCCGGGGTTCTGCTTGGGGTGCATGCCCCGCAACTGCCAGGTATGAACGACTGGGAACAGGCTGTGGCCGATCTATGGTCTACCGGAATCGCTCCCGATGGGCACCCAACGAAATTCCTCCGAGCAGACCTTGATCGGCGTGGAGTTGTTACTGCGATTGAACTTCGCGAGTGGCCTCATGAAGCAAAGGTTTTAGTTGCTGGGGTGGTCACACATCGGCAACGCCCTGCTACTGCTGCTGGGATTACTTTCGTCAGCCTCGAAGATGAGACAGGGATTGTCAACGTGGTGGTCTCGCGGGGGTGTTGGGCCAGATTTCGGCCTCTGGTGGCCTCTGCTGCGGCATTACTTGTGAGCGGCCGCTTGGAACACAGCGTTGATGGAGTGATGAATGTGGTTGCCGAGAAGATTCAACTGTTACCCGTTGTAGCTAGTGCGCATTCGCGTGATTTTCGCTAACAAAAGCACTCTGCGCTAGCTAGTGTGAGGCTCTACACCACGCAACGACTTGGGCATGTCGTCAAAGAAAAATTAGAGAGGGCTACAGCATGCCAATCCATGGGTCACTTTTTCAGGAATATGCAGAGACGACGGGGCAAGACCCGTTCACAAATCAGAACAAAAAGATGCTCAAGGTGCAAATGCAGTACGGCCCAGTGATGGCCCGAACCGGATCGATGGTGGCCTACCAAGGTGATGTGAAATTCACTAACGCTGGGTCTGGTGGGATGAGCAAAATGCTGAAGTCGAAGGTAACTGGCGAAGGGGTCGACATGATGACCTGCGAGGGGACGGGCGAGCTCTTTCTTGCTGACATGGCATCTGAGGTTCAAGTCATGTACCTAGAAAACGACATGATCTCGGTCAACGGCGCAAATGTGCTGGCCTTTTCTGCATCGATTGACTGGGATATTCATCGTGTCAATGTGGGCCGGGCATCCATGATGGCGGGCGGAATGTTCAACGTGTCGTTGCGTGGCACCGGTTATGTGGCAGTCACCACCAAAGGTGACCCCGTCGCACTTGATGTGAGCGGAGCCGCAACCTATGCCGATGCAGATGCCGTGGTGTTATGGACCTCAGGGGTCAGGATGGACGTTCGAGTCGACACTGGCGGAATTAAATCCATGTTGCGCGGAGGTACCGGTGAACTCATTCAGATGGCATTTGGCGGTCAAGGCTACGTTCTGGTTCAACCCGCCGAGAGCGTGGTGAGTGGCGGCCACCAAGCCACTTCACAGTCCAAACCCAGTTCGCTTGGCGGCCTCAGCGGACTGATCGGCACCTAAAGTCTGCTTCGGCCACAGGTATCCCTACCCCAAGATGCGCCGATCGCATAAGCTTAAGATTCTCTGCGGGCGGCCGATAGGAGCAAATGTGCTGCGCGCCCGATTCTCAACCTATTGCCTTCCTGGGGCGTTGAGGAATAGATGACTCAATCACCGAATGCTTCTGTTGCAAGAGCAACCCCGCGTCCGCGCTCGCTCATTTGGCTTGCAACAGTTGTCTCGGTGCCCGTACTCCTTGCCGGTGCGTTGCCTGTAAGTGCCTCGGCGCTAGATGGCCTTCCCGCACCTCTGCAAACTGCTCAGACGGCTTACAAAGGTGGACCGGGCTCTGGAAGCTCCTCCAACCAAGTAGATGTTCTGACAGCAACTCGCGAGGAAGTCGCGCAGAAGATCCAGCAACTTGACTCCCAGTACTCACAACAACAGGTGGCCGTCGCTGACGCTGAACTTGCCGTCGGTCTGGCAAACGAAGCCGTAGGTCGCGCACGGGCACGGGTGACGCTGGCCGAAAACGAGGTGGAAATTGCTCGCCAGACCGTTCGGGCGTATGCAGTCGAGGCCTATATCACGCCTCCTGCAGAGGATGCGCTACGCGTGCTCTCTGTTGCTCAATCTGATGATGCCTCGTACGCAAGCGAGGTGATCAAAATAATGGCTGACGACCGCCATAAGGTTGTCGATATCTTGGTTGGCAAGCGTAAAATAGCGGCCGACGAATCTGCCACTGCTGATGCTGCGGCTGCCGCTGCAGCTGATCAAGTTGCAACTCAGCAGGCTCAGCTTGGGGCCCTAGACGAAATCCGCTCCGAGCAGGAGTCCCTAGTCGCCGAACTCGATGATCGCTTAGATGCAGCATTGGCAGAAGCGGCTGCGCTTGAAGAGGTTGATCGGCAGATGGCGGCAGAACTTGCAGCCCAAGAGACTGCGTTACGGCAGGCAGCGCCAATGCCGTCTCCTCGGTTGCAAGACGTTGCTGTCCCAGCCGGAGCAGCACCAGCAGGCACGGTACCCGCAAACGGAACGTCTCCGACACAAACACCTGCGACAAACCCAGACTCAGGTGGCCAACCCCCAGCTGCGCCTGCGCCTCCTGCGCCTTCACCTACAGCGCCACCAAGAACAACGCCTCCTCCGACACCGCCTCCGTCAACTGGGGGAGTGAGCGTAACTACTGTTGGCGGAATCACCGTCAGTGTTGCCATTGCGGACCAGATCAGAGGGTTGCTCAATGCTGCAACGGCGGCCGGGTTCAACTTGCGAGGGGGTGGGTACCGAAGCTCTGCCGCTCAGGTTGCAACCCGTCGAAACAACTGCGGGCCTACCTATTACGACATCTACCAAAAGCCGTCCTCGCAGTGCAGCCCACCAACTGCAATCCCAGGACGCTCAATGCATGAACAAGGTAGGGCCATCGACTTCACCTCGGGCGGGTCGTTGATCACGTCGCGGTCCAACCCCGCCTTCGTATGGCTCAGCCAAAACGCCAGCAGATTCGGAATGTACAACCTTCCCTCCGAACCGTGGCATTGGTCAACCAACGGAAGATAATCCGGGACTGCTTGACTGCTTGACTGCTTGAGTGCTCAGTTCAGTCGGTGCGGTTGCATGACTGCACTACTGGCGAACCTTCGAGAGCAGACGAAGCATCTCTAGGTACAGCCAAACCAAGGTCAGGATGAGACCAAAGGCTGCGTACCAGTCCATGTAGGCCGGCAGGTTGTTCTTCGATCCGCGCTCAATGAAATCAAAGTCAAGAATCAAGTTGAGCGAGGCCACAATCACGATCACCACGCTGATGCCGATGCTGATCAACCCGCCACCTTGCCACGGTGGCTGCAGGTCGGTGAAAAGGCTCAGAACAAACCCGAAGAGATACATAATCATGATGCCAAAGGTTGCTCCGATGACGCCCTTGGTGAACTTGGGAGTGGCTCGAAGGATGCGCAGGCCATACATGACGAGCATGGCCAAGAAGACGCCGAAGGTAGCCAGAATTGCCTGCACGACGATTCCATTAAATTGAGCGTTGTAGTAGTGCGAAATCATTCCGAGCAGCGCGCCCTCTAACAATCCATACGGCAGGGCTGTGAAGCGGGCAAGCTTGGGCTTAAATACCGTGAGCATGGCAATCGCGAACGCGCCGAGCATGCATCCGATGAGCAGACCGGGGCTGTCAAAGCTGACTGGGGTTCGCGTCGAACCGTCGGTGAGCCTCTCGGGTGAACCTTCGGTCACTAAGGTCCAACCGTAGGCCGCTCCGATGAGTAGGAACGTAAAGATGAATAGCGTGGCAGCGGAGACGCCGCCAAGGGTCATGACTCGGCCAGATGTCGCTGTCGGACTCGCAGCGCCTGATTCTTGGAGAGGTCCCTTTAGCCCAACTGCGGCAGCGCCACCGAGCTGCGCCGATTCCCACTCTTGCGCGGGGCTGGTGCCTTGACTCGGAGAGGGTTCACCGAATGCCTTATCGCTCAGTATTGGGTTGCGTGACATAGCTGCCTTTCAAATTGCCCGATTGAATAGACGGGCGACATAGTCAAAAGGTACTCGGATATTTGGGCAAGAAGATATCTCCTGGCAGAAGAGATGCCCCTAGCTGAGAAAATTTTCCGCTAGCGCAGAGAGATGGTCAGGGTGGGAGCGTGCATGTGCTGCTGTTCTTGCCGCTGCCGAGAGAAACCAAATCTTTGCGGGGTGGGAACTGCCTCGAAACCCTCGCTCCAAAGCAGCTACTTGCACAAGGCGTTGCATGTGCAATGAACAATCGCTGGCTGCAGCCCTGCGGAAAGCGCACCAAGCGGTATCAGTAGATTCATGATCAAGCGGGTCAATAGCTGTTGCGGCTTCGGCCGCAGTGTCGGGGTCGGCCTCGCTCAGAGCTAGCAGTGTGTCGGCTAAGCCGCTGCTGTCAAAGGGGGGAACCCATAACTCTGCCAACGGAGCTAAGACGCGTGCTGACGGGTTGCTCGGCGCAGCCAAAGCAAGCTCGTATCGAAGGCTCAAACACTCAGTTCTGGCCATGCAGAGTTGTACTGCATCTGCCGCTATGCAGGCCCTCAACGCAGACTGCTCTGCGTGTTTGGGGTCCACCCAAATCTGATCTGAGCTGCCAGACTGTGTGCTGGGACTTGTCACTGAGTAGGCCGCGGCGCGCAGAAGCGCGAGAGTGTCGACCAAGTCTTCGGGACTGAGACCGTCATGCAGGCTTGCAAGCAGCAGAGGATTTAGCTGCTCTCGGGGTGTACGGGCAATTCCTGTTGCGAGTGCGCTGAGACGTTCGTTACTCGCCCTTTCGAGCCTTCCATCTGTCTCGGGTGAACGGTTCTGAGCGTCCTCTGCAAGCAACTGCGCTTGCATGCGCTGATCAAGCGCTAGCTCCTCATCGATTTCTTGTTGCGCGATTCGCTCAACGACACCAGCCAAGAGTTGTTGGCGAACTGCTTCGGATGGGCTTGAGAAAGCAAGACGTGTCGCAAGAATGAGTGGCAGTTCATCTACGCAGTATCTAGTCGATGCCGCTGAAACGAGTGCGTTTTGTGCTTCTGTCGAGTCCAACTCTTCGAGTCGTAGCCAACTTTGAGCGGCAGGAGTTGGTTCCCCTTCGCTTGTGGCCTGCCAAAAATCAGCCAAAGCGGTTGAGGGGTGCTCGTGGGGATTCGCCAGAACGGGCTGCGTGGGCTGCGCCGAGTTGAACGCAGTTGCTGCTATCGCAACGACTAGGACCGCAGAAAGTTTTGCTGACTCGGAGTCGATAGCCGCGGCCTGACGAATCGAGTTCTCCTGACGATCGGCAAGTTCGACCGTGACTGTTGCTGCAGTTAGTAGTGCGGCCATATTGGGCGAACTAGTGCTGTACTCAGTGCTCTGGCTGTAAAACGGCCGAGTTCGGGCGGCAACAGCAATGATTGCGTTGCCAAGGTCTCGCGGGGAGTGACCAGCGGCAAGGCGAGCACAGGCCCAGAGTGCAGCGCCTGATTCTAGATTTTCCTGCGTGGGTTCAGTCGTGTCGAAGAAGAGGTTAGCCAGATCCTCGGTGAGCACATCTTGCAAAATATCTTGTTCTGTTTGGTCTGCAACTAGCTGCAATTCGCTCGCAATCGCAGGCGAAACCGTGTTTGTCAGGTCGGCATGTTTAGATCGAGGTGAAGCTGTTATCAGTGATACATCTTGTGTGTCTTGATCGCTCATAGATTCGCAAACTCCTCATCGCTCATCTCGGCGCCCGGACCGAGCACATAGGGGAAGTGTTGCAGAATCGAGGACCCTAGGTGGGTCGAAATTTGAGGATCGGCAGCTGAGACAGAATGGATACCATGAACGACCCCTCTGGAGCACTCCAATGAAGAAGTTCTCATCTGAGACTGAAGTGACTCAGCTTGGCGTTGGTCGTTACAGCGCCAACATGGATCGAAGCTGGTGGATTGTCTCTGGGCCCAACGGTGGCTACGTGGCCGCAGTAATTCTGCGGGCAATCTGTGAAGAGGTGAATGATCCAGCCAGACAGCCAAGGTCAATCACCTTGCAGTTCCTACGAGTTCCCAAAGAGGGCGAAGTAGAAATTGAGGTAGTTGTTGAGCGCGTAGGGCGCACTGTGTCAAACCTGTCGGCACGCATGACCCAAGACGGTGTGTTGCTCGTTATTGCAATTGCGGTACTGGCAGAGAATCGCGAAGCCTCGCTGAGCTTCAATGAACTCCCAGGCTTGCCGCTGCTTCCCGACGGCACAGCAATACCGGCAGCGGAAAGTCTTGCCGCAGAAGACCTCGACCCCAGTCGTGACGTTCCTATGCGCGCCCACTATGAGCAGCGTTGGGTGATTGGTGAGCACCCGTTTCAGCCATTGCCCTCGGGTGAGTCGGTGGCGCGAACAGGTGGATGGCTCCGGCCTGCCGGCGGTGAGGCAATCGATTCGATTGCCCTTGCTGCAATGAGTGACGCATGGCTACCGCCCATCTTTAGCCGTGTGCGAGAGCCGCTGCTGATACCAACAATTGACTTGACTATCCACTTCAGGGGGCTCCCGACTGACCCTTACGCGTTCTGTTTTGTGTTATTCGAAAGCCCGTTGTCTCTTGATGGCTACCTCATCGAACATGGTCAGATCTTTGATGCCCAGGGCCACCTGATAGCCGAGTCACGGCAACTAGCGGTGGTCGTCTAGAAGCCCAATTACTTGGAAATTCCCAAGTTGAGTCATCTGTGCACCAAGACCGCCTATCCTAAAAGAACTTCTTATGGATGACCGACCCCGAAGTTTGCGGGCCATGCTCGCCGAGGCAAAAGACACCTCGGAGATCATGGTCGACTTGGCCTACGCGGCTGTGTATTTCAACGATCCCGGCATGGCCGATGAGGTCGCTGAGCTTGAAGAGCGCATGAACGACCTGGTGCAAGACATGAGGGCAGTGTGCATCATGGCAGTGAGGCGCCCTGCAGAAGCAGAAGGAATGGCATCGGTTCTGCAAATCATCTCTGCTATCGAGAGCATTGCAAACGCCGCAGTCGACGTCACTCGAATAGTGACGCACCGTTTGGGAATTCCGAACGAACTCATCGGTGATTTGTCGAACGCTGAAGAGGTCTCTCATCGTGTGTGGATCCGTGAGGGTTCACACATGGCGCATCGCCCGCTCAAGGATCTTGAAATCACCATTCAGTGCGGCATGCGCGTGGTTGCGATTCGGCGCGATCGCTCTTGGATGATTGATGAGATAGACGGTGACTTTGTTGTCGTGCCTGGTGACGTGTTGTTCTTGCGCGGTTCTCCTGCAGGAATTGTGCGGCTTCACGAACTCGCAGCGGCACCAACTTGGGATCCCCCCATGAGCGCTCCCGCGGGAGCACTCACCGATCTTGACCGAGCAGTTGACGTGCTCGTCGAGATGAAGAACACCTCTGAGGCAGCAGTTGGACTTGCCTATTCTGCGCTTGCCTTGAGGGATAACGGTCTAGCTGCAGAGGTGCGGCACTTGGCAGAGCGCTTAGATGAGATGAAGGACCACCTGCAGCTCTGGGTATTGCGGGCTGCAAAGAAGGACGTCGATCCAGCACCCTTGCGTGGATTGCTTCAACTGGCATCGGCAGCCGAGGAGCTTGGAGACCAGGCAGCGCAAATGGTGTGGCTGATTACCGACGATCGCGGCTTTCATCCGATTGTAAAGCTCGCACTTGGTGAGGCAGACGTCGTAGCAACTCAGGTTCCCGTAGCTGCTGACTCTTCGGTTGCTGGGTGCAGCCTTGCGGAGTTGCAGCTAGATATCGAGCCGGGGTTTCAGGTCCTCGCTGTCCGAAGAGATAATCGCTACATCTATCGGCCTCGGGGATCTGTGGTTATCGAGCCTCTCGATGAACTCATAGCTTCGGGCCCCCAGGAGGGGCGGGTTCGCTTGGCCGAGTTATGCGGTTGGTCGGTGCTCGAAGATGAGGATGACCCCACGGGAGAGTTCACCCTTGTGGCACTTTCCAAATCGCGCAGCGGCGCATCTCGCTGATTCGCACGAAACCGCGAGGTTGTCTGTCTGACGAATCTGCAGACTGGCAACTAACCTGAAGGCCGTGACTCCTTCCGCTCCGCTTCGACTGCTCACTGTTCACGCTCACCCCGATGATGAGTCATCCAAGGGTGCACCGAGTATTGCAAAATACCGCTCAGAGGGAATCTTGGCCACCTTGGTGTGCTGTACCGGGGGTGAAGCGGGAGACATTCTGAACCCGGCGATGGATCGCCCCGAGGTTCGTGAGAACCTAGCGAAGGTTCGCGTAGAAGAACTCAACACTGCTGCTGCAATCATTGGCTATGAGAATGTAGAAATGCTTGGGTACCACGACTCAGGCATGGCGGATAGCGAGACAAATGCTAGGCCAGACAATTTTTGGAACGCGCCGCTTGATGAAGCTGTGGAGCGTCTTGTCAGGATTATTCGTCGAGATCGACCGCAAGTCATCGTCACTTACGGAGACGATCAGCAGCACTACGCTCACCCGGATCATCTGAAGGTGCATGAGATCACCTTGCCCGCATTTGCTCGTGCCGGCGACCCAAGCTGGTATGAAGACGCCGGCGAGCCTTGGCAGCCGCTCAAGTTGTATTACACCGAATGGTCAAAGGAACGAATCCAAGCCCTGCATGGCAAGTACCTAGAACTCGGGCTTGATTCTCCATTTGGTGGGGAGTGGATCGAGCGGATCGAAGCTATGGAGTCAGCTGACAGGATCACGACTCGGGTGGAGATTGCCGAGTTTTATGAGGCGCGAGAACACGGTCTGCTCGCTCATGCAACTCAGGTTGACCCTACCGAGAAGTTTTGGTTTGGCCTTCCCACTGACGTAGCGCGGAACGTACACCCGTTTGATGATTATGTGCTCGCTCAGTCGCTCGTTGAATCTGAGTTACCCGAGACTGATTTATTTGCTGGCATCCCGGGGCGCGTGTGACCGCGTGAGTTTGCCCCGCCTCCCCGAATCGGCGGGGCATCTGCGAGCACATGTCGACCAGCAAGTTTGGGATCCGAATGAACTTGCAGCACTGGTCGCTTTGTGTGATGTTGGCTTTGATCTGGGTGCGTTGACAGAGGATGACCTAGAGATGTGCTTTGCTTCGGATGAAGCTCCGTTACGGGCTGTTCTCGGCACCGCCGATGGCACGGCCTGCGTTGCAGTTCAGATTCTCGATGCAGCACCTCCGGGTTCTATCAGCCAGCCTCGTATAGCTCGCGTGGAACTTGTTGTTACCCATCCCAGCCGCCGCCGACGAGGGCTAGCGCGCTCGTTGCTCGAAGCAGCCGAAGGCTGGGCGCGGGATCAGGGTGCACAAGAGATTCGCTTTGGTGGGGGCCGCCCGTTGGGTCTCTTTAGTGGAGTGGACGTACGTTGGACAGCCGCGCTTTGCCTTGCTGAGTCGCTCGGTTACGAGTCTGAGGGGCTTCGACTCGATTTTGTCTGCCCTACGGTGCAGCCCACGCGAATGCCAGGCCCTCTAGGCATTCAGGTTGCCCGCGTTGAGTCCGAAGTGCAGATTCAACATGTTTTGCAGTTTGTTCAACAACATGCGCCAGCTGATATTTACAGCTTCCACAGAGCAGCAAGTGCCGGCACAGCAGTGCTCGCTCAGGGCGCCGAAGGCGGCGAGATCTTGGGCGTGGCAGTGCATTCGGTCAGACGCCTTGGCGTGATTGGCCCCTTTGTGTTGGCGCAAGACGGTGATTCACGCGCCGAGACTGCTGTTCAAGGTTCCGAGCGGGTCCAGCTTCTCTCCGCGCTGCTCGCCACGATCCGGTCCGATCTGTCGATCGCTGGCATGAAGTCAGCCGAAATTCTGGGTGGGTCACCGCTATCTCCCCTAGTGGCTGCATGCGATGCGCGTTCCGGCAGAGTCTCGCAGATCTACTCTCGAGACCTGCTCAAGCACAGAGCGAGCTAGCGTCACCACTGTGAGCTCGCTTGTAGAACAACTCGGATACGCCCCCGATGCCCGCCTACTCATTATCAATTGTGACGATTTAGGCATGTGCCATTCGGCAAATGAGGGGGTCTACCGCTCGCTTCGGTCAGGGTTGGCGACCTCTGCAACACTGATGGTGCCATGCCCATGGGCCCGTCAGGCCGCCTCGCAATACCAAGGCGAAGACATTGGTGTTCACCTGACGCTCAACTCGGAGTTCGAGTTCTACCGTTGGGGGCCCGTCACCCAGGCTCCCTCGTTGCTTGGTGGTGGAGGCGGGTTCCCGCGCACAATCCTTGATGTCTGGGACCATGCCGACCTTGACGAAGTGCACCGGGAACTGCGTGCCCAGATCGAGCGTGCCATTGAGTGGGGGATTGATGTAACTCACTTGGATTCCCATATGGGCACCTTGCAGCTACGTCCCGAATTCTTTGATGTCTACCTGAACCTAGCCATGGAGTTTGACTTACCCATTCGGCTGTCGGGTACCGAAACTCAAGAGCAGGTGGGATTCCCGTTTAGGGATCTAGCGGCAGAAGAGGGAATTCTGACCGTAGACACGCTGGTGTTCTATTCGGGAGTCAGCGCTCGTGCTCCCTTTGAGGAAGTTCTTGCCGATCTGCCTAGTGGAGTGACTGAGATTTATATGCACCCCGCTACAGATCATTCAGAGCTTCGTGCCTGCGCCCCGGATGCTGCCGGAAGAGTCGACGACTTGTCGCTACTCACAGAGGAACCGGCAATGCGAGACAAGGTCAGAGACTCCGAGGCGGTGCTCATCGGATGGAGAGACCTGCGCGACCTGCAGCGAATCGGTGCTACTCCTCGAACGGCTTAGGGCAGGCTGACCATAAGCCGACACCTTGATTGCGTGCCGTAGCCGCAGCAGCTCGAAACTCGTCAACATGCGCAACGTTCGGGGGGAACGTGTATTGATTGGCAAAGCCGCTTGCGACTTGTTCGAGGTTGACAAAGAGACCGTCTTGAGCGCGGTAAACGTAGGCGAGTAGGCGACCGTATTTATCGCGTGGTTCTACATCTCTGACGAGTTGTACGGCCGTACCCGGCTTGAGCAGTGTGGCTAGATGTTTGGAAGCTTCCTTACCGAAGCACATCACCGGCTTTGTTGGGTGAACGCTCTCTGGAGTGTTGATACCAATCAGTCGGACCCGCTCTTCAACCCCATCGGCTAGAACAACAATGGTGTCCCCGTCTACGACGCGAGTCACGGTTGCATTGGCTTTGAGTTTGTCCGAGGGTGAGCCTGCTGAGGATTGCGCGCAGCAGGCTAGGAGCAGCAGGCCCAACGCTAGGAGCGAACTGAGTAGGAGCCTCTTGAGCGCCTTGAGTGGCCCGCCTACCGAAGCGGATTCTGAGCGAGTTGGGTTGACCGCATTCCTAGCGAGGACTTCAGTAGGAATGGCCACAATGAATCAGACGCGTTGGATGATGGTGCCGGTACCGAGGCCACCACCGCAACACATGCTGATGAGAGCGTTTGTACCATCAGTGCGCTCTAGTTCATTGAGCGCTTTGGTCATGAGGAAGGCTCCTGTGGCGCCAAGAGGGTGACCCAGCGCAATGGCCCCGCCATTTGGATTGGTCCGATCAAGGTCTGCGTTGAGTTCCTTGGCCCACGCAAGCACTACCGAGGCGAAGGCCTCGTTGATCTCGAACAAGTCAAAATCTGTGATCTGCATGTGGGTGCGGCTGAGCAACCGCCGAGTGGCCTCAATCGGCCCGGTGAGCATCAGGACAGGATCGACTCCAACCATGCAGGAATCAACCACCTTTGCTCGAGCAGTAAGCCCAAGAGATGCGGCCTTTTCTGCAGACATGATGAGCACTGCGGCTGCGCCATCTGAGATTTGCGAGGCAGATCCTGCAGTATGCACGCCGTCTTCTCGAGCAATGGGTTTGAGCGAACCCAACTTCTCTAGCGTGGTTTCTCTCAGTCCCTCATCTTGTGTGCGTGTTGAGGTTGTGCCCGTGGGGTTGCCTTCTTCATCTAGGTCGGGTGCTTGCACAGGCACGATCTGCGACTCGAAGCGACCCTCCTGCCAAGCAGTAGCAGCTCGTTGCTGCGAAGCCAAACCGAACTCATCGCAGTCTTGGCGGCTGATGCCCCAAGCATCTGCAATTCGTTCGGCGCCCTCAAACTGCGAGGTGAACTCAAAACTCTCGAAATAGGACTTCGGGATGGGTACTCCAAGGCCGAGCTTCTTTGAGCTATTCGAACCAATCGGTACACGGCTCATGGACTCAACCCCGCAGGCAATTGCAACATCAACCACGCCAGAGGCAACTAAGGCCGAGGCAAAACTAGTGGCCTGCTGAGAGGAACCGCATTGAGTGTCGATAGTTGTAGCGGCCACCGTCAGCGGCAGCCCAGCACTCAGCCAAGCGGTGCGCGTGAGATTGAAGGACTGTTGCCCAACTTGGCTAACACAGCCTCCGACTACTTGATCTACCTCAGCCGGATCGATTCCTGTTCTAGAAACGAGTTCGGCGAGCACACCTGCAAGTAGATCTGCGGGGTGGACCGAGGCGAGGCCGCCGTTACGGCGTCCGATCGGTGTGCGGACTGCATCAATGATCACAACTTCAGACATGTTTGAATCTTAGAGGGCTTGGCCGGGTTGATGGCACTGGGAATGAAGAGGGCGGGAAGCGGCGGAGATTGGGCTTGGCGAAACTGCAAGCGTCAGTTGTTAGGCAGCTGATCTTGAAGTTTCCGAAGCAGAGTCCTCGGGTGGGAGTTGGCGTGGCTGCTGTGGAGCGGAGGCGACCAGCGCTAGCCTGCAGGCCGCAACTGACAGCTTTAAGAGTTCTTGCTCCCGCTCGGCAAGCCGCACTGCCTCACGTTCGGCAACTCGTCGATTGGCCTCGGCGAGAGCCGCTCGTGCTTGCTGCAGGCCAATCCGAGCGCTCTGTTTGGTGTGATTATCGATGCGGGCTACGGGCTTGTGTGAGATCCGCAGAGTCAGCTGCTTTGTCATGAACCAAGTATGGGTAACAGGTGTGACAGTGACAACGGGTTGCAGTCCCCGGTAAGGACCAAGTTCGTTCTGCACCCCGCTGAGGTCGTCTCAGCAGGGTGCTGCGTTTGCCACCAGTGGCCAAGGCCGGCTGCGTTCTAGAGCTAGTCCAAGGTCAAGAACCAGAGCGTCTTGATGATGGCGACTAGCAATCTGCATGCCGACTGGCAAACCATCAAGCTGCCCAATCGGCACCGAGAGCGAAGGGTTACCAACGATGTTGTAAGGAATGGTAAGTGCACCGTTGTTCTCGGGTCCGACTGGTTGCCCAGCGACCTCGAGATGCAGCGTTGTTTCTGCCGGAAAAGCAACATCGGGGTTCGTTGCACTAAAGATGAAGTCCACCTGGTCGAAGGCACTCGCGACTGCTTCGTTGGCTGCAGTCCGAGCCGTTTCCGAGCGAGCCATCATGGCAAGGGAGTACTTGCGCTCGGCGATGCTCATTCCAAAGGCAATCTCTGGAGTCAGTTGGTCCTTGCACTCGGGCCAGAGACCCTCAAGGTCGGCATAGAGCCCCGACAGGTTTCCAAGAGCCCATTCGAACCCCATCGAAGGGAATGCCAAGTCAACGTGAACAATCTCAAGTCCAACCTCGTCCGCTAAAAGACGACCCGCCTCGTTCACAAGTTCGGTCACTGCTGGGTTAACCACGGCGGATCCAAGATCAGAGACGATTGCAACTTTGCGCCCTCGCAAGGCGCCAAGGTGGGACCCAAGGTGATGTTCCCAGCCAGAGACCTTGGGTAGCGAGTATGGGTCTCGCGAATCGTACCCGGCAGTGACATCGAAGTAGCGGGTGATATCGCGAATCGATCGGCACATGACCCCGAGCACCACCGTCATGGGGTGAATGAGCGCTTTGGGCCCGCGTGGGATCCGCCCGGCGGTTCCCTTCATGCCAGGCAAGCCATTGAAACCGGCAGGGATACGAATTGATCCGCCGCCATCGCCGCCTGTGGCCATCGTGAGCAGCCCGCCAGCCACAGCAGCAGAGCTTCCCCCGGATGAGCCTCCTGCAGTTCGGTCAAGCTGCCACGGGTTGCGCGTGACGCCGTTAAGTTTGGTGACACTTACGTTGAGTCCACCAAACTCAGAGGCTGTCGTAAGGCCGACGGGGATGACCCCACCGAGCATTTCAGCGCGCTCAAGCATGGTCTCGGTACGGTCAGAGACTCTGTCGGCAAACACGAGCGATGCCTCGGTATCTGGCCAGCCCTTGTAGTGGCTCAACTCTTTGATACCAAAGGGCACTCCGCCAAACGGCTTCCCGAGGTCTGCGGCGGCTGCCTGAGCGCGCGCAGACTCGGCATCAACAAAAGAGAACGAGTTGGTCTCGCTACGCTCAATTGCATTGAGGGTTGCCTCAAGTTCTTCTGCGGGAGAGTGATCCCCTGCACGGAATGCATCTACAAGCGAACATGCATCCCCGAGCCATGGACTATCTGTCATGATTTCCCCCTGATCAGAGCGACTGCTGACGAACTGCCCGGCAATGCTGTGCTCTTTGAGCAGGGCCGAGTGAGTACATCGTAGGAAGCTTGGGCAGTAGAGGCGAACTGTGCCCGAAGATCTGCTCGGATACTTGTATCAATGTCGGCAGCGAGGTCTTTGCCCCGTACTCTG
>JBIKPA010000158.1:0-6730 GCA_044357715.1 Microthrixaceae bacterium
GAACTCAGCTGAACCGTTCTGCGTTGACGACCCACGACGCATTCTTTTTTATCAACATCATCTTGAGCAGGTCCTTCGAGCCAAGCAAGATGGCGCTCCAGTAGAGGGCTACTTTGCCTGGTCGCTTATGGACAATTTTGAGTGGGCCGATGGCTACGGGCCAAGGTTCGGGCTGATTTACGTTGACTACCCGACTCAAACCCGAGTGGTAAAGAGTTCCGGGCGTTGGTTCCAAGAGTTACTGACAGCCGAGTCTCAGCCGGACTGATCTGAAGTCAAGCTGATCTGAAATCAAGCTGATCTGAAATCAAGCTGTATTGGCGCCTAGCGGGTGGTGTTGATCGGGGGATCCAACATGATGCCCTCGATCGGTGAGCCTTGCGACTGCACGGCCGATCGAAGGAACCCGAAGCCAGGAACTGAGTACGCCTCGGCTTGAGACAGGTCAACGTTGTACCCAAGGTCAGCGAACTGAGCAATGCTCAGTCGGCTCAGCGGGTTTGACGAGGGGCTGATGAAGCCCGTCATGAGTTCGTTGCCGAAGATGGACTCTTTCCAGTGTGACCCGACGGTCCCTGGGCCCCCAGTGTTCTCAAGAGGAACACCACTGAGCCCGCCCAGTTGTGACCATTCAGCCACCGAACGGCCCCCGATAAACCTTGGGTTTCCGCCACCTTGGCCTTGGGTGAGGTTTCGTGATCCGCCAATGGAAGTTGTATCCCACAAGGTGCCGAATCCGAGCACATGAGCCATCTCATGCAGAACCACCCGGGAGAACGTGCCGTTTGTCAGCATCGCGTTTACATCTGCAGAGTCAAACTCAATGGTGCCGTGCAAACCCAGTTCGGTGGACAGGCTCACACAGGTAGGACCCGCTTGGCCAAGGATTCCGTTCACTCCGTCGATCGGCACAACAGAAACATCAATGACAATGTCATCGACAGAGGCAATGGGGGCTGTACCCGCAGGAATGCAACTTGTTGGGACCTGACCAAAGTCGGGTACGCCACGAGTCAAGATCTGCTCCCACTTTGCTGCCGCAGCATTGAACGCAGGCTGCGCAGCGACAGGCAGGAGATCGGCGCCGCGAAGCGTGATGTTGAACGGTTCGACTGGGCCAGGCTGCAGCAGAAAATCGATTGTGCTTACCGCTGCCGAGCTGTTTCCATCCTCAACAATCAAACGAGCTGTAATTGTTTGAGCAACAGCTGGATCATCCAAGCTGACAGAGACATTTCTGCTGCCTCCGAACTCGCAATTATTGATGGTCACATCGTCGGTGCCATCTCCGTTGCCATCAAGTTTGCAGACCAACGCGTCACCATTGGCATCGCTCGCAGTCCAGTTAAAAGTCACCAGAGCTGGGCTAGTTCCGATGCTCGTTGATGCAGCAAAACTTGTGATGATCGGTTGCTCGGGGTTAGTGGCCAGAGTCGTTGACGTAGTTGTTGTTGTTCCTGTCCCAGACCCGACAACAGGCGTGCAAGCAGCAGAGAGACCACCAAGAACAGCAATCGCCCCAAGCAGCGGTAGCCGGTTTCGAACCGAGCGATTCTTTGGCGTAGCAGGGCTTACCTGCGCGTTCTGATGTCTTTGTGCCTTGCGTGATCTCACTGAACTCCCTACATCGCTCTACTTCGCCATTGTCACTGTAGGTGGTTCGTGGATCAAGGAACTTGCATCCCACTGGGCGAGATTGCCTAGCGAGGTGAAGTGGGTCTGACGCCCCCAGTTCGGTCCGGGTGGCCCGCAGCGCTAGCTTCGGTTGCCTGTGCGCAAGTGTTCACTCGTCGAAGGCAGGTCATGTGAAGGTTCTCGCTCCTATTTATGGTCTGACTCATGCGGGGGTCGAGGCCCAACAACTCCAAGCGGCAGGAGTGGATGGGGCTTTCACCTTTGAGGGACCGCACGATGTTTTCTTGCCTCTCGCCGTTGCTGCCGCCGCTTCGGATCTGTCACTGATGAGCAATGTGGCAATTGCGTTCCCTAGAAACGCTGTGCATCTGGCTCACTCGGCCTGGGATTTACAGCAGCTTTCTCAGCACCGATTTACCCTTGGATTAGGCACGCAGATTCGCACGCATATCGAGCGGCGATTTGGCGAAGAGTTTGATCGCCCCGTTGAGCGAATGAGAGACACTGTTGGCGCCTTGCGAGCAATATTTTCCGCTTGGCAAGATGGTGTGCCGCTCGACTATCACGGCACGTACCGGACTCATACTCTGATGACCCCGATCTTCTCTCCTCAGCCAAGTGAGTTTGGTGCTCCTTTGGTAGTTGTGGGTGGTCTCGGCCCAAGAATGTGCGCGATGGCAGCAGAAGTGGCCGACGGCTTGGCAGTCATGCCGGTCACTTCTGAACAGTTCTTCACCGAGCGCACGTTGCCTGCTGTGCAGAATGGTCTTGACCGCCGCCAAGAGGCTGGTTCAGAGGCGGTTGCGCGTGCCGACTCATTTGAGATTCTGCCCGAACTCATCGTTTGCGCTGGCCGCACGCCCGAAGAGCAGGCCGCTGCGGATGCTGGGTGTCGGGCCTTGTTGGGCTTTTACTCCTCGACGCCGGCGTATCAGCCAGTGTTCGAGATTGAGGGTAAGGGCCACATTCAGCCACTCGCACGCAACCTGACTCGCGAAGGCCGCTGGGAGGAACTCGCCGAACTGATTGATGATGAGCTACTCAGCACCATCGCGGTGCGGGGCACTCCGCAGCAAGTTGCTGATCAGATCGCTCGCCGCTACGCAGCCCACACTGGCCGGGTTGCTATCTATACCCCGTATGGACTTGCCGACGGGTTGCTCGAAGAGCTGATTGCCCGGATCCACGCTGTTTAGTCCGGTGTAGTTCAGTCCTTTGCAGCTGAGTTCTACACTCCTCAGCTATGGCTGAATTCGTCTCAGAGATTTTTGATCCGAAGCAATGGGACCCGGTTGCGGGGTTCGAACTCCAAGACATCACCTATCACCGGGCCAAAGAATCGGGCACGGTGCGCATTGCTTTCAACCGACCAGAAATTCGTAATGCATTTCGTCCGGCGACCGTAGACGAGCTGTATCGGGTGTTGGATCACGCACGCATGTCCTCTGATGTGGGATGCGTTTTGTTGACCGGCAACGGTCCGTCTCCGAAAGATGGCGGGTGGGCGTTCTGCTCGGGGGGAGACCAGCGCATTCGCGGCAAGGACGGTTACCGCTACACGGTGGCAGAAGGCGCGTCCGGTGAAGCTGGACAAACAGCGGCAAGTATCGATCCTGCGCGCAGTGGCCGCTTGCACATCTTGGAAGTGCAGCGACTTATCCGCTTTATGCCCAAGGTGGTGATCTGCGTAGTACCTGGCTGGGCTGCGGGCGGTGGTCACAGTTTGCATGTGGTCTGCGACCTGACGATTGCTAGCGCAGAACATGCTCGCTTCAAACAAACCGACGCCGATGTGGCCAGCTTTGACGGTGGGTTTGGGTCGGCCTATTTGGCTCGGCAAGTAGGGCAAAAGTTCGCTCGAGAAATCTTCTTCCTCGGAGACGAATACTCAGCCGAGGATGCTCATCGGATGGGCATGGTCAACGCCGTAGTCGACCACGCCGAGCTTGAAAAAGTTGCACTTGAGTGGGCCAAAAAGATCAACGCAAAAAGCCCCACTGCTCAACGAATGTTGAAGTACTCGTTCAACATGATTGATGACGGCCTAGTTGGGCAGCAGATCTTTGCAGGAGAGACCACGCGCTTGGCCTATATGACTGATGAGGCTGCCGAAGGCCGTGACTCGTTCTTAGAAAAGCGAGACGCAGACTGGTCGCCGTTTCCCTGGCATTTTTAGTGCTGCGAGTTTTTGCTACGGCGACACAAAGAGCCTTGTAGGGGTCAGGCCTTTGCTTTGCGCATGCGGCGCATGACCGGAAATCCCCAGAGGAACGTAGATACTGCCCAGCGACCCGGTTGTTCTAGGTTGCTGCGCCGAGCAGAGACATATGATGATGCAGCCTCGGCGCTATGGATTGCCGCAGTGCCCACAAGCAAAGACCGAAACGCCTTGCGGGGAAGCTTTTCACCCGCCACTGATTTCCATTTCTCCCAGGCGGGGTCGCTCACAGTGAGTGCCACAGAAGTGCCCACCCCTGCAACTACAAATAGCCGCCAGGCCAAGCTAGGTGTGCGGGCTGAACTCATATTGCTCCTAGGGGTACTCGGGGGTTTAAGCGTTGTTAGGCTACTGCCCCATTCAGGTCGGTTCCCTTCACGCAATACTCACTACATAAACCACAGTCTCAGTGGTCTCGCTACGGGCTAACGCTTGGTTGAGCTTGCTGCGACCACCCAACAGAGAAAGCAGAGTCAATGTTTTCGTCACCACGGAGTCAAGTTCAACTAGGACAACCGCTAGGCCGGTCTGCAGTGCCCTTGGTTGGAGCAGTGCTGTTCGTGCTTGCAGGTCTTCTCGGTTCTTGCAGCAGCGATGACTCGGTAAACGCTGCTACTTCAACTGCTGCGCCATCTTCAGAATCCACTTCGGCTACCTCTGCCCCCGCTGTTGAGCCTGACGCCCAAACATTGCGCATCTTGGTCTCGAACGATGATGGCTACGCCGCACCGGGAATTGATGCAGTGGTCAGGGCGCTTGCGGCTCTTCCAGATACCGAGGTTGTTGTAGTTGCTCCTGCAGAGAATCAGAGCGGAAGCGGCAGCAAAACCTCTGAGGGCGACAGGGCAGTTAGCGAGGTCACCACAGCTAGCGGCTACCCAGCTACTGCAATTGTGGGCTTTCCGGCCGACGCAGTGAACTGGGCGCTCGACGGTGGAATGGGTGAACTGCCAGCCCTAGTGGTCACGGGGGTGAACTCGGGGCAGAATCTGGGCTCGGTGGGCAACACGTTGTCGGGAACCATCGGGGCTGCTCGGGCCGCTGCTGCTAAGAACATTCCGGCGCTTGCCTCGAGCACGGCACTCTCTGACGCTGCCGATTATGACCTTGCGGCTAGCTATGTGGTCACGTGGGTCCAAGCTCACCGCCAAGATCTGCTTGCCGGCAAGCTCACCGGCAACGAACTGGTTTTGGAAAGCCTCAACGTGCCAGTTTGCGCATCAGGAGAATTGCGCGAGCAGGTCGAAGTTCCGATGTCTGCCTCGCAAGAGGGTGCAATAGCGGATCAAGACTGCACGTCAACGCTCCAAAACCCTCTAGATGACATCACGGCGTTCAATAACGGATTTGTGACTCTGTCTGAGGTGACGGTTCAAGTACCGGCCTAGTGACCCAATAGCTGGGTTAAGTAAAAGTTCACGGCAAGTTCGTTGACGCTAGAAGCAAATTGGATCAAACTGTTGCGGTTCGCTTTGCTGTGCGAATTTTGACGAGGGGATCGCTATGAGGACCGTGTACCGAGTTCTGCCCGTTGTGTCTGCTGCAGTACTGCTGCTTGCGGTTTCTTGCGCTCCCGCCCCTGGTGGTGGTGGCGGTGGGGCAGCGAACCTTGCCCCGATTGCAGTGGCAACGGCTAGTCCACTTTCTGGTAACGCTCCGCTGAGCGTGAGCTTCGACGCCACAGGTTCGGTTGACTCCGACGGCTCAATTTTGAGCTACTCCTGGAACTTTGGAAACGGCACGGCCGGCACTGGCGCTACTTCGACTGCCAATTACGCAACCCCCGGAGCTTTCACAGCGGTACTCACGGTGACCGACAACAAAGGTGCAACCGATACCGACTCGCTCACCATCACGGTAAACGGCGATGGTGACGGTGACGGTGTCTTTGTTCCCTCCGACTGCAACGACGCAGATTCCTCGGTTTACCCGGGCGCTCCTGACGCCGCAGGCGACAACATCGACAGCAACTGTGATGGCATCGATGGCGCCGAGGCTGCGGCGGTCTTTGTCAACGCAGCCACTGGGGCAAATACTTCAACCTGCGGAACAATTCTTGAACCCTGTGCATCAATCGCCCAAGGTCAGTCCCGCGCAGTTGCCGAGTCAAAGGGCAGCGTTTTTGTTGCTGGCGGTAGCTACAGCAAGTTCACGTTGCAAGCCGGCCTTGAGGTGCGAGGTGGGTACGGGCAGAACTTCCAGCGCGGAGTTCTGGCTACTGCGCCAACGACCGCAACCGTGACAGCCGCTTTCGATGCAACTGTTGACGGGCCAGTTGGTGTACTCGCTGATGGCATTTCGATCCCCACACGAGTTGCAGATCTGAGCATTGTTGGAACTGCTGCTGCGCCGGCCAAAAGCACTTACGGCGTGTTTGTGCGCAACTCAACAAGTGCGCTTGTGCTTGACTCGCTCGCCATTACTGGCGGACTCGCAGGCGCTGGTAGCAGCGGCGCTGCTGGTACCACAGGATGGTCTGGCTCTGCAGGTTCCGGTAGTAACGGTGGAGACGGCTTTGAGCCTGGCGGAGCTTGCAATACCTCGTCCGCTGGCGGCGGCGGTGCAGGTGGCGGTGGCGCCAACTCGGGTGGCTCAGGCGGCAAGGGTGGAGTCGTAGATACTTCCTGTGGTTGGACTGGACTGTGCAGCAACTGCAATGCACAGCCTGCAAACTCTGGGGCCAACGGTGGCGGCCCGGGCGCTGGTAGCGGTGGTGGCGGATCATCCTCTGCAACAGATGGACTTCCCGGAATCTGCACGCTCGGTGGCACTGGCCCATCACTGCGCGGAGGTAACGGATCTGCGGGCGCTAACGGCGCAGCAGGTGGCGCTGGGGCTGGCGGCGCGGCTGGCGCGAACGGTGCAGCGGGCTTGCTT
>JBIKPA010000159.1:0-6729 GCA_044357715.1 Microthrixaceae bacterium
TTTTGTTTGGTTCAGGTACGGTAAGTTCTGCGTGCCCTACCGGCGCCAAAGCGGAAGTCAGCGGCGCCAAAGCGGAAGTCAGCGGCGCCAAAGCGGAAGTCAGCGGCGCCAAAGCGGAAGTCAGCGGCGCTCCAGCGGCGCCAAAAGCAGGGCCGGCGCCGGAGCACAGCCGGGGGAGCGTTTAGGCGAGGAGGCTTCGTAGCATCCAGGCGGTCTTTTCGTGGACCTGCATGCGTTGCGTGAGCAGGTCTGCGGTTGGTTCGTCATGTGCATGTTCTACGGCGGGGAACACCGACCGGGCAGTCCGTGCGACCGTCTCTTGTCCTTGAACAAGGCGGCGGATCATCTCGGTGGCATCGGGTCGATCCTCGTCTTCCTCAATGGAGGAGAGTGCCGAAAACTCTCTGTAACTGGCAGGTGCGAACGCTCCAAGGGAACGGATCCGTTCTGCGATGAGGTCAACTGCAAGCGCAAGTTCGTTGTACTGGGTCTCGAACATGAGGTGCAGCGTCTGAAACATCGGCCCTGTGACATTCCAATGGTAGTTGTGGGTCTTGAGGTACAGGGTGTAGCTATCGGCGAGGAGTCGGGATAGTCCTTCGGCGATTGCCTGCCGGTCCGGTTCGTCAATTCCGATGTCAATGGCGAGTTCAGCCATGGTTGGTTCTCCTTGTGGTTGATGATGCTGGCGCAAGCGCGCCTGATTGCGTGTAGAGGTAAGGGCCACCCCACCATCGGGGCGAGTGGCTTCGGTCTCAGTGAGTGGCTCGGTCTCAGTGAGTGGCTCGGCCTAAGTGAGTGGCTCCGGTCAGTCCAAATCCTCGCGATCGGCGTTCATAACTTTGACCCAAGCGGCCACAAAGTCATGGACGAACTTCTCTTTGTTGTCGTCTTGAGCGTAGACCTCGGCGTAGGAGCGGAGCACTGAGTTCGACCCAAATATTAAGTCAGCCCTAGTAGCAGACCACTTGGCCTTCCCGGTGCTGCGATCACGTACCTCATAGGTTCCGTCTGCGGTCGGGACCCACGAGTTAGCCATGTCAGTGAGATTCACGAAGAAGTCGTTGCTGAGGGTGCCGACCCGGTCGGTGAATACTCCGTGCTGGGTATCGCCATAGTTCGTTCCGATCACTCGCATGCCGCCGACGAGCACTGTCATCTCTGGTGCCGTCAGCCCCATGAGTTGGGTGCGGTCAAGTAGCAGTTCCTCTGCGCTGACGGCGTAGTTCTCTTTCAAGAAGTTGCGGTAGCCGTCATGGATCGGCTCAAGCGGGGCGAACGAGTCGACGTCAGTCTGTTCTGGAGTTGCATCGCCGCGGCCGGGCGAGAACGGCACGGTGAGTTCGACGCCGGCTGCTTGCGCTGCCTGCTCGACAGCAATGTTGCCGGCGAGCACAATCACATCGGCCACGCTTGCACCGGTTTCCGCTGCAATTGTTTCGAGCACCCCCAGTACCTTGGAGAGCCGGGCGGGTTCGTTGCCCACCCAGTCTCTTTGTGGAGCAAGGCGGATACGCGCACCGTTAGCGCCTCCGCGCTTGTCGGAGTTGCGGTATGTGCGGGCGCTGTCCCATGCGGTGGTCGCCATTTCGCTGATGGTTAAACCGCTCGCTCTGATCTGTGCCTTAACCGTGTTGACCTCGTAGTCGGTACGACCGGCGGGTACGGGATCTTGCCAAATGAGGTCCTCTTCGGGAACCTCGGGGCCGATATAGCGGGACTTTGGCCCCAAATCGCGATGGGTCAGTTTGAACCATGCCCTGGCAAAGACCTCGGAGAAGTAGTCCGGATTCTGGTGGAATCGTTTGGAAATCTCGCGGTAAATGGGGTCCTTGATCATTGCCATGTCTGCGTCGGTCATCATTGGCATCCGACGAATCGACGGATCCTCGACATCGACTGGCATGTCCTCTTCGGCGATACCGATAGGGGACCACTGCCAAGCACCAGCAGGGCTCTTTACGAGCTCCCATTCGTACTTCAGGAGCAGGTCGAAGTAGCCGTTGTCCCAGCGTGTTGGGTGGGTCGTCCAAGCTCCTTCAATACCTGAGGAGACTGTGTCGCTGCCGACTCCACGGCTGGTGTGGTTGATCCAGCCAAGACCCTCCTCTTCAATGTTGGCCGCTTCGGGCTCTGGCCCGAGCGCATCCGCGCTGCCGTTGCCATGGGCCTTGCCTACGGTGTGGCCGCCAGCGGTGAGTGCAACGGTCTCCTCGTCGTTCATCGCCATGCGAGCGAAGGTAACCCGCACATCTTGAGCAGTGCGCAGGGGATCGGGGGTCCCCCCGACACCCTCAGGATTCACATAGATGAGGCCCATCTGCACCGCTGCAAGTGGGTTTTCTAGTGACTCGCGATCGTTTCCATCGGCCCCATAACGCGAGGCATCCAGCCACTCCTTCTCTGAGCCCCAGTAGATGTCCTTCTCTGGATGCCAGATGTCGGCGCGGCCCAAACCGAACCCGAATGTCTTCAACCCCATTGATTCGTAGGCGACATTACCGGCCAGCACCATCAGGTCAGCCCAGCTGATCTGATTGCCATATTTCTTTTTGACAGGCCACAACAAGCGGCGAGCCTTGTCAAGGTTTACGTTGTCTGGCCACGAGTTGAGCGGTGCGAATCGTTGGTTGCCGGTACCGGCACCGCCGCGCCCGTCAGCAATGCGGTAGGTGCCGGCCACATGCCATGCCATGCGGATCATGAGGCCGCCGTAGTGGCCCCAGTCGGCGGGCCACCAGTCTTGGCTGTCGGTCATGAGATCCTCAAGGTCGGCCTTCACAGCAGCGAGGTCGAGCGACTTGACCGCCTGGCGGTAATCAAAGTCGGGGTCCATCGGGTTTGACTTCGAATCGTGCTGGTGCAGGATGTCGAGGTTCAGGGTCTTGGGCCACCACTGCGTAGGTGACATGTCTGACTGCACGTTGGCGCCTTGCATAACCGGGCAGGTGGCTTCGTTGTCGGTGCTCATGATTCTCCTTGTTTGATGAGATGTGGTGAATGTTCCGATGCGGATAACGTGTGGCTCAAGCAGTCGGGGCAGTTACCCCAATAGATGACCTCGGCCTCGTCGATGTCGAAGCCATGGTGGTCGCTAGCGGCAAGGCAGGGACGGTCACCGATGGCGCAGTCGACGTCCTCTACGCGCCCACACTCACGGCAGATTACGTGATGGTGGTTGTCGTTTATGCGGGTTTCGTAGCGGGCCGCAGAACCCGCAGGCTGAATCCTGCGCAGCAGGCCAAGGTCGCTGAGCGTGTTCACGGTGTCGTACACAGACTGCCGAGACATCGAGCCGATCGCATCGCACACATCGGCTAGTACTTGATCTGCGGTGGCATGCGGCCGAGCACCCACCACGCGCATGACGGCCAAGCGCTGTGCAGTGACATAAATGCCCTGCTGGCGAAGCAGGTGTGCGGTATCGGTGAACACCATCTCATGGTAACAATATTTGGATAAAGAGTAAATGTGTAATTTGTCCAGAGTATTTCTTCCTGCAAACCACGTTCCGCTCCCATGCACGTTGGCGGAGTTGCGTTCGGAATGGCGAGCCGCATATCCCCCAACCGTGTTTTCCAACCGACCATGACCGCCCCGGTCCTTAAACACAGTTCGCCGCAAGCACGCGAAGTATTCCTGTCCCCTTTACTGTGACGCCGCTGAACCTCGGAAGTAGTCGCGTCGTGGCCAAGCACAAAGGGGGTCGTCGCCGAGAGCATTAGTACAGGACCTCGCCCTCAAAGAAGAACAGTCTCATGCCCCCATGGGGACCCTGTCATCAGAGTCGCTATCGCCATCGAGGTTCACTGTGATCCACCTCCCCTCTTGGCCTAGAGCAAATGCCTGATAGGTGGGGACAGCCCCGTGCCGCCGATAGATCACGACGGGATGTGTGAATCGATCTCTGTGATCGAAGTGCACTGCCAACCGAAACCGCTCCTCGTCTAAGGGGATTTCCCCTTCCCCCCCCCGGAAGCAACTAGGTCGCCTGCGGGGCCAGCTCTGCGAACCAGAGATTTGACTCGGTGTGCTTCCGGGGCTTCCTCGCTATCAGTGTTGAACCTCACAAGAAGCTGGATGAGTTGCGCTCGGTTCTCGGGGCCCGTGCCTGCAGCGACAATCTCAAGGCCGTGATTCAACGCGGCATAGAGCAGGTTTCGGTTTTGACCGGCGAGTGCATGGTCAGACACACGGGCTAGCTCCGCAAGCTGCCAATCCGATAGAAGAACAAAAGGTTGGGGTGACAGGCTTTCCCCGCCGAGTTCAAGGCGATCTGAACACGCGTCTAAGCCGACGCGAACCACCTGGCCATAGGTGTGAATCCCGCAGAGGGGCAACAGCTCAAGGGCGGCGATGAGATCGGAGTCTTCGCCGAGAAGGACATGGGCAGCATGCGGTGCTGTGTGCACGGCGAAGAAGATGTCGGCGAGGAGCCCGATCGCGAGCCGCTTGCTGGCCGAAGCCGCGATATGGCGATCTGAAAGTCCGTTTGCAACTTCGTTGGCTTGTTCAGAGCGAAGTTCTATTTGATGCGCTTGCGTGAATGGGCTTTCGTCGCTTTCATGGCTTTCCCCTAAATCGTCGACTCCGCTATCGCGTGCGATCCATTCGTCGTGCATTTCCTGAGAGTCGCCTAGATTTCGTTGCTCGTTATCCCCATTGATGAAACGGACATCCGGGACGGTGGCGAGAACACCGATGGGGTAGTCCCATCCCAACGCTTGGAGGGTGCTGCGCACGGACTCAGCGCTGGGCAGGTCACCGACTCCGATTGAGCGAACGGCAAGATTGAAAAGACCATATGGATCAACCACAGCAATTGTGTTGCATCCGCTGAGAGCCTCACGAACGGGGGGCAGGTGGGCCTGCATGCGTGTGAGGGCCCCCGATTGCACAGCGGCACTTTGGTCTACAAGAACCTCGTCACCCTCATGACCCGACCCGAACCTTGCTGATCGCTGCTGATCGCCGAGTTGCACTTGACTCAGTGAAGAGGTGACCTTTCCCCGAGCTTCAGAGGCGAACTGTGCAGCATCACCGGCGGGAATCTGAATCAAGGGAACTTCGCCTAGCAGAAGGTGCTTGCAGTCCGCGTCGGTGAAGCTAGCAGCGAGGAGGATCGGAACCCTTCTGGCGTAGCGGTACAGGTGGTGAAAGCCGGAGTCCTTCGAGCAGATGACCACAAGATCAATATCCTCAGGCCCGTTGTCGCCAGCCGCCTCCAAAGCTGCGGCAGCAACTGCGAGATCTACCGCAACTTCCCGCTGCCCGTTATGGGCACCAAAAAGCGGCGCGACCCGGATACTTGGTTCGGCCACCGCGAGTTGAGCGGCCTGTTGATCGAACCAGCGAACAGTGTCGGAAGCGACCTGTCTTGCCACATCAGGCTTGCCACCTGCGCCTCGCACGGCAGGCACGAAAGCCGCTGCAACGGCGATCTCCACAGGCTCAAGACCCGAAGCGCGAAACCAGTACAAGAGTCTCAGGAGATCAAGGCAGGATGGCTGGTCGGTTTCCTTGAGCGAGTGCTCAACCGACAAACGATCAACGATAACTGAGCAGCGAAGCACCACAGTGAAGTCCCCCCTCCAAAGAACGTTCACAAAGCTATCAGGGCAGGTGAAAATCCTTCCGGGGACTTTCGAATATTTCGTTCAGCCTGCTCTGGACTCCCCGTGGGAGGATCAGCAGTAGGCACTAACAAAAAAGTCTTGTGGGGATTCTGCCGGCAGGTATAGCTGTGGGAATCCGAACACGGTGGAGGCTTGTTCTGTACTCGATCGCTGAGTGCTGTTGTCTTTGATGACCTGCAGTAACCGAAGATTTGTAACGGCGGCTAGCCGAAGGCCCCGTCGAGCAGGGCTGCACCTTCGGAGCCGACGTCTACGGTGCCGTCAGATGGGTCGAGCGCTGGGGGTACGGGAGTGGGCACGCCGCCTGCTGTTGGCGTTGGGACTAAGAGATTGGTGCCCCACGCAGCAGCGCCCCCGATAGAACCAATGCCAGCGGTGATTAACACGTTGGTCACTGTGAAGAGTTCGGCGAATCCCACTGCTGGCAATGCTGGTGCTGCTGGCGCGGCGACCAAGATGTCCGGTGCAAGCATGCGATCTATGACGTGGTCAGCCCTAATCTGGCGAAGGCTGCCTGCTTCTGCGACTCTGGACCCGCCCCCCTGCGAGCTAAAGTAGGAGCTTTTCTTGCCTCCAGTTACGCTGCGGCCAGCCTTTCGAAAGGCGATACCAGGGTCGGCATCAGCAGAAGCAGAGGCGGCCGTTGCTTTGTTTGCAAACACCGATCCGTATTGTGCGGCGCCTGCGACTCCGCCTATTGCTCCGCCGATGAGTACGCTGGCGCCGACTCGTTGCCAGTCGATGTCGCCGGTGTCGATTGCTTGTTCGACTGTGGAGCTTGCGAAGCCTGAGATTGCTCCTGCTGCTGCTCCGACGGCGAAGGCTGCTGCGTAGCCTTTGACTGCTCCTGCGATGGTGGCTGCGGCGATGGCTGCGTAGGCTCCGGCGGTTGCGATGGAGAGCACTGCGCTTGCTATGACTGAGACTGCAAGTCCGACCCATTTGCCGATGCTCATGTTGCCGGATGGGTCGCTGTTGTTCCACGGGTCACCGAGTGCGTATTCGTATGCGTTGGTGGATCCGCCGATGAGTGGGTCTCGTTGCAGGAATCGTCCGGCTTGGGGTGAGTATTCGCGGTTACCCATGGTGTAGA
>JBIKPA010000160.1:0-6604 GCA_044357715.1 Microthrixaceae bacterium
AACCGCGTGGCCGTCGGTACTCATGCGCTGGGTCCTCATTCGAGGAATACCAGTTGACGCGCTCCCAGCCGCTCTTCTCGCCAAACTCGGCATCCAAGGCTCGGTGGCGCTCATAGGCGGGTGGCACGCGCAACGGGCGGCCGGCCAAGCGCTCGTGATTCGGGTACGCAATGTCGTAGTAGGTGCTGTACACCTCATCGGTGCGTGCCAAGCTGAACCCGCGCGACTTGTACTGCGGGCCGAATCGGCGACCATCCATCTTCCACAGATCCATCGGCGCTTCGCCGTTCACGATCCACTCGGCCATGACTTTGCCGTTGCCACCGGCACCCGCAATGCCATGAGCACAAAATCCGGCAGCCACATAGAACCCATCAACCTCGCTCGGGCCCAAAATAAACTCGCCGTCCGGAGTGAAGGCTTCGGGGCCGTTGATGAGTTGATGAACGTCAGCATCAACAAGGCACGTAACGAGGCCCTGCGCAGATTCTGCTAACGGCATGAATCGATCCCAATCCGGCTCGAGAAGTGTGTTGTTAAAAGTCGGGGGAATGTTGCCGTCAAGGCACCAGGGCTGGGGGTTGCGTTCGTAACCGCCCATGATGAGCCCGCCAACTTCTTCTCGGAAGTACACCAAACGATCAGGGTCGCGCATGGTTGGAAGATCCGATGGGACCGTGATCTGCGGCCGAGTGATCGCGTACTGATGCGCCATCGGCACAATCGGAACGTTGACCCCGGCAAGGCGGCCAATCTCATGTGCATACATGCCGCCTGCGTTGACCACAACGCTGCAGGTAATTCGGCCTTTATCTGTGTCTACATGGGTGACCTGCTCGCGACCATTCACCGAGCCCACCCCGATGCCCGTCACTCTGGTCATCGTCGCAATCTCTGCCCCGCGGGACCGCGCACCAGCGGCGAGTGCCATGGTCAGGTCGCTTGGGTTGAGCCAACCATCGGTAGGTAACCAAACCGCACCCAGCACGCCGGTAGGGTCAAACAGCCCGTGAAAGCGTTCGTGGGCTTCCTGCGTGGTGATGAGGTCCAGCGGCAAGCCAAAGGTTTTGGCCCAGCCAGCTTGGCGGCGCAACTCCTCGAGTCGTTCGGGGGTTGAGGCCAAGCGAAGCGAACCAACCTCATGCCAACCCAAGTCTTGGCCGGTCTCATCGCCGAGTCGGCGATATAGCTCGGCGCCGTACATCATCATCTTGGTGAGCGTGACAGTGTTTCGCAGCTGACCGACAAGGCCCGCCGAGTGAAAGGTCGAACCGCTCGTCAGTTGATCACGATCAACCAACACGATGTCATTCCAACCGAGCAGCGTCAGATGGTACGCAATGCTCGCGCCAGCCACTCCTCCGCCGATGATGACTGCCCGAGTTTCTGTACGCACGAGTCAGGAATCTAGTCTGCGGAGTCGCCCTCAGCCGCTTTCAACCAACCCTCGTACTCAGGCGATTGAGTCAGCGCTTCTGCTTGAGCTAATCGCTCGCTGGCATAGGCCACGAGATCTACATCAAGGCTGCTGATGGCTTGTTGCACAACGGCCCACATGCCTTCGCGGAACTCACTCATCACCTTCATCAACTGAAAGTGTGCCCACCCGGCCTCGGTGACTTGGCCGAAGTAGCCAGTGAGCAGTTTTCCCTCACCAGAACGGTCAAGCGCTGCATTCACGCTCAGGTTGGCAAGATCAAAATATGGGTCGTTGTTACCGGCGTACTCGTAGTCAATGAGCCACACCCGATCCTCTTCAAACAGCACATTCCCGGGCAGCAAGTCGTTATGACAGGCCACCAGCCGGATCGGCTGCTTTGCCAACGCTGCTTCTATGCGCTGACTCTGCATGTGTAAGCGGTCATAAACTGCCGGGACAGTTCCACCCTCGCTCAGCGCATCTTGCGCATGGCGTTCGACCACTCGGTGAATCATAAAATCGGCGCCCACTGGCCCGCTCTCGTGCAGCGTGCGCATCGCAGTGATCACCTCGTCGAGACGACTAATAAATGCGTCACCGCTCAGGTGTCGGCCCGGAACGTAGCGAATGACTTGGGTGCCCACACCTGGCAGGTCACCCAGAACTTCGGGGCCGATGCCAAGTAAGCCAGCGCGCCGGGCCACCTCGGCCTCATAAAGACGATCGATGCCTAGCAATTCGGTGCGTTCGCCTGGGATGCGCACAACGAACTCTTGACCATCAACGCCAACCACAAAATTACGATTGGTCATGCCACCGTCAAGTACCCGGATGTTCAACTCTGCGTCTGCCCAGCCTGGGAAGCTACGAATGGCATCTTCAACGGCAGTATTCATCGACTCCTCCTCATGCGAGGATCTTCAGACAATGAGTGGGCGCGGAGGGAATCGAACCCCCGACACCCTGGATGTAAACCAGGTGCTCTAACCAACTGAGCTACGCGCCCTCGCCGTTTACCTTACCCGCTACTCTGCGCCCTCAACATCTTGGTACCTCGCAGAGGCAACTACACAAGGTTGGTGCCAGATAAATCCAGCGCTCCACTGCGACTCAGGGCCTGCAATGCCGCAATTGTCTCTACTTGCATCTCTGGCAAGTCAGTCAGAGAAAACCATTCCACCCGCTCAATTTCTGGAGAGGATGGCCTCACAGCATCAATCAAAGCAGGCTCGGCAGCCTGCGCTAGATACACAACGTCTACGCGATGCGGAACCGGTTCGACCACCACTACTGCTTCACTGATCAGGCGAATACTGAGGTTGACCTCTTCTTTGGTCTCACGAACAGCTGCATCTTTGGGTAGTTCATGCCGTTTAGCAAGACCCCCCGGGGTACCCCAGCGTTTGCCGTAGCTCTGCTTCACCAGAAGAATCCGGCCGTCCTCGCGCTGCACAATGCAGATTGCACCCACGGTGTATTTCGGGGATCCAAGCCGAACCAAAATCCTTCTCACCCGGCGCGGAAGAGCCCCAAACATGCGCAGCAGCAGCAGGTGAATGCGAAGCTTCATGGTCTAGTCACAGAGTTACCCTAGAGCTAGTCACCAACTACCCAACCTCTGACGCTGGACAAATAAAGTTTCAAAGAGTTCTTGAGTGCCTGCAGCTACGGGGGTTCGTTTAGCTGCCGGGTCAAGCACGACAAGTTCTCTGCCTTGTGCGTCAGCAATATGGGCGCCCACCTCTTGCAGTACCAGCAGCGCCCCCATGTAATCCCAAGGCCCCAGCTTGCTGTCGGTGCAGTCCATCGACCCGTCAATTTTCCCATCAGCCACGCTGCACAAATCAAGCGCCGTTGCGCCAAGTGAACGATATTGCCGCCAATGCAAGTGCTTTGGGCTATAGCCATTTAGCACCAACATTGCGGACTCAATCGTTGTAATCGCCGAAGGGGCAATCGGCACCCCGTCGCGGGTTGCGCCCTTCCCTCGAACTGCCTGATACCTCGTAGCAGTTGCCAGGTTCATGACAAGGCAAGCGCGTAGCTCGCCAGCCTCGACTGCACACAAGCTGACGGCATACCACGGAATACCGCGACTAGCGTTGGTCGATCCATCCACGGGATCGACCACCACAATCATGTCGTTTGCGCGGTCCTCAAGGCCAGACTCCTCAGACAAGATTCCTACACCTGCGCCGCGCAGCACCTTGAGCGCAGCTTCGTCAGCTACAAGGTCAATTCGGTACTGACCGCGGCGGTCGGTTCGCTCTCTCCAAGACTTCTCGCCTGTTGCCGCGTCGTCGAGCAGAACCTGTTGCACTGCATTGGCAGTGTCATCAAGCAATCGCAGAACCGCATCGTCTTTCACCCCAAGATGCTACCGGCGCAAGCCGAAAGCGAATGTCCAACTAGCTAGAAACCCTCGGTGCTGGCACTCTGTAGAGGTGGCCTTGCTCGATGTCTCCGGCTTTGTAGCCGACCTAAAGAATCACGCTGCCGATCACGGCTTTCATATCCATGATGAGCGACACCTCGTAGAGACCTACTCCATGCGCCAAGCTTGGGAAGTTGATCTGCACCCAGAGGAGGCTTGCGGCGGCCCTCTGGAATTCCACCTGACGCTAGAGATCGACCCGCGCACGATGCTGGCTTTTGAGGACCAGGTTCAGGCACTACCCGAGGATGAACCCCCCGAAGACGAGTTCAATCTTCCACTCACCTTCACCTGGTCGTTGCCACCACTACCCCGCTGCCCCGACTTGTTGTTACTTGCCACCGAGATTGCTGGAATCGGCGGGCCCGACCTTCCAGTCGAGGTCTCTGCAGTGGACTCGTTCGCCTCTGTGACAGACCCGTCGGAGCGCCGACTCACTGTGATAGCGCGTGTCCAAGTCAGCTTGTCTCAGGTGTATCTCGGTGAAGAACAACTCTGCGACACCTTGGAGCAGTGTCTTGCTGTCAGCAACTTCCTGCTGCAGTCGGCACCCATCTGGCTTGACGATCGCGGGTAGTCGTAGTCGGTGCCGAGGGAGTACGCAGGATGGATTCGCCACCTATGGCGGCAAGGGCTTAAGAGGCGTGTTGAGCTATGTGCAGGGTGTCGCGCCGTCTTGGATTCGCCCGTCGGCGCATCTCGTTTCACCCCACCTCGAACCGACCGTGCTGATGCCCTCTACGTTCGCATTGGAAAGATCAGACTGAGTGAGGTCAGCAAATCTCAGGTCGGTAAATCTCAGGTCAGCAAATCTCATGCTTGAGCCCTTAAGGTCGGAGTCGCTCATGTTTGCTCTAAAGAGGACCGCACTCGTCAGGTCCGCGTCCGCAAGACTTGCTCTTACAAGTGAAGCGTAGGAGAGGTCAGCCTCGGTCAAGTCCGCTCCTGCGAGCTTGGCCTCATTTAGGTTGGCTGCAATGAGGCTGGAAAACGGAAAATTGCCCCTCAGGTCAGCAGATGAAAGGTTGGCGCGGTCGAAGACCGCCTGTTTCATATTTGCGCCTTCAAAGTCAGCATCACTTGCGTCGGTATCGCTCATGTCAGCGCCGGTCAGCGTGGCTCGCTGAAGATTTGTGTCTATCAGTTTGCTAGCAGAGAGGTCTGCTTTGTTGAGATTCGCATTGGAAAGGTCAGCGAACGACAAATCCACTCCTCTGAGGTCTGCCTTCTCTAAATTTGCGGAGGGCAGGTAAGCCCCATTGAGGGAGACTCCTCTCAGATCACATCCGCTGAGGTCAACGCTAGGGGCCGGTTCTACTTGGCATTTAACCCTTTCGGTGGAGGCTTCGTACCGCTCGCCGGTACCATTTTCACGCCCGCGACTGGCCGCCGCTGCAATCGCTGCTATCACCGCAAGCGCGATACAACAACCAAATACACGCTTCGCTGCCGTTTTCCTTCGTTTTCGCCCCAAAACTTGGTGTACTTCCTAGAGACTTCGTGAGAATTACAGTCTATCGGACAACAAAGTTTTCGCTCACTTAAGTTAGCTGCCCGTCTGGCTACACGAACACTTCTCTTCGAGTCGCAGGATCTGTGTGTGGGCCGGGTGGGGATCGAACCCACGACCGAGCGATTATGAGTCGCCTGCTCTAACCGACTGAGCTACCGGCCCTCGGCAGAGGATCGTAGCGACATTTGTGTTCAGGAATCGACTCCGGCTCCTGCGGGCAGTCGCTGAGAGAGTTCTTCTTGCAGCGTTGCGAGGGTTGCAGCCCACCACTTTGGCTCAACAACGGACTTGCCAGGAATGCTTGACAAGAACTGATCAACCTCAATCAAGAGCAACGGCTCATCGGCAAGTTCGGCACGCAGGTCCAACAGGTCATCAACAATCAACGACTTGCGGACAAGGCCGTCGTGAACTTCGAGCGCCCACTCATCAACCATCAGTAGCGCAGCAGAACCCCGAGTTGAACCCTCAACGGATGTAGACCCAATCTGATCGATCATGACGACTGCCTCTCTGTAGATAATTCATCAAAGGAAATTGCCGGCGACGGTCACACAGCGAAACTCGCACCGGGTTACACAACACTTCTCATTGTAGGAGTTCCGGTGCCAAAGAAGGCATCAGTTTCAGACAAACAGGTAGAACGACTCAGTTTTCTCAGGCGAGTCGCTCAGACGCGACGAAACCCCTGCCGAAACAGGGGCTTCGAGTGCTCCGGGGGTGAGGCTCGAACTCATGACCCGCTGATTAACAGGTGCCCTAGGCCCGTGACGCAGCCCTAGGCGACCTTGAGCGACCCTCCGCATCGCCCGAAAGGTCCTAGCGCTGTGCTGTCTCCGGCCTACGCGCGACTACGCAGCGATACGACCGCTTCCGCAACCGATTGGGCACAGGTCAGCACGAGCAGTCGGACACCGTCGCCCCGCTGTCCCACTGGCTAGCGAGAATGTCTGCTTATGAGCACCCAGACGTCCCCGTGATGATCCTCGTTGCAGCGACCTGCCTGCCGGTCTTCTTCTCGGGCCGCAGCATCATGCACCGCTTCTAGGGATTCGCCTTCATCGTCGCCTACGTCGTGTACGTCACCTATCTGGTGTGGAACTCGAGCGGTATCTGGCGAGTGCTTTGAGATTCGTGGCCGTCGAAGAACCTGGCGACCCGGTCGCGGACCGGCCATGTTCAGCTCAGATGTACCTACCACCAGCGGGTGGATCGGTTCGACGGAAACACCCAGTCA
>JBIKPA010000162.1:0-6517 GCA_044357715.1 Microthrixaceae bacterium
AGGCGAGACGGCTGAGCCGACCATGATGTCGAAATATGAGGCAATCCCTTTCCACTCGCAGAAGGATTGGCCGGCGGCTAGCCGCAGCACACCAGGGGCGATGTCGGCCGGCGGCAGGTAATAAGCGGGAGGCTGACTTGTTTCGAGGACCCTCCATGCGGCGGTCGTTGATGCAATCAGCACCCCAGCAAACTCAACCTGAATAAGGGCCGTGCTTCGCTCAAGCCTTGGCGGGCGTGGGTAGTCCCAGACGGACTCTTGACCCGGTTTCGGCTCGATTCGCCGGGAGAATGCCATTGGTTTCTTCCTCTCTGTTGCGGGAGTGTTCTCCCTCTTGCACTGTGCTGGGCAATACTCAATGGGGTGAAGTCTCTACCCGTGGTCGACCGAACTGCTCGCGGGCGTCTCCAGTGGTCTGTGGATTCAGTAGTCATCGACGAGGTTCCCGAGCCTCAAAGATTTCGCAGCAGCGCTGACCTTCTGCGAATTCTTGTCACTTTGGCCCTTCTCGCCCTAGTCGTCCTCGCAGGAAGCATCGGATCTGAAACGACCATCGGAATTCAAGAAGACATCACTACTGCGGTGACCAACGTGCCAAAGCTGGTAGTGAGTCTTCTGGCCACACTCAACAGCCTGATTGTATTGGCCTTGCCGCTCTATCTGATTGCTGAGCTTGCACTTCGCCGCCGCTGGCGACTGATGGGAACCTCGCTATCTGCTGCAGCATTGGCATTAATTCTGGCCGAGCTCTTTGCAAACTATGCGCAAGAGTTGATCGCCGGTGGGCTGCTTGACTCGCTTACCCAACCCCTCGTTGGGGGAAGCGGTCGAACTCCAGCAGCATTTGGATTATTCGCAGCCGTTTCTGCGCTCATGACCGTTGAGGGCTCGGGCACAAAGCCTCGCACCTTGGTTGTGGTGTGGACGAGCTTGCTGGCTTTGGCAGTGTTGTTCTTAATTGATGGACGAGCCACACCATTGGCGCTGTTGGTGAGTGTGCTCGTTGGTCATGTGATCGGATTGGTAGTCCGATACGCGGCGGGAACAGAGAATCCGCGAGTTGGCGCTCGCCTGATTGCAGATGCGCTCGGCAAGGTCGGTCTGTACGCAGTCACCCTTGATCAGCTGCCGGTGGAGTCCAAGCTGGGTCGGCAGTTTATTTTGATGACCGCAGACGGGACCCGCGCAAGAGTTCAGGTGCTTGACCCAGACCGCGGGGCACTCAGAGTGCTGAGGCAGTTCACTCGGGTGCTTCGGGTCCGCACCTGGGTGACTCGAACCCCGAGTCTGTCTGCGCGAGTGCAGGTTCAACAAGCAGCAGTTCCAGCACTGATGGCCCGTGAGGCTCAAGTGCGAACTCCTCGCTTTTTAGCAGCAGCGGAAGTTGATGATCGGACACTGGTTTTTGCAGAGGAACATCCAGAAGACCTTCGCGTGCTCTCGGCGTTTTCCGCCGATGCGATTTCTGATGAGGCGCTCTCTCAAGCTTGGAAACAGGTGCGAAGAATGCATCATGCAGGTGTTGCTCACGAGGGAATCAATCCTGAGAGCCTGGCAGTAGATAGCAATGGCCGAATCTGGATTCTTGGGCTTACTCAAGGCGAGATTGCAGCACCCCGGCTGCGTATGAGGCTTGATCGCGCAGAACTCTTGATGGCAACTGCGCTCTTAGTTGGCACAGACCGGGCGATTACCGCTGCTGAAGCAGAGATCGGCGATCAAGACTTAGCGAATCTTCCAGCGCTCTTACAACCGGTGGCGCTCAATCCGGCATTGCGAGTTGCACTCAAAGACAACGATGCGTTGTTGGACCAGGTTCGAGAAGAGGCCACAGCAAGAGCGCCCGAGCCGTCGGCAGATGAAGTGCGACTCGAGCGTCTGCGCCCAAGAGCCCTCATTACTCTGATTGCGGCCACCCTTGCCGTCTACGTGCTTGCCGGGCAATTGAGCAACGTTGATTTTGCCACCGTGATTCGCAGTATCAACTGGTACTGGGCGGGCCTAGCGTTTGTCGCGTCGCTGCTGACCTATGTGGGAGCAGCGCTTACGATTCGGCCGTTCTTGCCGGTCAGGGTTCCGGCACTCCGACTGCTCGCTGCTCAGTTCGCGGCCACCTTCGTATCGCTAGTTGCCCCAGCGGCGGTAGGCAGCGCAGGAACCAATGTGCGAGTCATACAAAAAGCCGGTGCTCCCTCTGGTCTCGCAGTTGCAAGCGTTGGACTGTCGTCCCTGGTGGTCTTTCTCACCACGGTCATCGCACTATTCGGGGTTACCATTTTTTCTCATGAGGCCACACAGCTTGATCTCAAGGCACCTTCCACCAGTGTTCTCCTAGTTGCAGTTGGGGCCGTGCTCATCGCAGCCTTTGCCTTTGTGCTTCCAGTAACTCGAAGACTCATCTTGGAGCGCATGCGCCCCATTTGGGAGTCCACCGGGCCACGCGTGCTTGACGTTGCTCGAGACCCAAAGCGTCTTGTTCAAGGGGTGGCGGCAAGCTTGCTCACATCGCTCGCATACGCAGTTACCCTCTTCGTGGCGGTTCGAGCCTATGGCGGTGAGATTCCCCTTGCCGGTGCGGTGGTGGTGTATCTCGGTGCGGGTTTGGTCGGTTCCGTCGCTCCAACCCCGGGCGGGATTGGTGCTGTGGAGGCGGCCTTAGTTGCCGGTCTGAGCGCGATTGGTGTTCCTGCCGCGGTTGCTCTTCCGGCGGCGCTGTTGTACCGAACCATGACATTCTGGCTACCGACTTTGCCAGGTTGGTTCTCGTTGAGATGGCTTCAGAGCCATGACGCAATCTGATACTCAAGCTGTCTAACTAGTGGTGCTTGTATTGGGCGTTACCCCGGAGCGTTACCAAGAGCGGCATCCATTACGGCAGTTTCTAAGTCGCTCAGCATCTTGTTGATTTCTCGGTGAGCCTTCTTTCGCTTTACAAGCGGAAGGTTCTTTGCAACAGCAAGCGAAAGCCGAATCTGATTGAGTGCCTGATACACCTTGTCTAAGAACGCGGCGCCCGAGGCGCCAGTCTCTGGCCGCAACATATCGAGCGTGGCAGAAAGTTTTTCAACTCTGCGCTCAAGGCGCTCCTGTCCAAGTGCTGGCCGTGCCGAGTTGTACGCGCTAGTGGCGTGTTCGGCTGGTAGGTCAGAGGGGGAGTAGAGGCCCGAAGTGCGACGGTCGTCATTCCACTGGCGGATCCGTGCTGCAAGGTCATTGCCGGCGATCAACAATTGGGCACGGGTCTCTGGGTCTTGCAGCATTCGCACAGCCTGTGCGGTAGCGGCTGCCAAAGCAGTTGCCATGGCTGCACTTGTTCTTGATTTTGATGCCATGAGGGTTCCCTTCGAGCGTTGCCAAGGCTACTGCGCTGTCCGTATCTGAGAACTACTCAACACAGCGAAGCCTCTGAAAGCTGTTAGTGCGCTCAGTGAGTAGTCATGCCGCCGTCAATGACTAGCGTTTGTGAAGTCATAAAACTCGAGGCATCGCTTGCCAAAAACAGCGCCGCTGGAACCATCTCATCTGGCTGTGCGGGCCGCTTGATGAGTTGTGTGTCAACCGCCGCAGCCTGAAACCCCTCGGGAGCGCTGAGGAACATGTCTGTTGCAACTGTTCCCGGCGCGATTGCATTGGCGCGAATTCCATCGGCTGCAAATTCGGCTGCCATGGCACGGGTCATAGCGAGCAGCGCAGCCTTTGCAGAGATGTACAAAGAGACATAGCTGCCGTGGGTGTAGACGCCCGCTGTTGCGATATTGATAATCGAAGCGTGGTTGCTTGCACGCAAATACTCCAAAGCGTTCTGAACTAGAAACACAGGGCCGCGCAGATTGGTCTCATGGGACTTGGCAAATGCCTCTTCAGTGATTGCGCCAATGGGCTGTGCTAGCGGGTTGGCAGCGTTGTTCACAATGATGTCAATTCCGCCAAACTGCGCCACAGTGCGTGCAACTAGCGTTTCAATCTGTTTCAGGTCTCCTATGTGGGTTGGCACCGCAAAGGCAGATCCGCCATCGGCAACAATTGTCGCTACTGCCGAATCGCAGGCCTCGGCCTTTCGACTTGCGATGACCACGTTGGCACCCATAGCGGCAAAGCCCTGAGCGATTGCCAAGCCAATGCCACGGCTTCCTCCGGTGATGATTGCTGTACGCCCCGTAAGGTCAAAACTTCCAAGTAGTTGAGCGCGATCCATTCGATTTCCAATCTGTGTCGTGAAGTTCTAGGTGCACACTACCGACGCGCTTCGATCAGCAGAACTGTGCGTCGCCGACATAGTCTTGCGACATGCGCAGAGGAAGCATCCAATCACGTAGTCAAGGTCTTTTACTTGTAGCCCTCGCAGCGCTCGGGTCTTTAGTGCTGATCGGGGCATCTTGTTCTTCTTCTTCAGATTCGGCCACTGCTGCGAAGCTGCGTCAAACAGTTTCTTCGGCGCCTCAACAAACTGCTCCCAATCAAGTTGATTGCGTTCCGCCAACGAACACAACGCAGGTGCAGGCAAGCGAAGTGACCGGTTCTGTAACTGATATTGATCTCGTCTCATTCGATGGGACGCTGATTCGCGTACATTGGTTTCCGCTGGAATCAGCAACCGCGCAGAACCCGGCCCCTACGATTTTAATGGGCCCGGGGTGGAGTTTGTCTGGAGATACCGCCGTTGATGCCGTAGGGGTATTGGGTGTTATAGGAATCGCGTCATTGCGCGACGCGGGCTACAACGTACTTACTTGGGACCCACGCGGTTTTGGCGAGTCAACGGGTGTTGCCCAAGTGAACTCGAAGGAGTTTGAGGGCCGTGATGTCAGTCAATTGCTTGACTGGGTGGCCACACAGCCAGTTGCTGAACTCGATGCTGAACGCAATCCACGAGTCGGCATGGTGGGCGGGTCATACGGGGGTGGGATCCAACTTGTGGTTGCTTCAACCGATTGCCGCGTAGATGCGATTGTTCCCGTGATTGCATGGAACTCGCTCAAGAGCAGTCTGTTCAGAGCAGAGACGGTGAAGTCTGGTTGGGCAGGAATTCTGAGCGATTCAAGCTCTTCAGATTCGGTAGACCCGCACGTGCAGCATGCTCAAGATTCTGCACAGGCCACAGGCACTCTCAATGCAGAAGATCAGGCGTGGTTCATAGCTCGCGGTCCCGCCGAGTTAGTAAACCAGATCACTGCGCCAACGTTGATTATCCAAGGCACCGTAGACACACTCTTCACCTTGGGTGAGGGCATCACGAACTACAACATTTTGACTAAGAACGGCGTTCCCGTCTCCATGATCTGGTACTGCGATGGCCATGGGGTATGTCTGACAGACCCCGGTGATCCGGAGCGGGTGGGTAAGGCAGCGGTTGCTTGGCTGAACCGTTATGTTGCCAATGACACATCAGTAGATACTGGTCCTGGGTTCGACATCATTGATCAAGATGGGTTTCGGTACACCTCGAAACGATACGAGGTTGCAACCGGAACTCCTCTGACCGCGAGCGGTTCAGGAAGCTTGGCATTGACTGCCGAGGGTGGATCTGGGCCGGTCGTCATTCCAGATGGCAAAGGTTCTGTGCTCTCGGGCCTTGTTGAATCAATCACCCCTGCTGTAGCCCAGAATGCTGTCAATGTGCCGTTGCAGGTTCAGGGTGGACCACATCTTGTGGTTGGCGCTCCAGAGTTGAGCCTCTCGTATTCGGGAACGAACGGTACCGGGGAGAGACCAACGCGAGTTTTTGCCCAGCTCGTGGATGCAAGTACTGGCTTGGTAATTGGAAACCAGGTCACGCCGATTGCGGTCACCTTGGATGGCGCACCACACAAAGTGAGCGTGCCGCTCGAGGTACTTGCCTTTGCCGCAAAAGCAGGGTCAACTCTCACACTTCAGCTAGTGGCAAGCACCGTCGCGTATGCAGATCCGCAATTTGGCGGCCAGATTACGTTCGACTCAATCACGCTCAGCCTGCCGGTCATGGCACCGGGGCAGATGACCCAAACTCAGGCCTAATTCCTGCCAGAGCGCCGGCCAACTTGCAGCTAAAGATTCGCAGGCCAGGCCCAATTACTGCTTGGAAGTCAGTGCTGGTACTCAAGCAGGCGCACGGGGAGTCTTTTCAGGCCGTTATTGAGGTTTGAGCGAACCCGAACTGGCTCGCCCGCGAGTTCAATTTTGCCAAAGCTACTGAGTAGCTCCGTAAAGAACACTCGCCCCTCTAGCCGTGCAAGGTGCACTCCTAAACAGAAGTGTTCGGCAATGCCAAACGACAGATGAGGATTTGGATTTCGGTGAATGTTGAAGGCGTTGGGGTCATCAAAAACTGCTTCATCGCGATTGGCCGAGGTGTAATACATCACCACCTTGTCACCCGCAGCGATCTGCACTCCGCTCAGTTCGGTGTCTTGGGTTGCAGTGCGTCGGAAGTAATGCAGGGGGTTTGCCCAGCGAAGAACTTCCTCGACTGCTCCTGGGATGAGCGCTGGGTTCTCTCGAAGTTCTTGTAGCTGCTCAGGGTGCTGCAACAATGCCCACA
>JBIKPA010000164.1:0-6490 GCA_044357715.1 Microthrixaceae bacterium
TGGGGCGAGCGGGGCGGTGGGGCGAGCGGGCGGGGGCGGCGTTAGGTGCGTTCTACTACTCGGCGGCCTTCGAGGGCTCGGCTCAGAGTTAGCTCATCTGCGTACTCAAGGTCACCACCCACGGGCAGGCCGCTAGAGAGCCGAGACACAGTCAGACCGGGAACGTCCAACACCCTCGACAAGTACAGCGATGTGGCCTCACCCTCGAGGTTGGGGTTGGTACACAAGATCACCTCGGTGATTACCCCATCGCCTACACGAGCTATCAGTTCGCGGATTTTAAGCTGCTCGGGACCGATACCTTGCAGGTGATCGATTGCTCCAAGGAGCACATGGTAACGCCCCGAAAAATCTCGTGTCCGCTCAATCGCAACCACATCTCGGGGCTCTTCCACAACACACAACACATGCGCATCGCGCTTTGGGTCTGCGCAGATTCTGCACTGCTCACCTTCAGCAATGTTGAAACAAATCGAACAAAAGCCAACTCGTTCCTTGACCTGAACAATGGCGCGCGCCAAGCGGTTGGCCTCATCTGCATCTGCTTTAAGAATATGAAATGCAATCCGCTGCGCTGACTTCGGCCCCACCCCTGGGAGTCGACCCAACGCATCTATCAGGTCTTGAACCGCATCGGCATATGGGCTTGCCATTTACAGGCCACCAAGCAAGTCGCCAATATCGCCGAGCCCACCTAGCCCCGCCATCGGATCGACCGAAGCCTGCAATTGCGCAACTTGGTCATAAGCGTCTTGCCATGCTGCCCGGATGAGATCTTCGAGCATCGACAGATCCTCGGCGTCGACTGCTGTGGGATCAATTCGCAGACCAACAAGATGCAGATGGCCATTGAGGGTGACCGATACGAGTCCACCCCCGGCGCTACCAACAAGTTGGGCAGAGGCAAGCTGTTGCTGAGCCTCGACAGCTTGTTGTTGCATGTTCTGAGCCATCTCCATCATGGAGCCAAAATCAAAACCTGCAACACCATCCTCAGGGCCCTGATCCACAATCTCAGGAGTAAGGGCAGAATCTGGGTTCTCGGAATCGCTCATGTTTTCTCCTCGCTGACCTCTATTAGTTTTGCACCTGGAAATGCTCGTGTGAGTCGGTCAATTCCCGTCTCTGCGACATCATCAGCATTGTCGAGTTCACTGATGTTGATCGCTCGCGGATCCTCAAGTTCGGCCTCATCATGATCGTCCGCCGTTAACTCTGGGGATCCCGGACGGCGGACAGTTCTGGGACCCCGATCGCTACCCGCGGCCGATGTTGGCGGTGCGCTGCCGCCGTATTTCGTGGAGTCGGCTTTGTCGATCAGGATGAGCGCAACCGGGCTACCAAAGTGGCCTGCGAGTGCATCCTCAACATCGCCACGGGAGCGTTCGGCGCGGTCACGCGTGGGCGCGTTTTCTAAAGCAAACACTGCACCATCGGCGGTGACCACCACAAAATCGCCGGTTGAAAAAATGGCTTTAGCAACTCCGCGTAACTGGGGAAGGACCGCCTCGGCAAAGCCCGCTCGCAACTCCTCGATGGTGGGGAGTTGGCCGGAGGCAACAGGCGCAGTGGGCTGAGCAGGAGCGATGGTCTCAGGTGGCGCAGGGGCGGCGGGCTGAGGCGGCGCAGGCGCTGCGGCGGGCTGAGCAGGCGGCGCAGGCGCTGCAGTGGGCTGAGGCGGAGCAGGAGCGGTGGGCTGAGGCGGCGGCGCTGTGGGAGGAGTTGGCGGCGCTGTGGCCGATTGCCGAGTTGGGTTAGGCGGAGCAGCAGCATGGGGTGCTGGTTGGCTTTGGGCCTTTGCTAGAGCAGCGCGCGCCTCTGCAACGCCTGACCCGCTACTGGGCCCCTCACTACTAACGGCGGGCGCAGCGGGCGCTCCAGACTGAGCCGGCCCGGCAGACTGAGCGGGCGCAGCAGATGCAGCGGGCGCACCTTGTTCAAGTCGCTCCACACGCTCGAGCAGAGAAGCTAGCGATACGTCGGCGGCGCTTGTGAGGCGCACTAGGGCAACCTCGAGGGGCACACGGGGATCTGCTGCATGGCGCATATCGACTAGCGCCGCCCCAACGGCCTCCATCGCCCGCGTGAGCAGCGGTGTTCCAAGCTTGGATGCCCACGCCCCAAACTGCTCTGCGTCCTCTGCCATCAAATGCGGGACTTGCACCCCAAGCGACAGCAAAAACGTGTCTCGTAGAGAATCTAAGAATGCCTTACCGAGCACACGAGGATCGTGGCCTTGAGCCAAAGCATCAGATACAGCGCCGATAGCCTGCCCGCTGTCTTTGGCGACGAGAGCCCGAAAGAGTTGCTCCACGGGCTCTGCCCGAGTGACGACTCCACCAGCGGCAACAACCTGATCAAGAGCCGACAGCGTGTCACGCGCCGAGCCACGCCCCTGACGAACCACCCATGCGATTGACTCGTCATCAACATCGAGATCTGCATCCGCATTTATCCAGCGGACGTATGTCTCGAGTTCTTGTGCAGAGAGCAGCTGAAACTCGAAGTGTTGCGTCCGACTCTTGATCGTAGGAAGAACCTTTTGTGGGTCGGTAGTGGCCAACACAAAGCGCACATGATCTGGTGGTTCCTCAAGTGTCTTGAGAAGTGCGTTTGAAGCACCCGGAGAAAGCATGTGCACCTCGTCCAAGATGTACACCTTGGTGCGCCCGGGCGAACCAACTGCTGTGCGCTCAATCAAATCTCGAATCGCGTCAACACCGTTATTCGAGGCTGCGTCGAGTTCGAACAAATCGAAGCTACGACCAGCCTCCATGTCTTGACATGGGGTGCATTCGCAACACGGCTCACCCTGTTGCAAGTTGTCGCAGTTGAGGGCCTTGGCAAGAATCCTTGCCGTCGAGGTTTTGCCGGTGCCACGCGGCCCAGAAAACAAATATGCGTGCCCCTCAGTATGGGTATTAACAGCGTTGCGTAACGCACCAACAACATGTTCTTGCCCGCGGACCTCATTAAAACGACGAGGACGGTACCGACGGTACAAGGACTGATAGGCCACGCAGGCATCCTAGTTGTGCGCAGAGACACTGCTCGTGCTCGAATTTTCTGCGCTGATTCTTGTGTTTTCAGGAGGCGGCCAGGCGATCTGCGGCACACCGCAGGTTCCGCTGAGAGCTGCTGCCTTCCGGCCCTGACCCGATTCACGGGCTCCGATTGCACAGGGCCCGACCGCCACCTGAAAACACTAGTGGTCACTCAGACTATCCTCTCATCTCGGAGACGTGCGAGAGCGGCCGAATCGGCACGCTTGGAAAGCGTGTGTGGGGCAACTCACCGTGGGTTCGAATCCCACCGTCTCCGCCACGGGAACTGCCCGGCCGGCATCAGCTCACACTGAAGCCGGGCGGGCGGTGACTGTTTTGTGGAGCCGGTAGCGTTCACCTATGCGTTCCGCTCAGCCAGTACTGCCCGCAACACCTAGCCACGAGGACTGGATGGCACTCGCGCTCGAACAAGCACGGTCGGCGATTGAGCATGAGGATGTTCCGATCGGAGCAGTGCTGGTGCAGTTGGGCGGCACCTCCGAGAACCCGGGGCCGGCAAAGATCATTGCGGGGCGTCACAACGAACGCGAGATCAATTCAGACCCTCTCGCTCACGCAGAGATGCTCGTGATCCAAGATGCAGCGCAGGCGCTGGGCCGTTGGAGGTTGGATGATTGCCTTGTAGTGGTGACCTTGGAGCCCTGCCCGATGTGTGCCGGAGCGCTCTGGGCATCCCGCATCAGCGGCGTAGTTTTTGGAGCAGAAGACCCCAAGGCAGGAGCGCTCGGATCGTTGTACCACCTAGGCCAAGACCCGCGGCTGAACCACGAGTTTCCGGTGCGCGGGAGAGTGCTCGAGGCCCAGTGTGCAGAGCTGCTGGTTTCCTTCTTCGCTAGTCGGCGCTAGCCCCGCTAAGTTTATGAGCGGAGAGTTGCCAGAGCGGACGAATGGGACGGTCTCGAAAACCGTTGAGGTGCAAGCCTCCGGGGGTTCGAATCCCCCACTCTCCGCCACCAGAATCCCCCGGTTCGCCGGGGGATTCTTCGCGTCCGGTCCTGCATCTGACAAGATGCTGCGATGGCAGATCCTGCAGTTGCTCCGGACAGTGCAGTAGTTCCCAGCAGTGCAGTAGTTCATGTGAGCGCAGCACCTGGCGAGGATGGGGATGCCGGAATTCGTATCCTGCAACTCAATCGCCCTGATCGACTCAACGCAATGAACAACGAGTTGATAGACGAACTCCATCAGGCCATTGCGTCTCTGCGTAATGATGCGGCCGCTCGAGTAGTCATTCTGACCGGATCCGGCCGAGGCTTCTGTGCTGGCCTTGATCTGATGGATCCACCCCAACAAGCCGATGCCAAAGAGCGTGGTCGCGTGCGCAGCAGCATGGATACCCAGCAGCGTATTGCTGCGCTCGTGCCTGCATTAGCGAATCTGCAGATCCCGGTGATTGCAGCGGTCAACGGTGCGGCATCTGGTGGAGGCCTTGCTCTTGCTCTAGCGAGCGATATTCGCATTGCTGGAGCATCGGCGAAGTTCAACGTGGCATTTGTTCGAGTAGGTCTGTCGGGATGCGACATTGGTGTCTCTTGGCTACTACCCCGACTGATCGGCGCATCCGCAGCCTTTGAGCTGTTACTGACCGGTCGCCTAGTCGGGGCCGAAGAAGCCGACCGGATTGGACTCGTTAGCAGAACTGTTCCCGACGAGCACCTGATGGAATCGGCGCTAGAAACAGCGAGATTAATTTGTGGAAACAGCCCCACCGGCATGTGGATGACCAAGGAAGTCATGTGGGCACAACTTGAAGTCGGCAGCCTTGAGGCCGGAATCGACTTAGAAAACCGCACACAGATCATGTGCACCTTTACCTCAGACCTTGGTGAGGCTGTCGCTGCATTTGCCGAGAAGCGGCCGCCGAGGTTTACGGGGAAGTAGTAACCACGGCAGGAGTCGCAGGTTCTGGAGATCCGAAGAGCACCTGCCCAGTAACCGGCAACACCAGTGTCGTCAGACTCGAGGTGAGGTCCACCACGAGGTCATCCACAGTCAGCATCCCTATGATCTCATCGCCATGAACGACTGGAAGACGTCGAATCGCGTGAGAACGGAAGATTTTTAGTGCATCGTTCAGCTCGGCATCTGCAGGCACCGTGATCGGGTTTGTGGTCATCGCCGAGTCAATTCGAGCGGAGACATCCACTCGCCGGGCAATTCCGCGAACAACCAGGTCGCGATCAGTCACGATCCCCACAAGCAACCCCTGGTCAGTAACCATCAGTGCGCCAACGGCGTGGGAATCCATCAGTTGCGCAGCGGCGCTCATGGTTTCCGCTACATCAATGGTTACAGGAATCTTCCGAATGGCTTCGCTCACCTTCATCGTGGCCTCCTAGTTGCATGACTGCTCGAAGGCATAAGCGTTATCTGTCTGCGAAGTCGTAGCTAGGGCACAACGTCACGAGTCCAACTCGGCGGACTGAATTGACCTTTGGCCCTGTTGGTCCAGTTCAAAGATCTGATTGGGTAGAGCGATTCGACGAGAGAGATGAAAGAAGCGAGGCCAAAATGCCGTTCGGGATTGTTGCATGGATCGACAATGACACTGAGCAAGGAAGAATCTTGGATCGCGGCAGGCGGTACTGGTGCTCGCTATCTGAGATGAGTCCTGCCTGCAAGGTTTCAGGTGCGCGAGTCCATTTCGATGTCGGTACTGATGGCTCCACAGCGGTCAATGTGACTGAGCATCCGGGCCTTCATGTTCATCAGCAGTCCGAACGGCCGTATCGGAGCCTCCCAGCATTTTCACCGGGTCGAGTTGTACACCGCGATCGGAGAGGAATTCACGATCCTGGGATTCCTAATAACGCTAGTGGTTCAACCGCGGTTGGTGTTGAGCTTCGGCCTGAGGTGAGGCCAACCCCAATGCACCTAGCTCGCTGGTGGGCAACTGCTATTGGCACCGGCGCTATCGACGAAGCATTAGAAGTGCTCTCCCCCATTGCCGAACTCCACCTAGACGGAGTAGTGCTGCACGGTCGAAGAAAGGTAGCTGGAGCCATTCAGTCTCTGCCGATTTTCGGGTGTGGGCGCGGTCCAGATGTCACACTTGGCAGCGGTGAGGAAATCCTTGTTGAGTGGCGAGATTTGCCACAAACAGGGGAGACGACAGTCGCTCGGTTGCAATTCCAATTCGGCGAATTAGCCGGAGTCTGGATGCGCACCGTAGCTCGTGACTCGGGCGAGGAAGCAAGCGTCGCTGACTCTGTTGCAGCCGCTGCAGCAACTTCGGCGCAAGTGGGCCAGCAGCCTGAACAACCCGAGTACCCCATCCAGGTTGTTTGTCATGGCCCTGGAAGCGCTCTCCGGCGGGCCGAAGCCACCGAAAGGGTGACACGCGCCCTGTCAGCTATCACCGAACCGGTGCTCTTTGTCAGAGTCAAGCTGACACAGTTAGGTGGAGGCTCTAAGAAGCAGCCTTC
>JBIKPA010000165.1:0-6449 GCA_044357715.1 Microthrixaceae bacterium
GTCGGTGTTCAACAATCTCTTTTACATCAACGCCTCTATCTGCGAGTGCGTCTGCTGCAGCTAGAAGGAATGACCCGGCACCACATGTAGGGTCGCAGACCTGTTGCGGCACATAGCCCAAAGCAGAGATTGCCTGCTCCACCAAAAATCGCGCAAGAGCAGCAGGCGTGTAATGAACGCCATCTGATTTGCGTTGCTCTGCAGGGACAGAACGCTCATGGTCATGAATGCGTGTCTGAACCGCAGAGGTCGAATGATCGGCACACATCGCTCTAGTCTGTCGGCACGCAGCGACGAGATGAGCGATGCCCTCGATGGGCAGTCGCACTGAGCGGAGCTTCCGAACGGGGAGAGCACAGATGGAGTGGACGGTTCATGGGCAACGTGAGGTGTATTCGAGTCCGTGGATCACGCTGTCACTGATCGACGTTGAAGCGCCCGGTGGTCGCCGGTACGAGCATCACGCAATCTCATCGCTAGATGCTGCAGGGGTGATCGTGAGTGACCCAGAGCGCGGAGTCATGCTGATGTGGCGGCACCGCTTTTTGAGCAATCAATGGGGATTTGAGGTTCCTGGCGGCATGATTGAGCCGGGCGAGACCCCTGAAGATGCGGCGCGCAGAGAATGTATTGAGGAGTCCGGGTGGTCGCCAGGACCAATGCGGCTCTTGCAATACTTCAGCCCGAATGCAGGGCAATCAACACAGCGGTTTTGGGTTTTTGCCGCCGAGGGAGGCGCGCAGGTTGGGCCCGCGCATTCTGATGAGGCCGAACGCGTGGACTGGGTCTCACCTCAGCGTCTTCGGCAAATCGTTTCAGAGAACCTGGTGCTTGACGGCCTGAGCGCAATTGCAGTGCTCCACCACCTCACCGCAGTTGATTAAAGCGCTAGTGGATGAAAGCGGCAGTTGACTAGGACTCAGAAGCTGGATCCCACGCGGCAAGATCTTGCAGGCGTGGGTCGTTCGAGAACATCTCGACTATGGGAATATCTAGGCCGAGGCGCTTTTGGATTCGCTTCACCTCTAGCTCTTGGTTCCACAGCACAAGCGAGACCACAAGGCCATCCTCACCCGCCCGAGCGGTACGGCCAGAACGATGCAGGTAGTTCTTGTGATCCGAGGGTGGGTCGTAGTGAATGACCACATCGACTTCATCTACGTGAATGCCACGTGCGGCAACATCAGTAGCGACAAGGACCTGCAATTTGCCGGCCGAGAAGTTCGATAGCGCTTTTTCACGCATGTTCTGGCGAAGATCTCCGTGGATTGCCTGGGCCGACACACCAAGTTCACCAAGCTTGTCGGCCAAGCGATCAGCGCCATGTTTGGTATTGGAAAAGATCATCGTTCGGCCACTCGCCACAACAATGGTCGCTGCGACTTTGGCTTTATCCATCTCGTGAACGGTGATGAACCGATGAGTCATTTGCTCAACAGTTGCGCCCTTGGACTCGACCTCGTGGCGTGCAGGCTCATGCTGATAGCGCCGCACCAGAGTGTCAACGGCACCATCGAGCGTTGCAGAGAACAGCAGGGTCTGATGTCCTACCTCAACATTTCGAAGGATCCATTCCACTTGAGGAAGGAATCCCATATCGGCCATCCGGTCGGCTTCATCGATGATGACGTTCTTGACGTCTTCAACTGACAAATCCCCCCGCTCAATCAGATCGATGGCTCGTCCAGGCGTGCAGACTGCTAAGTCCACTCCAGCCTTGAGCGCCTTAATCTGCTTCTCGATGGGGTCACCGCCGTAAATGGCTGTAATTCGAATGCCTCGGGCATGAGCGAGGGGCAACAACTCGTCGCGTACCTGCGTTGCGAGCTCGCGCGTTGGCACAAGAGCTATCCCTGTGGGCCGTCCGGGCTTGGCCTTCGGTAAGATCTGCAACATCGGCAGACCGAACGCGAGAGTCTTTCCCGAGCCGGTTTTGGCCTTCCCGCAGACGTCTCTACCGGCAAGGATGTCTGGAATGGACATCTCTTGGATAGGGAATGCGGTGGTAATGCCCCGCTCGGAGAGGGCGTGGCACAAGTCTGGGGCCACACCGAGCTGTTCAAAAGTTTTTGTCATGTCCACTTCAGGATCGTTGTAATACTTCCTAGGTTACCCGCCTGAGGCCTCAAGCCCGTATTCGCAAGGGAAACAAGTGCCTGATGAGATTCTGAAATCTATTGATCTATGGGGAGCCGACCATGCTGCCGCCGCAGTGGTAGGTCCATCTGCGCTCTTAGCGAGCCATGGGGATTCTGCCCGACGCTTTGAGGTGGCGTCACTCACCAAACTCTTCAGCGCGCTCGCCGTGTTAGTAGCTGTAGAAGAAGGAACCATCTCGCTAGATGACAAGGTCGGCCCGCCCGGATCGACGTTGAAACATCTGCTGTGCCATAGCTCTGGACTGGGTTTTGACACCGATCAAGTACTCGTAGCACCGGGAGTCAAGAGGATCTACTCAAATACTGGTTATGAGCTTGCTGCGCAGCACCTTGCGGTTCAGGCCGAGATGAGATTTGAGCAGTACCTCGCCGAGGCTGTGCTTCAGCCTCTTGGGATGAACTCCACGTCCTTAGATGGCTCAGCAGCGAAGGATGCCGTCAGTAGCTGTGCAGACCTTTGTTTGCTAGCTCAGGAAATGCTCTTACCCACCCTGATTGACCACAGCACCTGGTCACTCGCCACTCAGCCACAGTTTCCTGAGCTAGCGGGAATTGTTCCGGGTTGGGGTCCATACACTCCATGCCCTTGGGGACTCGGCCCAGAAATCCGGGGCAAGAAAGATCCGCATTGGACGGGCCACACAGCGAGCAGTGAGACCTACGGCCATTTCGGTGCTTCAGGTTGTTTCCTCTGGGTCGACCCCACCCGAAAGCTGGCCTGCGTCGCTGTCACCGACAGAGAGTTCGGTAGCTGGGCCATCCAAGTCTGGCCCGGGTTTTGCGATCAGGTCCGAGCTAGCTTCCGCTGAGTCTGAGTCCGCTGAGTCTGAGTCCGCTGAGTCTGCGTCCACTGAGTCTGCGTCCGCTGAGTCTGCGTCCACGACTGCTGAGCCTGCGTCATCTGATGGGGCTAGCTGAATCAGTCCTGCTAGCGGATCGCCCCCAGCGCGAAGTTCCGCTGTGGCTTGAGAATCAACTGGGCTTCCCTTCCAGAACAACCATGTTGCGCCACCAATGATTGCGAAAAAGGAAATCCAAGTATTGACTCGCAGGCCAAGAATCTCGTTTGCAAAGTCGATGCGGAGCGACTCCACCCAGAGTCGCCCAAGTCCGTAGCCAAGGATGTACACCGCAAACCACCTGCCCGGCTTAAGGACGAGCCTGCGACCAAGCAGAACTATGAGGCCTGCTAGGCCCAAATTCCACAGTGCCTCATAAAGGAAGGTGGGGTGAAAGAGCGTGTCTGTGGCATAACGCAACGGCGGATTTTCTACCTGCAAGCCCCAAGGAAGGTTGGTTGGTCGACCGTAGAGTTCTTGGTTGAAATAGTTTCCAAGACGGCCAATCGCTTGCGCAATGGGAAGCGCGGGTGCAGCAGCATCCGCCATCAGCTTCCAGTCCATCTTCATGCGGCGCGCCATAAGCACAGCTGCAATTGCACCAAGCAGCACCCCGCCTGGAATCCCAAGACCACCTTTCCAGATAAAGAAGGCATCAGGCCACCAGCGGCCCGAGGAATACAGGTCTGGCCAGTCCGTAATGACGTGATACAGCCTTGCTCCAATAAGCCCCGCTGGAATAGCCACGAGGGCAACGGTCGTGATGTCTTCAGGGTCGCCTCCGCGATTTGCCCAGCGGTGACGTGCGAGGGTCACCGAGGCAAGAACACCCAGAGCAATGCAAAGGCCATACATTCGAAAATGCAGCGGACCTAGGACGAGTTCTTGGAAGGGTGGGCTCGGAATGCTTCCAAACAACAGAGACATTTACTTCCTCATGAGTAGACAGACTTAGTAGAGAAAGGCCTAGAGAATCTCCAGACCCGCATATTTGATGAACAACAGTGTGTCTTGTGAATGGCGCTCAGGTGGTCATGGTGCACTAGCCATGCTTTGATCAGCCTGCAGCAGTCGTCGGCGTCACCTGAGCGGGAGCAGCAGTGGTTGGTAGTGAGACCGGGCGGTCGGCTGGGGATGCTGAGCTAGCAGAACCACCCGGCGCATCAGCGTCGATAAGGGGATCGGTTCCGGGGAGGCGCACGTCGGGCCAGTTCAACGCGGTAGGAGAGATGCAGACATCGGCCTGAGCGAGCAGCGCTGTAGCTAGGGTCCCGTTTTCTGCAAGCGGATCGGTTGCTCCCCCAAACGCCCAAGCTTGAACAAATGGGCGAAGCAAATCTTGATCGCCAAGGCCCTTTGCCATACAGGTTGCGGAGCGGGTTGAAATTCTTCCGTCTCCAAAGAAAACAGCCGCTATGCCTTGTACCAAGTCGACACATTTAGTGAATTCATCCACAACAACAGTCCGCTCCGCATCCGTCAGAGCAATATCGTTGAGCGCAGCACCCGGCGTACCTGAGCGATAACCAAGAACAGAAAGGCGACTTGGTCCAATCGATTCAACAATTCCCTCGGCAGCGCAGCGAGCTTGAGCGGATGGCGGCGTCCAATAAACCTGATCAGACGGTCGCGTCGTCATGTCATAGACCAACCCATCGACAAGAAGTGCGGAGGGGACCTCACCCTCGCCGGGAAACTCAGGGGCCTTCGTAACCTCTCGTGCCGAGTCGCTGCCGTCGTCTACCTCTGCGGAGGCTCCACGCTTTTCTGGTACGCAGCCAGCAGCGACCACGGACAGGCAAAGCCCTGCGCACAAAAATGAAAGCGCACCTGCCCTGAGAGCCCGCCAAATGCGCAATCTTTTACCCCACTGCAAACCCATCGCATTTAGGCTAGCGCTAGGTTTAGGGTCTTCAGCCAACAGCTTTGCAGCACCCCAAGCTGATACTCAGCTTGAACACGCTTGCCACCTGCTCGAGCAAGTTCGGAACGCAGGCTTGGGTCACCAGAGATCTCGGAAAGAGCTGCGATGACGGATAACCCCGCTGAGGTGTCAGCCAAAAAGCTGAGCCCGGTCACATGATCCTCAATTAACTCCGTCATTGCAGAACTGCTCGCCGTCACTGCAATTGCTCCCGCTTGCATTGAACGTAAAAGCTCAACCGAGGGCCCATTCTCGCAGGACTCACTGACCACAATGTCTGAAGCAGCAAGGAGGACTTCTTCAGTTACATCTGCGGTTGGGCTTGAATCAATGAAGCTCATGCCAACCGAAACCGCAGCTTGTTGCAGGTCTACGAGTTTGGGTCTCGGAGCGCTCTTCTTTGGCACCGCCAGCGGAGCAATTTCACGGATAGCTAGGGTGGAGGGGTCGAGTCCTAACGCTTGTTTGGCTGCCACTCTCCGAGCGGCAACCTGAGCATCAGTAAGTGCGGCTGAGCTAGTTAAGTCAGCTGTGTTTACTCCGGTGTGAATCAGGTGAACCCAAAAGGGACGGCCAAACTCGCTGCTACGCGAGGAAGTGTCTCGCTCAGCAGTTCCCGAAGAATCCGGGTGTACGTTGAATACTTGATCGACAGCCGTCTGAGCAGCAGAGTTATTGACAACGAGTTGTGAGCCTCTGCGAATAGAACGGTGCAACCGCCGACTAGGTCGCTTTCCCGCTTGCCACCGAGAAGGCTCTAACCACAGCGAAACTGCAGTCGGCACTGTGCTCGGTAGAAGGGCTGCAACCTCTGCAACTCGGGCACCCTGCAGAATGAAGGCATCCGCCCAGCGTTGTTCAACCCGCAGTTGTGTATATGCAGCAACGGAGTGATGGGAAGGAGAAATCACTGGTACCGACTGGGCCAACTGCCCAATCTTGCCTGGGCCAAGAGCAAGCGTCCGCACCTCGCATCCAGCACGAGTCAGACCGTGATGTAACTCAAGTGCGGCTAGGTGTTGATCAGTGGCATCTGTATCTTGAAGGATCTGCAAAACACGCTTGATGGCCACTACTTGCTCAGGAGAGTTTTGCCTCAACCTGAGACAGTGCGTCTTCCTCGCTTACATCAAGAGCAAAGCTGAGTTCAGAAACAAGCACGCTTCGCGCCTTCACGAACATTGACTTCTCGCCGGCCGAGAGCCCTTTTGACTGATCGCGCAGGGCTAGGTTTCTTACAACCTCTGCCACCTGATACACGTCACCAGATTTGAGCTTCTCTTGATGGTTTTTGAAGCGCCGACTCCAGTTAGCGGGTTCACGAATATCCTTCTTGCCTAGTAGCTCGAAGAGGTCTTCGACTTCTTCAGCACCAATAGGCGGACGCATGCCCACGTCGTCGGCGTTCTCTACGGGGACTCGAAGGGTGAGCTCTCCGTGTGCCATCTGTAGTACGAGATACTCAATGGACTTTCCCTCTACTTTGCGCTTCTCACGCTTGACGATTACTGCAGCTCCATGATGGGG
>JBIKPA010000166.1:0-6440 GCA_044357715.1 Microthrixaceae bacterium
GGCCCTGAGGCCGCATATCCATCGGGAAGGTCGCATCGAAAAGGTCTGAATCTTCTTCCCACTGACAACTGATCTGCGGAGTCAGTGAGGAAGTCGCCCAGGTGTCCATGACATCTGGATCTCCGATGAACCCGCCAGCAACGCCGCGCTGATCTTCAGTGAATCCAGTAGGACACTGCGACTGAGGGTCAACCGGGAGCTCTGCCTCGTCAGCCGTAATCGGGCTGTCGTAGAGCGGCTGCGCATCAGCATCAAGGCGGTACCAAAGCGGGAATGGCACGCCAAAGTAGCGCTGACGAGAAACTAGCCAGTCGCCGTTGAGGCCGCCTACCCAGTTCTCGTAGCGGTGACGCATGTATTCGGGATGCCAAGCCAACTCGTTGCCAACAGAAAGAAGTTCGGCCTTGAGTTCCTCGGAGCGGCCACCGTTGCGGATATACCACTGCCGTGAGGTCACAATCTCGAGCGGCTTCTCGCCTTTTTCGTAGAATTTTACTGGGTGTTGAATTGGCCGGATATCTCCGAGTAGCTCGCCGGAATCTCTCAGCATCTGCACCATCTGCTCGCGGGCTCCGCCAGCTGCTTTGCGCGCGATACGGCCGTAGGCCTCACGGCTTGATTCGGTTGTCAGCCAACTAGGTGCCTCGGCTGCAAAGCGGCCATCTCTGCCAATCACCGCACGGGCAGGCAAGTTGAGCTCCCTCCACCAAGTGACGTCAGTGGTGTCGCCAAAGGTGCAGATCATTGCCACGCCAGTGCCCTTGTCGGGCTCGGCCAACTCGTGAGCCAGCACTGGAACCTCTACCCCAAACACAGGTGTGGTGACAGTCGATCCAAACAACGCCTGATAGCGCTCGTCGCTTGGGTGAGCCACGAGCGCAACACAGCTCACCACAAGTTCTGGTCGAGTGGTATCGATCAGCACATCAGCGCTTCCGGTGGCGGCGCCAGAGGGATGAAACGCAAGTTGGTGGTACGCGCCGGGTCGTTCGCGGTCTTCGAGCTCTGCCTGTGCGACGGCTGTTTGAAAGGTGACGTCCCACAGGGATGGAGCCTCCATGGAATAGGCCTCGCCTCGTGCAAGGTTCCGAAGAAATGCCCTCTGAGAAGCTCTGCGTGAGGTGGTGCTAATTGTGGAGTAGGTCATTGACCAGTCAACAGAAAGGCCTAGCTGACGGAACAGGGTCTCAAAGGCGGCCTCGTCGACCAGTAGGAGCTGTTCGCAGAGCTCGATGAAGTTTTGGCGAGAGGTCGGAACAAAGTCTCGGCGTTCGGATGCCGCAGTCTCCGGAGGGGCGAAGTTGGGGTCATAGGCCATGGTCGGCTCGCAGAGCACCCCGAAGTAATTTTCTACGCGCCGCTCGGTGGGCAGGCCGTTGTCATCCCAGCCCATCGGATAGAAAACTTCGCGCCCAGCCATGCGCTGATAGCGAGCGATGATGTCTGTGTGTGTATAGCTAAAGACATGACCAACATGTAGCGATCCAGAGACCGTCGGCGGCGGAGTATCAATAGAGAACACCTCGGAGCGAACGGCTGAGCGATCAAAGCTATAGGTGCCCTGCTCTTGCCACAGTGCGCTCCATCGTTGTTCAAGGCCATCAAGCGAAGGCTTGGGGGGAACGCTACGAGTGGGTCGGGGGGTGGGTGAGTTGCTTGGCATACCTCACACAACCTACCGGCCACGCCCGCTACGGTCCGAAGTCATGGAACTGAATTCTGGAGTTGCAATCCTTACGGGCGCTGGCGGCGGCATCGGCTCAGCTATTGCGCGACGCCTTGCCGCCGAGGGAATGTCGCTAGTACTAGCTGATCGCGACGCCGACTTGATCAAGCACACGGTCGAGAGTCTGCCCGAGGACACGCCCGTTGAGGTCATGGTGGGAGACGTAGGCCTAGCAACGCATCATGAGCAGTTACTCCTCGCCGCGACTGCCATGGGGGAACTCAAGTTGAGTGTATTGAATGCCGGTGTCTACCTTCCCGGGCTGTGTTGGGAGATTCCTCTTGAACAATGGGAACTCCAGATGCAGGTGAACTTCTGGGGAGTTTTGCACGGGGTGCGAGCAGCAGTGCCGGTAATGATTGAGCAGGGGTTTGGCCATGTTGTTGCTACTGCTTCGGGTGCAGGCCTAGTCGCCACTCCCGCATTGTCTCCCTACGTTGCTAGCAAGCACGCTGTGGTCGGGTTGATGGAGTCGCTTCATCACGAGCTGAACCGAGTTGCTCCAGCAGTGCGCAGCTCGGTGATCTGCCCCGGAAATATTCGCACCCCCATGGCTGCAAATTCACGAGCTGCCGCAGGAATCGAAACAGAGCACCTTTTGGGTGAGGCACTAGCGGTAGCGCAGTCTGTGCGAGCCGGTAACGACGCGGGCGCTCATGCCGACACAGTCGCAGACGCGTTAGTTGACGCTGTTGGAGAAAACCGGTTCTGGGTTCTGCCACAACCTGAGGTGGCTTGGGGTGCCCTTGACCGGGTGCAGCGCATTATGGATGGCCGTGAGCCAATTGACCTGATTGGTTAGCAGTGCTGGCCTAGTTGCTGTGCTGATCGGGGCTTGGTTGAGTGCTTTGTTCTGCAGCAACAATCACCCTGTTGCCGCCGTTGTTATGTGCTTGTGAACAAGCGTCTTCTGCAAGTTGGACAATTTGGTCAAGCGAGGTAGCGCGATGTGATTCCACGAGTCCGGCTGAGCAGGTAAACGGCACGTCCTCTTGAGCTACCAAGAGCAGAGCAAGGGATTCTCTCGCTCGCTCGAGCGCTGCAGTGGCCTGTGTCGCTGAGCAGTCAGCAAGCACAATGGCAAAGCGTGGCCCGTCGAGTCGGCAGATGAGATCCTCGGGCCGCAGGGTGGTGCATAACACGTCGGCTAAGAGTCGCAGGGCTTCGTCCGCCTGCGCTCCGCTGTGCTGCGTTTCGAGAAGTGCGAACTCGTCGATAGAGATGATTCCAACGCAAAAAGGTGCCAGAGTGCGCACCAAATCGCGAAGCTGATGCCGTAACGCTTGAGCGCCAGGTAGCGCCGTGATGGGGTCAGTGTGGCCAGCGCCAGACGGGCCGCGTTGTAGGCGTTGCTCCGCTACGCGAACTCCAGTTCTTTCTACCGCCCAAGCCGCCCGACTTATAGCTGTTGGATGGGCGACCTCGCCTGGGGCGCTGGTAATGCAGACTGATCCGAGGGTGCGATCCCCTAGCCGCAACGGAATACATACAGCTGAGGTTTCACCCAATGGGTCATGGAGGTGCGCGCACGCGTCAAGCGCCGCAGAGCTAGCCGATGTGGCAATTGCAGATGTTGACAGGGCTGTACAAGATGGGGTGTCAGCAAGGGGTACCGCTTGTTCCAAGGATCCGCCATTGAGCCGAATCTGCCATCCCACACGAGGCTCATCTGGAACGCTGAGCAACAACGACACGTCTGCATCGCCCATGACCTCAGCGACAGCTCGCAAACCGGTGCGTAACGCAGCGGGTTCTGCTTCGGCGATCAACAAGGCTCGCTCTAGGCGTTCACGAAACTCTTGATCTTTGCGTTCTTCAAGCAGTTCTTGCTCTGCGTGAACGAGCCGACGGCTGACCGATGCCCGAGATGCAACGAGTGGCTGCAATACAAAAACGTAAGTGGCTGATATTGAAGCGAGGACGCCTGCTCCCAGCAGGATTCCTGCGGCGAAGCCAGCGGCATCGGTAGCGAGAACGAGCAGAATTGCTAGAAGAATCGGCACTGCGATGCTGACCGAGACTCGAACAGCATCGTTATGGCGAAGCGTTACCACTTTGGTTGAGTTCACAGGCCTCAGCCTACGGAGAACGTGAAAAAACCCAACCCCAAACCACCTGTTTTGTCCTGCGTTGGACCCGGCGGAGAGAGGCCTGGCGCAGGACAGAACAGAGCGGGGGTCGCTCCTCTGCAGGACAGTAGGATGTCGTCTCATGATCCGCTTGTATGACACTGCACTCTCGGCGGTAACTCCTCTTGAAACGCGTGAGGCCGGCAAGGTTTCGATGTATGTCTGCGGCCCGACGGTTTATGGGCCGCCGCACCTTGGTCATGGTCGTTTTTCGCTTGTGTTCGATATTTTGCGCCGCTACCTGATCTGGGCGGGTAGCGAGGTGAGTTACGTGTCGAACATCACCGACATCGATGACAAAATCCTGCAACGTGCCGCGCAGGAGGGCAGAGACTGGGCCGAGCTTGCCCGAGAGTACGAACAGGTCTGGTACTCGGCTATGGATGCGATTGGCGTGATGCGTCCCGATCATGATCCGCATGCCACGCGGTATGTCGAGCAGATGGTGCAACTCATTTCTGATCTGATCCAAGCGGGTGCTGCCTATGTGACGCCCGATGGCGTGTACCTGTCAGTGGATCAGGTAGATGGCTATGGTTTGCTCGCTCGACAGTCACTCGATGAGATGATGACCGGGGGCGGCGACCGGGTGATCGTGGGGGAGGGGCACAAGCACCATCCCGCCGACTTTGTGCTGTGGAAGTTTGCCAAGCCGGATGAGCCAGCATGGTCTTCGCCTTGGGGCGACGGGCGGCCCGGATGGCACACCGAGTGTGTGGTGATGAGCTTGGACCTGCTTGGCGAGGGGTTTGATCTACATGGTGGGGGCATGGACTTGGCGTTTCCGCACCATGAGAATGAACGCGCTCAAGCAGTCGCACTGGGTCGCAGGTTTGCCGGGCACTGGATGCACAACGGGTTTGTTGAAGTTGGCGGCGAGAAGATGTCGAAGTCGCTCAACAACTTCACAACCTTGGTTGACTTAGTCGAAGCTCATGACCCGCGCTCGTATCGACTCGTGGTTCTTGGCTCTCACTACCGCTCGCCTGTCGAAGTAACTGAATCGACTATTACTGCTGCAGAGAACGCGTTAGATCGCTTGGATTCGCTAGCCCGACGGGTAGCCCAAATTGATCCTGCAGAACTTGCTCATGCAGAGCCAGATGTTCAGGTGATGCTCGCGTTTCAAGAGCAGATGAACAACGACCTCGATACGCCTGCCACCTATGCGCAAATCTTTGGTTTGGTTACTGAAATTAACCGGGCCCTTGATGCTGGCGAGGACGGACGAATTGTGGGACCACTTATTGGGGCTTGGCAGCAAATTCTTGGTGCAGTCGGCTTAGAAGTCTTTGGTGACACAGACCAAGTTCCGGAAGAAATTTTGGCGCTTGCCGCCCGTCGAGACCAGGCACGAGAAGCCAAGGAGTGGGCTGCTGCGGACGCGTTGCGAGACCAGATTCATGCAGCCGGATGGTTGGCAGAGGATTCGCCAACCGGGACTCAAGTCCGGCTGGCGTAATCCCTGCCCCCTGCGCCAAACCTGCGCCCGATGATCGAGCGGGTTGCGCTCGTGAACTGGTTTACCGACCTGCGTTATCGAACCGCATAGCTAGTGTCAGAGAGCTTCATCGCTGCTGAGTCAACCACTTCGAAGTCCGCAGGGGTGAGGCGTGTCAGTTGCGCCATGTCAGCGTTGTTCCAGTCGGGGCTGTTTTCTGCGAGCAGGCTGAACTGGTGGGCGCAACTGTCTGTCAGAATCGCCCCGCGTGTCTGAAGCGCTTCAACAATGACTCGGGTTCCGCCAGAAAATGAGGAAGGGTTGACGCTGCTTGCAAGACGTACCCAAGTTCCCATCGGCATGGCATCGGCTGCGGTGTTGAAGCCATCGCTCTTACGTGCGGGCCACATCGAGGTGGTGCTGATTCGAGTGTTCTGCGAACAAAAGGCCATGACATGAGGGATGGTTCCCGACCTGACCTCGGAGTTCAGTACGTATTGTCCGATCATGGGAGTATTTGGCGCATTCGTAGTTCCCAACGGCATCTCATTGGAGTTCAGTGAGTAGCGGCTACCAGCAAGGGCACTTCGATTGAACGAGTTGCCATTCCAAACCTGCGTGTATTGAATCAGTTCGTAAGCCATGCACTCTGCGGAATCAACCACCATCAATCGCTTGTCCCATGCGCCCGAAACGTTGGGGGCTCCCTGAAGCACCGGTGATACCGGAAGCGCATAGGGGCCAAGGTAGGACTTCGCAGACCAGTCGTGGCCAAATGTGACGGGCTTAAAACCCGTAACCCTAGAGTCCACGATATTCATCGGTGTGCCGGGTCGAGAGCCCTGCCAGATTGTTGAACTTGGCGCCACCAAATTGGTGGACGCTCCACCGATGCTGTTGAGCCATGCTGTGGATTCGGCTCGAACGGGCAGTGAGTTGACGTTGGTGGCATTCATGTAGTGGTCAGCAGGAAAGACCTTGCAACCACCGAGCGTCGCTGTTGTTTGCGCATCATGAAACGAGGCGCTGAGTGAGACCGGCCCGGTGGTGCGGGGCTTGATAGTGGTTGTAGTGGTGGTTGGGCGAATGGTTGTGGTGGTGCGGGGCTTGGTTGTGGTGGTGGTGGTTGGGCGAATGGTTGTGG
>JBIKPA010000167.1:0-6417 GCA_044357715.1 Microthrixaceae bacterium
GAAACCGGCTGCGCTGCGCTGCCGTGTTGTTGTTGTGATGATGTGGTCATCGTGTCTCCTCATAGTTGCTGCAGAGCTGAACTCGCCCTACACCCCTATGAGTCAGACAGGGTGAAGATGTGACATGTTGGGTTCGTCAGGCCGCAGCGTTACGCCGGAGCGTTGAAGTACGAGGCGTACTCGCTGTACGGCACCTGACCGGTGGTGGTTCCGGTGGCTGCAAGTGCCTGTGCCACGGGGGTAGGAATCGGGGCCCAGTACGCCGGCATCTTGGCGGCAAGCTTGGGATTCAACATGTAAATCAGAGAGAAGTTGATGACAAACAGCGACGGGACCACGGACATCCCCGCCACGGAAGTGCGCTCACCCTGTTGAAAGGTTGCTAGCTGTGCGAAGTCACTAATCTGCTGCGATTCAGTTGCGAACGGAATCTCTGGCGTGTACGCCGACTCGTAGAGCATTTCCAGAGATTTTGCTGCTCCGTTATCGAGGCACCAGGTGTTGATATAGCCACCGGGAAGAAGAAGCTGATTGATCTTTCGAGGTGGAGCAGTTGCATTTGCGGGGCTTTCCAGCATGCCATCGGTGTTGACGGTTAGGCCGTAGCTAGCCAAGACAATCGGTGCAACGCCGCTGGCTTCGGGGTAGAGCGGATTACCAGTCGTATTGGTCAGGATGCGGACGCTTGAATCGATAATTGCCGCATCCTGGGCATTTCCGTTAATACCCTGACCGCTAACGAGCTGCGCAAACTGTTTCTTGGTCAGCACGTCTTTCTTGTTGAGTCCCAGCTTCTTGGCAAGCTTGTCTGCAGCTTTTTGCCCTAGAGGCTGATTGATCTGAGCGGAACGAGTGGCTTGGCTGGGCCCATACTGCGCATACTCGGCCACCCCATCAAAGGGTTGACCAAAGCCCTGAACGGCAGGCGGCACCGTCGTGGTGGACGGCACAGTCGTTGTGGGCGGCACCGTAGTGGTGGGCGGCACCGTAGTGGTGGGCGGGCTTGGCGGGGTGGGAACACAAGCGCTGATTGATGCCGCTGCAACAAGGACTGCCACAACACCCAACATGCGTCCGGCTTTGATGCGCCTAGTTGACTGCACTCTAGAAAAACTCATTGCAACTCCCTGCTGCTTCTTTGCCCGTTGCGCCACCTGCGTAGAACGAGAGATAACTGACATCGCCGTGAGAGTTACTCCGACCGTTACGGTGACAGACCAGAAGTGGTCAGACAACCGGGCAAATCTCCCAGCGCCAGTGGATGGGCCGCGCGTCAGTTGTTAGGCCACCGGGTTAGGCCACCGGGTTAGGCCACCGGGTTAGGCCACCGGGTTAGGCCACCGGGTTAGGCCACTGCTGCGGCGAATTGGGCAAACAAATCGCCCGGCAAGGGGAACTGCAGCCGCCACGTGATGGCCATCGGCCGCTCGCCCTGATGGCGCACATATGTTGCTGGGCCAAGGAACCAAAACGCTCGGTCCTCGGGTCGGAGTCGGCCAAACAACATGATGCTGCTGCCCTCTTCGGCGTGGTGTTGGTAACGAAGCCCAGTCTTGCTACTGGCACGGGTGTTGGACTGGCTCTCCCAGTGGATGAGATCAGGGCTGAGCGCGTAATCACGATAGCGAGTGGTTGGCGAGAAGTTCCCGCCAGTTTTATCCAAGGTGAATGCAAACAGATCGGTTGACTCTGCCGGCGAGTCTCCTGGCAACCAGAACACCCCGCTCTGCCACATAGCCACCTGCTGCGAATTGGGGTTCCCATGGCCAAACGCAGAGAGGATTTCGAGTCGGGTGTAGCGAGCATGAACTCTCAGCGGCACATCCTTGAAATTCGGTAGTGAATGGTGAACATGGTCAACGCGACCATCAAGCACATTCAAAAGCTCCAAGGCCTCAGCACGGACTAGCGGGTGCTGCCACAGGAAATCAGCGCTTTCCTGTAGCTCCGCCGGTGCAGCAATCTGGTCTGTGTCGACTTGGCTCATCAGCTGGCTCATCAGCATTCGGATGCACCGAACTTGGCTATCGGAAAAACTAGAAAGGTCCGGCGCCTGGCGGCCTGTCAGGAACTGCCTGTAGAAGCCAAGTCTGAGGTCATCGTCGATGTGTAATAAGCGACCCAGGCTGCGACGAAGTTTCTGCTCCTCAGGCCCGGCTGCCTCCACAGGTAGCCCAGCCGATCCGCAGAGGTTCGACCATCCTGACTTGTCTTTCGCTGCACCCTTTCCGGGATAAACGTCTTCGAGCTCCAGCCCCGTGTGATCCAGATAGGTGACAAGCCTTGGATCATGCCCGGCCGTTACCAGATTGCGCAGTTCCTCGACCTTCTGCGGCCATCGGGAGGGAAGTGCCGTTTTGAAACTCTCAAGAATTATCTCTGAGGATTTTTGGTCGAGTTGCATCTGGCACCCGGCCGGCAAATAGGGAAAGCCGGCAGCAACCTGCTCTTCGAGTTCTTTTCTTGTGCCACCCAGGAGTGCTGCAAGCCGGCGGTCAAACCGAAACTCCTGACGGTGCTGACCAACAAAGTCCAACACGGTGCAGACTGTTTTTCCGGCGTCACGACGAAGTCCACGCCCTAACTGTTGAATGAACAGCGTCGGGCTTTCGGTTGGGCGCAACATGAGCAGCGCATCGACGCTGGGCAGGTCAACACCCTCGTTAAAAAGGTCCACAGAGAACAGCACGCGAAGCCGGCCGTCGGCCAGTGCAGCAAGGGCTTCCCGGCGCTCATGCTCGGGCGTCTCGCCCCAGACGGCGGCCGAGGCGATCCCTGCCTGATTAAACATCTGGGCCATAAACTTGGCGTGGAAAACACTCACGCAGAACCCAAGTGCACGAACGCTCGACAGGTCATCAATATGCTCGGCGAACTCCTTGATGACCTGCTGAGCCCACGCATCGGAGGCGGTATAGACGTTCGTGAGAGCTTCAACCTCGTACCCGGACCCTCGGCGCCAAGCCACGTTGCGAAGGTCAGTCCCGTCGTGAATGCCGTAATACACAAACGGAGTCAGATACTGCTGGTCGATCGCATCCCAAAGCCGCAACTCAGCCGCTATTCGATCATTAAACCATCCCAACACTGGGAGTCCATCGGAGCGCTCCGGTGTTGCTGTCAGTCCTAGGAGTTCAACGGGTTCAACATGGTCTAGGAGTCGCCCATACGACCTCGCTGCAGCATGGTGAAACTCGTCCACGATCACCATGTCGAAGTGCTGTTGCTCCAGAAGGTCAAGGTCCGCTCGATGCAGGCTTTGGACTGAGGCAAATACGTGATCAAATTTCTGCGGTCGCTTACCCCCAATCCATTGCTCCCCAAAGTTCGGCTCTCGGAGAACGTGGCGAAAAGTGGCTTGACTCTGATCCAAGATCTCTTGGCGATGCGCAACAAAAAGGAGACGGCCCGATGGAAGGTGCTGGCGCAGTCGCTCGTAATCAAGAGCCGCCATAACGGTCTTGCCCGTACCAGTGGCAGAGACCAACAAGTTTCGGTGATGGCCACGCGTGCGGGCGAGCGCTAGTTGCTCAAGCAAGCGTGACTGAAATGGAAGCGGGGTAACCGCAACCGGGCTCAGAAAGACGAGCGGTCCCGAAGTCTGCTCTTTTGCCATGTGATGGCTGAACTCTTCGGCATCGAAAGAAACAAAGTCAGAACTCTCCCAGTATGAGTCGAAGACCGCCCGGACCTTGTCGATCACATCGGGGTTGCGCGCACCAGAGATGCGAATATTCCATTCCAAACCGGCTACCTGTGCCGAATGAGTCAGATTGGATGAGCCGATATAGGCGGTGGAGAAGCCAGACGGACGATTGAAGAGCCATGCCTTGGCATGAAGACGCGTCGTGGACAGGTCATAAGAGACTCGCACCTCTGCACCAAGATCAACCAAGCGCTGCAGCGCTGCCTGTTCAGTAGATCCGGTATAGGTAGTGGTGAGCACCCGAAGCTGTCCGCCTCGTTCGCAGTGCTCCCGCAGGCTCTCGATCATTGGTCGAATTCCGCTAGTGCGAATGAAGGCCATCACCACATCGATCGACTGTGAGGAATGAATCTCCGCCTTCACCTGATTCCCCACCCCTGGTTCACCGGGGGCGTTAGTCAGCAACGTGGTATCCAGCAACGGGATCAGCGGCGCATCGATTGCGCGGGCCGAGCCATCCGGGAGGGCTGTTGTCACCGAACGAAGCACGTCCCCCGGTGATACGAGGACCTCTGGCTCTAGTTCTGCCTTATCCACAATCTGTTCGAGTCGACCCAGCAACTCGCGCACAACCTCGACCCCAACGGCGACCCGGTCCTTCTCAGTTACACCCTCAAGCGCCTTCTCGATCTGGCGACTCAGGTGCAGCGCAATGCGATTGGGTGCTTCTGCTTGGTGCAACGCCGTGCGACTGACATACCGCTCATCGATCGCGCGCAACTGCTCCTCAAGGCCAGCGGTGACCAGTTGCTCATATAAGCCGGCCGGCAAGCCGCCAGATTCTTCCTCCACATAACCAGGATGACAGAGATCAGCCAACCGTCGCGCACTTCTCTGCAAACGGAGGCTTCCGAACCGCTGGCCGCAGGTCCTCCGCTTAAACGGCAAGATCTGCGCCAAATCCCCTTCTCAAGGATCAGACCGTCGCAAGGGCCGCCTGTCAGAAGGCTTGGTCGGGGTAGGTGCCAGCAGCCTGAGCGAGAAGCGTTAGACCACTGCGCCGTACTCGGCCAGCACTGCACGAGCACCTGCGTACTTGTTTTCGAAGTATTTCATGAGCGCTTCAACCCGCTTGGGGTTGGAGTTATCAAGATTGTCGGCCAGCTTGACCCAGCGCCCCAAAGGGTTCTCTCCTGCGCGCCGCACCATGTCGAGGTACTCCTCGCCCTCTCGCTTGGTCACAGAATCCACTGCGTCGACCACCTGTTGGCTGAAGCCAAGCACCGTTAGGTCTTGAAGTGTGATGGGGCAATCTTCAACCACATCATGCAGTGCGGCAACCACCATGCAGTCTCGCGCCAGATCTGCCGGAGCGATCTTCTTCACACCCTCGATAACTCGCCGGACATGCAACATGTAAGGAGCGCCCGCCTTATCGATCTGGGTTGCATGTTCTGTCTCGGCTAGCGCAAGGGCTTGATCAAACCCTGCCGCTGGCATCCCCGCACCGGCATCCCCGGCGCGTAAATCTGAATCCGAATGTTGAGACATCTAGCCCTCCCTGTTGACGTTCGGTCAGGGTAGTACCCGTAGAGTGTGTCCTTGGGCGCTGGCTGCAGAAACGGGCCAGGCATCGCCGTGACCGTGGGAGTTGCCAGATGACCGACATCCAAATCACCGACAGCGAGCTCTATAGCAAGCAGGGCTTTGGGCAGTCCTCTGGTTTTGGGGACCGGCCGGCCCTGCTGATTGTTGACCTGCAGGTTGGTTTTACTGATCCCGAGATCTTCGGCGGCGGCAATATCTTGGATGCTGTAGCCAACACTCAGTTCTTGTTGAAAGTGGCTCGAGACTGCAAGATCCCAATCGCTCATACCAAGATTGTGTACGCAGATGACGGCTCCGACGCTGGCGTGTTCTGCTTGAAGAACCCGGGCCTGCTGCAGCTGACCGAGGATGCTCCGATGAGTCAGATCGTGGCGCAGCTCACACCGCAGGCGGGCGAACTTGTGGTTCGCAAAACTCAGCCCTCTGCGTTTCTGCATACGCAGCTGGCAGCTTGGTTGATCAACAAGGCTGTAGACACTGTAATCGTGGCGGGCTGCACTACCTCGGGTTGCGTACGGGCCTCGGTAGTCGACTCGATGAGTCACAACTTCCGCACCATCGTTGCCGAAGACGCCGTTGGCGACCGGGCCACTGCCCCGCATGAGGCGACCCTGTTTGACCTGTCTCAGAAGTATGCAGATCTGCTGAGCACCGAGCAGATCATTTCGCACCTGCGCCAGCAGTAACTGACCCAGCTCGGAGCTGGCGCAGAGACTCAGCAGCTAACCGAGTCAGCCTGGGTCGAGCATTCGAGCTTTCCAGCGTTCAAGGTTTCTGCCGAACTGAGCCGTGCGATCGAGCAGCTCCTGATACTCAGTCCAAGCCTTAGCGAGCTCACGCTGCCGATCTTGGTTGGGAACCTCGACGGACAATTTTGACAGCGCTGCTCTGGAGATAGTCGGGGCAGTAGCAGAGGTGGAGCGCTTAGCAATATCGCGGAGGGCTTCTTGCACCTTGTGTGAAGACAAGTACGTGGCTAAATACTTCACATTGAGCGGCTGAAGAGACTCAAGCCCGAAATGCTCTGCGAAGCGCTCCAGTTCTTGCGCAGCGCGAGGCACACATGCAACCTCGGATGCTGTCATGCGCCTGAGTACTCGGCTTCGTTTCCGCACATCTTCAAGACCAGTCTCGAACCGGACCGCCCCAAACTTGTCAATCGC
>JBIKPA010000202.1:0-4985 GCA_044357715.1 Microthrixaceae bacterium
GGCGAGGTACTGCTTCGAGGGCCCATCATCATGCCGGGGTATTGGAACAAGCCCGAGGCAACTGCAACAACGGTAATTGACGGATGGTTACACACAGGCGATGTTGGCCATCTTGATTCCGAGGGGTATCTGTTTATTACTGACCGAGCCAAGGACATGATTATTCGCGGCGGTGAGAACATCTATTGCGTAGAAATTGAAAATCGACTTGTTGAACATGTTGCGATTGCCGATGCGGCAATCATTTCGGTCCCACACGAGACTCTTGGCGAAGAGGTCAAAGCTGTGCTCGAGATTGTCGATGGCGCAAATGTCACAGATGACGAGATTCGCGAGTGGGTAGCTGCAAGCTTGGCAGGGTTCAAGGTGCCTACTTATATAGAGCGCTCAGACGGCAAGTTGCCACGCAACGCCTCGGGCAAATTACTCAAAAACGTGTTGCGCGGCGAAGGCCACGTGAGCTTCAGCGAAACAATGTGACCATCGAAGTCCACCCAGGCGAATCTCGTGAACAGCTCACAGCGGCCTAGATTAAACAGATGAGCGCACTGCTACCCGATGGAAGCTACGACGCATTCGTGATTGACCTTACCGAGGCTCCAACAGAATCCGGACAGTTGCAGACCTTCGTTGAGCTGACAATTGTTGCAGGCGAGCACAAGGGCCTTGTGCTTCAGGTAGCTACCGAGTCGTCAATTGGTGGCTTCGAAGACATTCTCGGCATGCCAGCAACGCTCACGGTGACTGACGGAACGCCGCTAGTTCGAATCGACGAGTAGCAAGTCCGCTACCCAGATTGACTCTGAGAGCAATTGCTTGAGACAGCGCATTCGCATTGCTATGCGGTTTCGAACAATTTCTGTTCGTTCACAGTCGGTTAGGTGACCGGAAACAGAGCCGAAACAACATCTCTTTAGGTTTCTTTCATCTTGAGGCACAGAGCTGATGCCTTCAAGTGGCCGTCCGAGACACGGGCGGTGACGTGTTACCTCTCTGGGGTGACACGTGAGATAGGAGGAACCACAGCGTGATCAAGAACCGATGGACCAAGTTCGGACTTGGTGTGTTATTTCTGTTTGGAGTTCTTCTCATACCAGGGACGGCCTTTGCGCAGGATGCCCCTGTATTTGATCCAGCTTCGGCAGTACCAACTGGGGTAGACGGCTTTAGCCTCAACCTTCTCTGGATCATTATTGGTGCAGCCCTTGTGATCTTCATGCAGGCAGGTTTCGCAATGGTCGAAACCGGTTTCTGCAGGGCGAAACACGCCGCACACGTGGTCACTACCAACCTGGCGATCTTCGGATTGGGTTTTGTTGGCTTCTTCTTCATTGGCTTTCCGCTCATGTTCGGTGGTTATAGCTACCCCGGTTACTTCGGCCTCGATGAAGCCCTCGGCGGACCGCTAGTTGGCAGCGGAAGCTGGACGTTTGCGTGGTGGTCCTGGGATGCCTTTGCTCTCAGCAACATTCCTGATGCCGCCTTGCCAGCCGTTGCGGCCTTCTTCTTGTACATGGTGGCCTTCATGGACACCACGGCAACGATCCCAACGGGTTCAATGGCTGAGCGCTGGAAGTTCAAGAGCTTCATTGCCTGGGGATTGTTCTGCGGAGCTATTTACTACCCACTCTTTGGCGCTTGGACCTGGGGCGGCGGCTGGCTCTCTCAGCTAGGTAACAGCTTGGACCTTGGGTTTGGCTACGTTGACTTTGCTGGTTCAGGAATCGTGCACGCAACCGGTGGTGCCGCTGCACTAGCTGGTGCTCTTGTACTCGGCCCACGCATCGGCAAGTTCGGTAAGGACGGCAAAGCCCGTGCGCTGCCTGGCCACAACATTCCTATGGCCATGCTCGGTGTATTCATTCTGTTGTTCGGCTGGTTTGGCTTCAACGCTGCATCAACCTTTGCCGCTACCGATGTGCGATTCACCGTTGCGGCAGTGAACACCGGCATTGCGGGTGCCTTCGGCCTTGTGGCCTCGATGTTCTACATCATGAAGCGCACAGGAAAGCCAGACCCCGGCATGATTGCGAACGGCATGCTCGCTGGCTTGGTAGCCATTACGGCACCTTGCGCATTCGTTGATCCGTGGGCTGCAGCCCTCATTGGAATCATCGCCGGAATCTTGGTCATCGAAGCCGTGTTCTTCATCGAGCGTCGTGGTATCGACGATCCAGTCGGCGCAATTGCAGTCCACGGCATCTGTGGATCCTTCGGCGTCATTGCCCTTGGCTTGTTTGCAAGTGGCGAATACGGCGCAGCTTGGAACCTCACCGATACTGACCTGACTGCCGACAAGGGCGTCACTGGCTTGTTCTACGACGTCAGCTTGGGCGGAAAGCAGCTCCTAGCTCAGCTCGCAGCACTTGCCGTCATTTGGACTGTGATGCTGGGTATCGCATACGCATTCTTCAAGATCCAGAACGCTCTCACCAAGGGCGGCATTCGCTCCTCGGTCGAGGACGAGCTCATGGGCTTGGATTACCCAGAGATGGGTGTCACTGCATACCCCGGAGACGCTTCATTCTCGCTTGATGACATCGTCATTGAGAGCCTGCCAAAGGCTCAGCAAGAAGAGGTTGCCGCCGGCAGGTAGCGCCTGCACTCGGAGTAGCAACTCGCTACCTCTACGACTCCCCCTACTGAATGTGCCCGCCTCATCCGAGGCGGGCACGTTTAGTTTTGCTGGTCTGCTTCCTGGCTGGGCTACTTCCTGCGAGCTAGCCCGCCCGGAGCAAACAGTTCGATGGTATTCGAGGTCTTGTCGTGGATCCCTCGATACAGGGTGTCTGCTACCGAGGTCAGGTAGATCACCGCTGCGATAACTGCCGCATAGAAAAAGGGTCCACCGATAAAGGCAATCAACAAAAAGACTCCTGGCACAAGGGCCCGTATTGCTGATTCCCGTGGGGTTGGCAGGTGACCATCAGACCACTGCACCACCTTGATCCGGAAGAGGAATTTGCCAAGAGTCTGCCCAAATCTGGCGACTGTCACTGTTTCATACACAATGAACATCACAGGGAAGAGCAATCTGGCCTCTAACCCACGTGGTATCCCGAGCAAAAAGATCAGCAGGCTCCAGAGTTCGTAAATGACAAAGAGGTCGAGGAGTCTTGCCGCAGCGCGTAGCCCCCATGGCGCGGGAGAACCTGCCCCTTTATCGGGCAGGTCCTCTCGCTTGCGTGGTGTTTCGGCCGGATACGGAAGGGAAGTCACCTGCCTACTATTTCGCTGCTGCGAAGCCCTTGTCCAAGTCAGCCAAAATATCCTCGATGGACTCGAGGCCAACGGAGAGCCGGATCATCCCTGGCTCTACGCCCGAGTACAGCTGCTCGTCTTCGGTCAGCTGGCTATGGGTAGTCGAAGCTGGGTGAATCACAAGTGAGCGCACGTCGCCAATATTGGCCAAGTGGCTATGCAATTCAAGGGCTTCAACAAACTTGATTCCGGCCTCACGACCACCAGAGATAACAAAGGCCGGCACTGAACCTGGACCCTTGGGCAGATAGGTCTTTGCCCGCTCATGCCAAGGGCTTGAGGGCAAACCAGCGTAGGCTACGGATTCAACCTGAGGGTGTGCCTCGAGGTACTCGGCCACCTTCTGGGCATTTGCGATGTGGCGGTCCATGCGCAGCGAAAGAGTCTCGACTCCCTGAATGGTCAGGAACGCATTGAACGGCGAGACGGCAGCGCCGATGTCTCTGAGCAACTGAACCCGAGCCTTGATGATGTACGACCCAGCGCCGAGCGCAGGCCAGTAGGCCAACCCGTGATAGCTAGGGTCGGGCTCGGTGAACTGCGGGAACTTGTCGTTCGCAGAGAAGTCAAAGCTGCCGCCGTCAACAATTGCTCCAACGATTGCAGTGCCATGGCCGCCAATGAACTTGGTTGCCGAGTGCACCACGATGTCTGCGCCGTGAGCCAGCGGGTTGAGCAGGTACGGGGTAGCAATCGTGTTGTCGATGATGAGCGGGACACCGTTGGCATGGGCTACCCCGGCAATACCAGAAATGTCCAAAACGTCGTTGCGAGGATTTCCGATGCTCTCACCATAAAAAGCCTTGGTGTTGGGCTGAACCTTCGCGGCCCATTCATCAAGATTGTCAGGGTCTTCGACGAAGCTCACCTGAATCCCAATTTTGGGAAGCGTGTAGTGGAACAAGTTGTACGTTCCACCGTAGAGCGAGGCTGAAGCCACGATGTGGCTGCCTGCCTCTGCCAGGTTCAAGATGGCGAGCGTCTCTGCAGCCATTCCTGAACTCACCACAAGGGCACCCGGAAGGCCAACAGCGGTGGTGGTTGCGCCTTCAAGGCTTGCAATCCGAGCCTCAAGAACTCCCTGGGTGGGATTCATGATTCGGGTGTAGATATTGCCAATCTCACCCAGAGCAAACAGGTTCGCTGCATGCTCGCTGTCTCTGAACTGATACGCCGTTGTTTGATAGATCGGCGTAGCGCGTGACCCAGTTACCGGATCCGGCTCGGCTCCTGCATGAATCTGACGGGTATCAAAACCCCACTGCTCGGTCATCTGTGCTCCTCGTAGATTGGCTCTAACGATGGGTCACCCTAGGGCAGGAGTACATTCAATTCAATTCCCGACCAAATGGGTCAGGTATTAGGTGTACCTGAGATTTGATTCACGCCCATGGCACTCACAGCTAGCACTCGGGTCCGCCCCGACTCAAAGAGCTTAGGTGCCGTCAGATCTGCAGAACTGCCAGCGGGCATCAGCGCCGCCACCGTTGGCCCTGACCCCGAGAGCCACGCGGCGAGTACATGCGGATGCGCCAAGAGTTCTTGCAATACCTCAGCCGAATCAGGCCGAGCTAGGAGTCGTTCATTCTGATGAACCTCATCCTCACATGCGACGCGCAGCTTCGACAGGTCGCCAGTTGCTATCGCTGCAACCCACAGCGAGGAGCGCGCAATAGAAAATGCTGCTGCATCCCTACTGAGCGTGGTTGCTAGCACGCTGCGGG
>JBIKPA010000168.1:0-6401 GCA_044357715.1 Microthrixaceae bacterium
CCAAAAGATGCGGTGCAGCCTGGCCGGAAGATTGCGGGCCTGCGCACCAAGTCAGTGGGTATCGGCTTACCGATCGCAGTGATGAGCCAGCATCGTCCACAAACGCCGCACCTGGAATAGATCTGTTGTTGCATGAGAAAATACGTTCGCGAATCGCTTCTGAAGGTGTAGATCAACTTACCCACGGGTAACATGAGCAAATGTATGAGTACCGCGCCCCCATCAAAGATGCCCTCTTCGCCCTGCGCCATGTTGGTCAGCTAGAGAAGCTCTCACAAAGCAGTCTGTACGCTCAGGCTGATGTAGAAACCGTTGCCTCCGTACTCGAGGAACAAGGCCGGTTTATGCAAGAGGTATTCGGCCCCCTGAACGCATCCGGCGACCGTGAGGGTCTGGTGTGGTCCCCAGAAGGCGTCAAGACACCCGCCGGGTTCAAAGAGGCATACGCAAAGTTCGTAGAGGCCGGATGGCAGGGCCTCAATGCAGAGGTTGACTTTGGCGGAGCAGGATTCCCCGAAGCGGTTCAAGCCTGTGCTCTAGAGTTTGAAACTGCAGCAAACGGTGCTCTCACCATGTGCCCCGGACTTACCACGGGAGCAATCGAGTGTCTTCAGGAATGGGGCACCGAAGAGCAAAAAGAGCTCTACCTTCGAAAATTGGTGACCGGGCAATGGACGGGAACCATGAACCTGACCGAACCTCAGGCAGGTTCCGACGTTGGGTTGTGCACCACCAAAGCAGTGCCTCAAGAAGACGGCACCTACAAAATCTCTGGTATCAAGATCTACATCTCGTTCGGCGAACATGACATGTCGGAAAACATTATCCATCTGGTACTTGCACGCCTTCCCGATGCGCCTGCGGGAACCCGCGGTATCTCTTTGTTTATCGTGCCCAAGTTCCTTCTGACTGAGGCAGGTGAACCGGGTGAACGAAACGACGTCCACTGCGTCTCAATTGAGCACAAGATGGGAATCCACGCATCCCCAACCTGCGTGATGAGCTTCGGAGACGACGGCGGCGCTACGGGCTACCTAGTCGGCGAAGAGAACCAAGGCCTTCGGGCCATGTTCACCATGATGAACTCTGCACGCATTGCAGTGGGCATTCAGGGTGTGGCGCTCGGCGATGCTGCATTCCAAAAGGCGCTTGCATACTCTCAAGAGCGCAAACAAGGCAGGAAGATCGGTGGCGACTCCAAAGATGCAGCACTGATTATTGAACACCCCGATGTGCGGCGCATGTTGCTCTTTATGAAGAGCCATATTGAGGCCATGCGTGCCCTCATCGTCTACAACGCCGCTGCGATTGACTTCTCACGGGCACTCGAGGGCGAAGAGGCCGAACTCCAAGATGACCTTGCAGAGTTGCTCACCCCTGTAACCAAGGCTTGGTGTACCGATATAGGCATGGAGGTCACCTCTACTGCAATTCAGGTATTCGGTGGCATGGGATATATCGAGGAATCTGGCGTTGCTCAGCACTATCGGGATATGCGGATCGCACCAATCTACGAAGGCACCAACGGAATCCAAGCAATGGACCTTGTTGGCCGCAAACTCGGACTGCGAATGGGCGCAGTAGTGAACGGCCATCTCCAGAACATGCGCGATACGGATGCGCAGCTAGAGGCCGCTGGCAAAGAGTTCGATTCAATGCGCACCGCTCTAGCTGAGTCAGTAGAGGCCTTGACGGGCGTCACCGACTGGATCATGACCAACGGTTTGGCGGATCCCATTCAGGCACTCGCCGGAGCTACCCCTTATTTGCGGATCTTTGGAACCGTGACAGGTGGCTGGTTACTGACCAAGCAAGCACTTGCAGCACAGGCAGAACTTGATGCCGGATCTGCAGATACCGAGTACCTTTCCGCCAAGATCACCACGGCTCGTTTTTATGCCGAGCAAGTGCTGCCTCAGGCTGCTGGCCTTGTGCCGGCGGTCCAAGCCGGGTCATCGGCTCTCTTTGAGGTGGATGGGTCCTCGTTGGCATCGGTTTAGTCGGCATTTGCCGCCTAAACGGGCTGCCATCTTGTTCCGTAGCGCCCTGTAACCTGCACAACACATGTTGGACCACGTTTTCACTGACGCGATTGGCGCGCTTCGCGATGCAATGGAGAACGCTCTCCTTGAGCGGCAAGCATTCGAGGAAAGATTCCACACCGATGTGTTGCTCGGTGACCTGACCTGGGAAACCAGTTACGGAGTACCGGGAGAAGGGCTCCCACCAAGGGTGCGCGCCGACCTTACCTTGGAGTGGCCAACTTGGTCGCAGACTGCCTACCGCTCCTGGTACATCGAGGAAGAACTCCCCGAGGCACCAACCATCGACATTGAGGTTGTACTGCGCATACAGCGCCTGACCGAAGCGCCAAATCCGCGACGAGTGCTTGATGTACTCCCCACCGAGAGTCCCATGATTGGCTCTGAACGACTCACACGATCAGGTCCAACCGTTGAGGCCGTCTCTAACGACGACCTCACCGAGACCGAACATGCCATTGAAGTCAGCTATGAGGGCAGCTATGAGCTTGATGAGGCGACGCTCGCGGATGGCTCTATCCTTGATGACCACTTCAGCGCAATGGGCGGATGGATTGCGTCAACCTTGGTGCGCCTCGGTGACCTGAACTTTGAGTTCTTGCCACCCCTTGAGAAAGACGAAGCCTGAGCAGTAGGGCATCAGGCCAGCGGTGCAGGCTGCAGGCCAGCAGTCAGATCACAAATCAGAGCGAGACTGCAGCCGGTAAGTCATCTTTGAACCCTGACTGATCAAAGCGTGACCAAGCTGCAGAGCAGCTCCGAAAATCTTTGAGGGCTTCAAGGCGGAGTTGTTCTGAGATTGCCCCGGCTAGCAGCGCGGTGCGGCCGCCCGCATCGAGGCCTGCTGACTCAATTAACTGGATCTGCACTGCGTGGTCTTGTTGCAGGCCAAGAACATTCTGAAGTTTTCGCAGACGAGAAACTAGGTCGGACACAGTGGGTTCGCTCAGCAGCGGCGAGTAAGCAACGAGCGCATATCGCAAGGCCTTGGCGCGCTTGCGAAGCCTGTGCCAATCACTGACCTGATTTGTTTTCTTCGCAGTTCGGCCAGCTGATCGAACCTTTCTGAACTGCCTCAGGATGGTTGTCTGGGCAACGACAACGGACGGTCGAAGGGCATCCTTGCCAGGGTCATCCCCACCGAGGCGGTGCACCGAGCCCAGCACGTTCCACAAGCGCAGCATCGCCTGATACTTGGCAGCTTCTCCCCCCTCAGGGTCGATTCGAGCAGCCAAGTCTTCAAACGCACCTGACCGGTTGCGCAGTAGTGCAGCTCGCAACTCCTGCGACTCAGAGGAATGCTGCTCGCCGCCAAGGCCAACAGCGCGGTACAGCTGGGGCAAGTCCTCAAGCAGAACGTCAAGATCTCGTACCCGAGAGGTGACTCTTCCAAACTCTGCGAGTTGATCCAGCAATTCCTTGCGCTGCGCACTCGGAAACACGGACCTGCCAGAACTCAGCAGCGACCGGGCTCGTCGCAGAGACACTCGATAGTCATGCAGTTGCTCAGGGTCAAGGTCGTTCAGCACACCGAATTCAAAGCTGCGGAACTGCTGCAGATTCTCTGCTAGCAACAGTGCCAGGACTCTGCCAGCTGGCTGCTGGCGATCCTCGACTCCCAGCGACCAACTGACCCCCTTACCCAACAACGCATCCCCGGCAGGCGCGAGGACAGCATCTAGATCGCCCAACTCAGGTTCAAGCGGAACGTGCATCTAGTGAGTCTCGCAGCAAGCGGCATGCGCTGCTAGCGAATCAGGTGAGATTTGCGACGGGCGCTGCATCAGCCTCATCATCACCAAATGAAGTGGCTTGCTTCTTGGAGTAGATGATGCTGGCAACCACGATGACCACAGCAACTGCTGCAATCAAGAACCGAGCGTTGTTGTTTTCCATGGCGATAATCGCCGGAAGGATGAGCAGGGCGACCAGGTTCATCACCTTGATGAGTGGGTTGATAGCCGGGCCGGCAGTGTCTTTGAACGGATCACCAACAGTGTCGCCAATGACTACTGCAGTGTGGACATCTGATCCCTTGCCGCCAAGATTGCCCTCTTCGATGTACTTCTTACCGTTGTCCCAGGCACCACCAGCGTTGGACAAGAAGTTGGCCATGAGCGCTCCAACTACGATCGTTGCTGCAAGGTAGCCACCGAGGGCATAGGCGCCTAGACCAAATCCGATTGCTACTGGCATGAGCACTGCAAGCAATGCAGGTGTCGTGAGTTCTCGAAGCGCTGCACCGGTGCAGATATCAATCACGGGGCCGTAGTCAGGCTTTTCGGTGTAGTCCATGATTCCGGGCTTCTCACGGAACTGCCGGCGCACTTCTTGCACCACTGTTCCAGCGGTACGACTCACAGCGAGAATGGCTAGGGAAGAGAACATGAACACGACGGTGCCGCCCACAAGAGCGCCAGCAAACACCTTGGGGTCTGCACTATTTATTGCCACTGCATTGAACGCTGCTTCGACGCTATCGGCACGAAGAACCTCGCCGATTTTGGTATCGGCCGAAGCTGCGATGGTCTCACGGAATGAGGCAAACAGTGCAACAGCAGCAATGACCGCAGAACCAATCGCAAATCCCTTGGTCACTGCCTTGGTGGTGTTACCGACGGTATCTAGGCCGTCAAGGATGGTCTCGGTTTCACCGTGGAACTCCCCCGCCATCTCTGCGATGCCCTGGGCGTTATCAGCAATTGGGCCGAAGGTATCTTCCGCTACCACGATGGCCGTTGTGGCCAACATGCCGATACCGGTAAGTGCAACGAGGTAGAAAGCAAACAGTGTGCTTCCCCCGCCAAGGCCGAGCGCAACCAGAATTGCTGCGGCTATAGCCACCACAGCCCAAACTGCAGACTCCATACCACTCGAGATACCAGATAGCACCACGGTGGCCGGGCCAGTCCGACCAGATTCGGCAATGTCACGAACCGGCTTGAACTGACTTGAGGTGTAGTACTGAGTGATTCGACTTGCTACCTGGCCGAGCACCACACCGCCAACGATGGCGGCAAACATCCTCAGACCAACATTGCTCACCGTCGAGCCTGCCGGGTCCCCAACATAGAAGAAGGCAAGTGCGGCGGCACCGACGAGTGACAGCACCGATGCCACATTTAGCCCCCGGTTGATTGGCTTGAGTGCGTCGGTTTCACCCTCGCGTGCCTTCACCATAAAGATGGAGATCAGGGAGGCCAACAGGCCAACTGCCATCATCGCTAGGGGAAAGATCAGTCCCTTCGCTGCGTTATTCCCATCAATTCCAATCGCACGGAATGCCGTTACACCGAGAATGATGTTCGCCACGAGCACCACGCCGAAGGATTCAAACAGATCAGAAGCCATGCCGGCGCAGTCGCCAACGTTGTCGCCCACATTGTCTGCAATGGTTGCTGGGTTACGAGGGTCATCCTCTGGGATGCCGGCTTCGATCTTGCCAACCAAGTCAGCACCCACGTCAGCGGCCTTGGTAAAGATGCCGCCACCAACGCGCAGGAACAGCGCAAGCAGTGACCCACCGAAGCCAAACCCAATGAGAATTGACGAAGCAGTGTTCTGAAAGATCATCACGATGAGCGTGGCGCCGAGCAGACCAAGGCCTGCGGTGAACAAACCAACGGTTCCGCCAGCACGGAAGGCAACCTGAAGCGCGTCATCCATGCGCCCTGTCTTTGCCGCAGCAGCGGTACGCACGTTGGCTCGGGTGGCTAGCCACATTCCCAAGAAGCCAATAAACCCAGAGGCAAGGGCACCGACTAAGAATGCGAGCGTTCGGAAGAGTCCGGCGTTGACGCGGTCAAGGCCTTCCTTGGTTGACTCGTTGATGATTTCGGTAGAAGTCACAAAAATGACTACTGCGAGCGGCACCACCATCAACAAAATCGTTTTGAACTGGCGTTTGATGTAAGCCATCGCGCCCTCTTGGATGGCCGCGCCGATCTCACCCATCTTCTCTGTTCCTGCGTCCTTTGCCAGCACGCTGCGCATCATGAACCAACCAGCGATCAGTGCGATGAAAGATACGATCACACAGAAAATCAGCAGGTACCACTCTTGGCTACCGAGTGTGAACACCTGAAAGGTGCCTTCAGTCCTCAGAGCGAGAACCTGCGGGAAGGACGGGTGAAGCGGCATTGAAAGAACCCCCAAGGGCTAAAGAATCGAATATCACAGATGCGTAGAAAGAGGTTTCTACGCAGAAACTCAGAGCAGTCCACCGGAGACTGAGCTCCGCGTTACAACAAGGACGCCGAGATACTAGAAGCAGTTGCGCCCAGTAGCGACTTTTTAGACGTTGACCTTGGATTTGCCCTTCCGCCTTGAGCGAAGAAACTCAATAGCAATCGGCAGAAT
>JBIKPA010000041.1:0-15639 GCA_044357715.1 Microthrixaceae bacterium
TGACGCTGCCGGGTACTAGGCCACCGCCAAGCACCCGGTCGACCTCAGGGATGCCTGTGGGTACTGGCTGGCCATCTTGGGACCGAACCGCTGTGATCGGCACAGGCGGAACCGGAGGGTGAGTGAGCCCAGCGATACTCGAGGGAAGATCAAGCTCCTCGGTGAGGGTGTTCCAGTCGCCGCAGCTCGCGCACTTACCAGACCACTTTGGCGCTTCGGCTCCGCAACTCATGCATCGAAAGACTGTGCGAGTTTTAGCCATGCATGCACCCTAGAACGCAGCAGTGACAGTCTTGGTGCACATAACCGAGCAGAGGGCCCCGGTTAGGTTCTGCGTCGCACTAGCCCGACAGTCAAGAAGATTCCTGCAAGAACTAGCAGCACTCCCGCTGCGGTGAGCAGTTGCATTGGCATGGCCTGAGTATCTGAGGACTGCGCACTCAACTTGGCCGAACTAGCAGTTCCGCCACTCATCGGGAACTCCCAAACAGCAGTATTCTCAGCAGTTTTTCCCGTTGTCTGCTCAAGTTCTCCCGGCAGGCGAACGCTTAGCTTCAGGGTTGCAGCCTGAGCAGCGGTGAGGCCTTCGGCTTGAAGTTCTTCTGGGGTTCTTGCCAGGGCAAGGCCTCCTAAGGCTGCTGTGAGCTCCGGATCGGAGAACTGCTCAAGCGAGCCCGTCAGATTGAGGTTGGATGAGAAGTTGTACTTTGTAGATGCAAAGCCATCGGCGAGTTCGAGCTGCACATCAGAAAACACCGCAGTGCTGTTCTGGTCACTTGGAGTACCACCAATTTCTCCGAGTACTTGCGCTAGTTCATCTGGAGAACCGAACTTTCTGCGCACCACCAAACTCACCCCGCCAGCATCTGGGCGCGGATCCTCCACTACCCAACCCGCAGCGGTTAGGTCTTCTAAGCGAACCGAGGTTGAGGGATCACCTAAACGCTGTGCGGCATCTGCGTCTAGGCGAACAGTTACGACCACCTGACCAGAACCGCCCTCATCAACAGTGATCGCGACAACAGAGTCAACCTGACAACTCGCCAGGATTGCTGCTGCTACGGCACTGAGGATGAGGAGCCGAAGTCGGCGATAGAACAAGGCGATTAGTCGCCGGTAGTAACGGCGAGTTCCTCGATTGGCGGCGGGGTGAACCCCTCTACACCCGTAAAGGTGAAGATCTGTTCGCCGGGAGCCTCGGGGTCTGGCGCAACATCAACCATGATGGTCTGGCCGGCAACAAACTCTTTGTAGAGCAGTCGCTCAGAGACTGGGTCCTCGACAAGGCGCTGAATTGCTCGCCGCAAGGGACGTGCGCCAAGCGTTGGGTCGTAGCCGCGATCAGCGAGCAGGTACTTGGCCTCTTGAGAGACTTCAAGGCCCATGCCTAGTCCGATCAGCTGAATACCAACACGCTTGATCATGAGATCAACAATGGTGGTTACCTCGGCCTTGGACAGCTCGTGGAAGACGATCACGTCATCGATGCGGTTCAGGAACTCAGGCCGGAAGTGCGCCTTGAGTGCATCGTTGACCTTTTCCTTCATGCGCTCATAGGTCACGGCCTCGTCACGCTTAGAGAAACCAATATTCGCCTTGCGAAGATCGGCAGTACCAAGGTTTGAGGTCATGATGAGTACGGTGTTGCGGAAGTCAACCGATCGGCCTTGTGCATCGGTAAGGCGACCCTCTTCAAGGATCTGCAACAAGGTGTTGAACACATCTGGATGAGCTTTTTCGATCTCGTCGAAGAGCACAACCGAGAACGGCTTGCGACGAACAGCCTCGGTGAGTTGACCGCCTTCTTCGTAGCCCACATAGCCGGGGGGTGAGCCCACCAAGCGGCTCACGGTGTGCTTCTCCATGTACTCGGACATGTCAAGGCTGATCATTGCGGTTTCATCACCGAACAAGAACTCGGCCAGTGTCTTTGCAAGCTCTGTCTTGCCAACACCTGATGGGCCCAAGAAGATGAACGAACCCGACGGACGCTTGGGGTCTTTGAGGCCGGCTCGCGTGCGGCGAATTGCCTGAGACACAGCCTTGATGGCCTGCTCCTGGCCGATTACTCGGCGATGCAGTTCGTCCTCCATGCGCAAAAGCTTGGCGGTCTCTTCCTCGGTGAGTTTGTACACGGGAATTCCCGTCCACAGTGACAGCACCTCGGCGATTGCTTCTTCGTCGACTTCATCAAAGAGGTCGACTCCGGCTGCCTTCATCTCTACGTCTTTGGCCTCTTTGTTGGCCAGAAGATCTTTTTCTCTGTCGCGCAGGAGCCCGGCGGCCTCAAAGTCTTGAGACTCGACAGCCTCTTTCTTTTGACGAACCACATCAGAGAGTTCGTTTTCAATTTCCCGGTAATCGGGCGGGGTCTTCATCCGACGAATGCGAAGCCGTGATCCAGCCTCGTCGATGAGGTCGATCGCCTTATCGGGCAAGAAACGGTCCGAGATGTAACGATCTGCCATGTTGGCTGCAGCAACGAGCGCCTGATCAGTAATCGTGACCCGGTGATGCTGTTCGTAGCGCTCGCGCAGGCCCTTGAGGATCTCAATGGTGTGAGCAACTGATGGCTCATCAACTACGACCTTTTGGAAGCGCCGCTCAAGTGCAGCATCTTTCTCTAGGTGCTTACGGTACTCATCCAAGGTAGTGGCACCAATGGTTTGCAGTTCTCCGCGAGCCAGCATTGGCTTCAGGATGGAAGCAGCATCGATTGCACCCTCGGCCGCTCCGGCACCAACAAGCGTGTGGATCTCATCAATGAAGAGAATGATGTCGCCGCGAGTCTTGATCTCTTTGAGGACCTTCTTTAGTCGCTCTTCAAAGTCTCCGCGATAGCGAGAGCCAGCTACAAGTGCGCCAAGGTCAAGGGTGTAGAGCTGCTTGCCCTGCAGAGTCTCCGGCACGTTGTCCGACGCAATTGCCTGAGCAAGACCTTCGACGATTGCGGTCTTGCCAACACCGGGCTCGCCTACGAGCACGGGGTTGTTCTTGGTGCGGCGAGACAGAACCTGCATCATGCGCTCGGTCTCTCTGTCTCGGCCGATCACGGGATCGAGTTTGTTCTCACGCGCTAGTTGCGTGAAGTTGCGGCCGAACTGATCGAGGACCAAAGAGCCAGAAGGGGTCTCGCCCGAAGGTCCAGTGCTAGCCCCGGCCTTCTCTCCGCCGCCGGGCTGGGAAGTAGATCCTGGATAACCAGAGAGCAACTGAATGACCTGCTGACGCACGCGAGAGAGGTCTGCCCCCAACTTGACGAGCACCTGAGCAGCTACACCCTCGCCTTCTCGGATAAGGCCAAGAAGAATGTGCTCAGTTCCGATGTAGTTGTGGCCGAGCTGCAGAGCCTCTCGGAGCGACAGCTCAAGCACCTTTTTGGCGCGAGGCGTGAAGGGGATGTGACCAGAGGGAGAGGAACCGCCCTGACCGATGATTTCCTCGACCTGTTGGCGCACTGCCTCAAGTGAGATGCCAAGTGACTCAAGAGCTTTCGCAGCCACGCCCTCGCCCTCATGAATGAGACCAAGAAGAATGTGCTCAGTTCCGATGTAGTTGTGATTGAGGAGGCGGGCCTCCTCTTGAGCTAGCACGACCACCCGTCGGGCTCGGTCGGTGAAGCGTTCAAACACGGTGGTGCCTCCAAGAAAGATTGATGTGCATAAGTGTAACGCCGTGAGAGGACAACTAGTTCCCGAGTTTCCGATGAACACCCTGCGCTGCCCAAGTGCCTTCACAGCTTCATAGGAATTGGCACCTATTGAGCTAGTCAAGATCGAAGAAAATCCGCCATGAAACATGCGCAGAATAAAGAACTCATTCCCGCGACATGGGCCAGACTGCGTCGGGGAACTAGGTTCTGAACCGTGACAGGTTCAAATCCACTGCAAGTCATGCCCTCAATGGCTGAAGACCTTGAGCGGCTCGAGACTGAACTGATTGCTTCTGTCTGCTCCGACAACCCGTTCCTGACCGAGATTGCCACGCACCTGATCGCTGCAGGAGGCAAGCGGGTGAGGCCCGGGTTCACAATTGCCGCTGCTGCGACTGCGCTCACAGCAGATGCTGCGGCTTCAGATCAAGCAATCACCGGGGGCATGGCGATTGAACTGGTGCATCTTGGTTCGCTCTACCACGACGATGTGATGGACGAAGCCGAGGTACGCCGAACCGTGGACAGCGTGAATGCTCGCTGGGGAAACCACAAAGCAATTTTGGCAGGTGACTACTTACTTGCAAAGGCATCCGAGCTTGCAGCATCGCTCGGTGTAGAGGTTGCAGCGCTTCTCGCAAACACCATCGGGCAACTCTGCGAAGGCCAACTCCTTGAGTTGGAGCATTCCTTCTCGGTAGAGAGAACCGAAGACCTCTATTTGCGCTCAATTGACGGCAAGACTGCCTCGCTGCTTGCGGCAAGTTGCAGGATCGGCGGCATTGTTGCTGAGTTGCCTCGCCCGCAGATCGATGCCCTAACCACGTTCGGGTATAGCTACGGGATGGCGTTTCAGATTGTGGATGACGTACTAGATCTGGTGTCGAGTGATGCAGAGATGGGAAAGCCCACTGGCCATGACCTAGAAGAAGGCGTCTACACCCTGCCCGTGCTGTTCACTCTGGCAGGGCCTCAGGGAGCAGAACTTCGCAACATGCTCGGCGGGCCCCTTGACGCAGCTACTAGAGATGCTGCAGCGAGCATCATCTGCGCTGGTAAAGGTGTCGGTCTAGCTATCGACCGGGCGCGCAGCTATGCCGACACGGGAAGATCGGCCCTTGATTCACTGCCGGCGAGCCCGGGAGTGACTGGATTACGTGCCGCGGCAGACTATCTGCTCGACAGTGTCGAGGCTGCTGCGACGTAGTTTGGCCTGCTACATAATTCGAGTTGAGTCAGTCACCACATGCTGATGCAACTCGGCACCGGTAACACCCACGCTAGCCATGCCCTCTAGGAAGGTTGCCATGTGTGCCGTTCCCATATGCGAGCCAATGGCTTCTTCTGATTCCCATTCCTCGTAGGCTCGCACCCGGCCCGGATCGGCTCCGTCGAACCAGAAGCCATAGGTGACGTTGCCGGACTCGGCCAACGTCGCTTCTACAAGTGGCACCGTGAGGGCTATGAACTCAGACTGCTTGGCAGGATCGAATGAGATAATTCCAGAGATGATCAACATACTGATCACCCTACCCAATACCGGCTGCATCGGGGAACGCCACAACCGGGCCGCCCACATAATGCAACTGGGCAAGCTGCGCCCGCTCCAGTATCGGCAGCGAAGGCCGGCGCACTCGAATCTGGCCCGCATCAAGTTCATCCGGCTGATTCTGAGTAACTAAGTACGCAGTGCCATGACCCAGATACTCAACGAGTTCGACTCTTGCACTGATGGAAGAATCTGCTTCTACACCAGCACTCGCTGGAGTAATCATGATGTCCTCTGGTCGAATCAAGACCTGGACTTCACCTTCAGCCGGTTGGTGCAGGACTAACTCACCAAATGCCGTCTGCACCAGGCTTCCGTGCGCTCGGCCAGGCAGAAAGTTTGCATCGCCAACAAAGCCAGCAAGCCAGCGCGTGGCCGGATGCTGATAGAGCTCCGCCGGAGGCCCCGACTGCAATACAGCGCCATCTCTGAGCACTGCGACTTGGTCACCAAGCACAAAGGCCTCGTCTTGATCATGGGTCACAAACACAGTGGTCATTCCAAGGCGAAGTAACAGCTGATGTATCTCCGTACGAACCTGTACCCGCAATGAGGCATCAAGGTTAGAAAACGGTTCATCTAGAAGCAGAACTGAGGGCCGGGGTGCGATGGCGCGAGCAAGCGCAACCCGCTGTTGCTGCCCGCCAGACAAGCTAGATGGTGAGCGATCGCCAAACCCTTGTAACCCAACGAGTTCAAGCGCCTCATCGATCCTTGAGGACTCCTTGCGCTCACCACGAGCCAACCCAAAACCCACATTTCGAGCCACTGACAGGTGGGGAAACAATGCCCAGTCCTGAAAGACCATTCCGATCTGACGCTGTTCGGGCGGCACCATCACACCTGCTCCGCTGAGGCAGCGATTACCCAACATCACCTGCCCTGTGTCGGCAGATTCTAGGCCTGCCATGATGCGAAGAAGTGTTGTCTTTCCGCATCCGCTTGGGCCGAGTAAGGCAACGGTCTCACCGGGCTCGGCAACAAGGTCAACTCCGCGCAAAACCGTGGTGACACCATCAAATGATTTGCTAACACCCGACACCGAAAGTGATCCAGATGAAGCCTGCGCCCGGGCACCTGTGCCTTGGTCGCTAGCGTGACTGCTAGGCACCGGGATCCTGCTCTGGCCTGAGCGTTGGGAAAAGCACGATGTCTCGTATGGTCTGCACGTCTGTGAGCAACATCGCAAGGCGGTCCATTCCGATTCCAAGACCCACCGTGGGAGGGAGCCCGTACTCCAACGATCGGAGGTAATCGTGGTCCATCAACATGGCTTCATCATCGCCTGCAGCGTTCTGGGCTGCTTGCTCGTGGAACCGTGCTCGCTGCTCGACCGGGTCAGTGAGCTCAGAGAATCCGTTGCACAGTTCACGACCGATCACAATTCCCTCGAAGCGTTCAACAAGGCCCGGCTCGCTCCGATGCTCGCGAGACAGCGGTGAAACCTCGGTTGGGTAGTCGATCACAAAAGTTGGATCCCACAGTTGGTGCTCGGTGGTCTTTTCGTACAACTCCAACAGAAGCTTTCCGGTTCCGTATGCGTCTTTCCACGGCACCGAATGCTGGTCACACAATTTGCGCAGTTCTTGAATCGGGGTATGAATACTGACCGTTTCACCAATCTGTGCAGAGGTGAGATTAGCCATAGTCTCTCGTCGCCAAGGGGCTGAAAGGTCTACGTCGCGGCCATCAAAGGTAACAGTGGTAGACCCGCACAACTCAAGAGCGAGATGCTGCACAAGCTGCTCTACCAAATCCATATGCACGTGGTAATCGCCATAAGCTTCATATGCCTCAAGCATCGTGAACTCGGGATTATGGCGAGTCGAGGTTCCCTCGTTACGAAACACTCGAGCAATCTCGAAGACTTTTTCAAAACCGCCCACAACGAGCCTCTTGAGATACAACTCTGGGGCAATGCGCAAAAACATCTCTTGATCTAGCGCGTTGTGATGCGTCATAAAGGGCTTCGCTAGAGCGCCACCGGGGATGGGATGCAGCACAGGAGTCTCTACCTCTAGGTAACCGCGATCCTCCATAAACCTGCGAGTCATAGACATCATGGCCGAGCGAAGCTGAAAGGCCAGACGAGCTTCTTGAGTCACCCACAGATCTACATACCGTTGCCGATACCTAGTATCAGTGTCGGTCATGCCGTGCCATTTATCTGGGAAGGAACGGCGGGTAGGCGCAAGTAGCGTCCAGGAGTCAACGCGCACCGAGAGCTCTCCGCGACGAGTTGTCATGACCTCTCCAGCCACGCCGATCCAGTCCCCTAGGTTGAGCTCGCAGAAATGCTCAAACTCGGGTGTGGTTGCCGCTGGAGCAAACAACTGCACACGGCCCGTTGAATCTGCGAGCGTTCCGAAGGCCAGCTTGCCCTGCACGCGACGTAACATCAGCCGACCAGCAACGCTGACCTGCTCTCCTGTCACCGAGCCAGGCTCAAGGCCCTCGTGGCGTTGCGCAAGCTCGGCCGCAGTAGCCGTTACCTCGTAGGTGTAGGGCTGCTCAAAGCCGTAGAGCCGTGCATCATCCGGGGAGCCCTGTTCGGCTGCGGGTTGAGCAGCGGGTTCTGTTTCGCTTGATTCGTCAGGTTCAGTCACGGCTGGTTCTTCTCCCAGATTAAGCGGAGACCATGCAAGGTCAGCCACGGTTCTTCATGCTCAATCGATTCAGCTATCGGGGCAATCAAACTGGCCAATCCACCCGTTGCGATAATGGTGGATTCACCGATTTCTTCTTCGATTCGATCGCACATGCCATCGACCATCGCCGAGTAGCCAAACACAGCCCCGGACTGCACCGACTCCATCGTGGTTTTGCCGATCACACTGCGGGGCTCTACAAGCTCAACTCGGCGAAGGGCTGCAGCGCGCCCAAATAGCGCGTCCATAGAAATTTCAATGCCAGGGAAGATAGCCCCACCTAGGTATTCGCCCGGGGCCGAGATCACATCAAAAGTGGTGGCAGTTCCAAAGTCGACCACGATGGTTGGTCCGCCATATAGATCGAATGCGCCAACAGCATTAGCTATTCGATCTGCGCCAACCTCGCGAGGATTGTCGTAGAGCACGGGCATACCCGTCTTCACTCCGGTTCCTAAAACCACTGGCTCAATCTGCAAGTAGCGCTCACACATACGTCGGAGCTCATAGGTAATGCTGGGCACTCCCGAAGATACTGCAACCCCCTTGATGTCTTGTTTTAGATCAAGGTCTCTGGTTGCCAAGAGGTGACGAATAAAGAGAGCGAGTTCATCGCTGGTGCGCTCGGCCCGAGTTGCAAGGCGCCAATGGTCAACTAGGTCATGGCTACGCTCACCGGCGTCATAGAGGCCGATCACCGTTTGGGTATTTCCAACATCAATTACGAGCAGCAAGAAAGCCTCCGCAACAACACGTCAGAGGAAGTAGCCCCCCAAATGGTGGAGCCTTCCTGCGACTCAGGACTCCTAGATGATGGTCTGTTGCAAACAAATCTGCACGTTTATAAACAATCTTGTGAGAAAGCCGCCGTCTCGAGGGGTTCAGGACCACTCAAAGTAGGTCAAGCCCTAGGTCTAATACTGGCGCCGAGTTGGTGATTGCCCCCACCGAAATCATGTCAATTCCAGTGCCCGAATAGCTTGCAATACTCTCCAGAGTAATTCCGCCAGATACCTCTAACAGCGTGCGGCGTGGCTGCCCGCCTTGGCGAACCTCTGCAGCGGCAACACAGGCCATGACTTCCTCGGGGCTCATGTTGTCTAGCAATATTGCGTCGGCACCAGCCTCGAGCGACTCAATGCATTGGTCCATTCGGTCACATTCCACATGCACGGTTCGAGCAGGCCAACGATCTCTAGCAAGTGCAACAGCTTGGGTGATTCCGATACTGCCCAAGTGGTTGTCCTTGATCAGCATCCAATCGGAAAGGTTGCCTCGGTGGTTGCGGCCTCCACCTGCGCGCACCGCTGCCTTTGCTAGGGACCGCAGCCCAGGAATCGTTTTTCTTGTATCCCAAACCTGAGCGCTGCCCCCTTCTGCTGCGGCGGCAACATAGGCAGCAGTAAGCGTCGCTATACCTGAAAGGTGTCCCAAAAAATTGAGCGCCGTACGCTCACCGGTGAGCAAGGAACTGAAAGGCCCACGAAGCACGGCTAACTGATCTCCGGCGGCTATCTGGTCTCCTTCATCAAGCCCCCAAGCAACTTCGACCTCTGGATCGAGTTGAGCGAAGGTTTCAGTCACACACATGGTTCCAGCGAGTCGGCCGGGGACTCTTGTGATAATGCGAGCCTCACCCAATTGCGATGGCAGCAAAGCCGAAGTGAGGTCTCCCAACGGGGACAGGTCTTCTGCAAGTGCTCGAGCCACAGCCTGTTTCACCTCGAACAGTGGCGGGTTCAACCATCTGGAATCTGCTGGAAGGTTCGTCATGACACCCAAGTTTTGCAGATTATCTACAGCAGTGCGTTGCCTTACAGACCTGCGACTAATCGGTGGGCTTGCGCAGGGTCGGTAGCAAGGTAGTCAACTCTTGAATGCGTGCCGCGACTCTCTGTGCGAGCCATCGCTGCAGCCACCAGCGTCTGCGCTATCTGAGTCAGGTTTCGAACCTCTGCTACTGAAACTTTCTGCGGGTCCATAGGGCCAAGATCGGCCAAGGTTTGACCGATCACCTGCCATACGCGCTGCAAGCTTTCGGCGCTTCGCTGCACTCCGGCGTCAGTACTCATTGCCTGTTGGATGCAGCGCCGCAAGCTTTCGGGAGTTGCTGCGCCTTGAGACTCCCCCGTGAGGCTTGTGTGTTCTACCTCGGCGACTAGCAGGGCTACCCCACCAATGCTGAGCGAAGAATCCGCTGATTCAGAAAATCCAAGCACCGACCTCATGGCCCCTGTAGGACTTGGACCAAAGGCACCGCTTGCAATTGATTCAATCGCTCGCGGCCCAAAAACCATGCCCTCTAACAGAGAGTTCGAAGCCAAACGATTTGCACCGTGCACTCCCGAACAACTTGTTTCACCTGCCGCCCACAGCCCAGGTAATGAGGTGGCACCCGACAGATCAGTAACAATGCCACCGCACTGATGATGCGCTGCGGGGGCGACGGGCAACCAGTCCGTCATGGGGTCAAGGCCAGCGGCAACCAAGTCTGCATAGATCGTAGGGAACCGCTCGGCAAAGTGATCAAGGCCAGTTGCATCAAGCCAGACATGATCAGTCTGGTCTTGCAACATCTGGGCCAGAATGGCCCTAGAAACAACATCGCGCGGCAGCATCTCATCGATAAAGCGCTCGCCCGCAGAGTTACGAAGTAGCGCCCCATGCCCGCGAAGGGCCTCGGACAGCAACGGCCGCGGGATACCTGGGTGATACAGCGCAGTTGGATGAAATTGAAAGAACTCAAGATCCGCCACGGCAACTCCTGCTCTCAGAGCCATCGCAACGCCATCGCCTGTAGCCACTGCCGGGTTGGTAGTGATGGCAAAAAGTTGCCCGGCGCCACCAGTTGCTAGAAGCAGGTTCTTTGCTCGCACCTCGTGCACCTGCCCCGAACGGTCAATCACCTGAACGCCAACACAACAGCCGTCTTCTACAAGAAGGTCAAGGGCAAAGGTGTGCTCATGAAGCACTGCTGCAGTTCGGCGAACTGCAGCCACAAGCGCTCGCTCAATCTCTGCGCCTGTTGCAGCCCCACCGGCATGAACCACTCGGGCAACCGAGTGGCCACCCTCACGGGCAAGTTCCAAGTTTCCGCGCTCATCACGGTCAAACTCTGCCCCGAGGGCAATAAGTTCTTCTACTCGCCGAGGTCCCTCATCAACTAGGACGCGCACGGCGTCTACATCGCAGAGGCCCGCTCCCGCGGCCAAGGTATCGGCTAGGTGTAAATCGATTTCCTCAGCATTGCCAGACAGCGCTGCAGCTACACCGCCCTGAGCCCACCGAGTCGTTGCAAGATCAAGTCCGCCTTTGGTGATTACACCAGTGCGTAAACCATGAGTGCCCGCAGCGCGCACTGCTGCAGACAGCCCCGCAACGCCTGAGCCGAGCACTAAAAGATCAAGTGGTTGAGGAGTCACTCGCCAGCCGATGGGTGAGAGTTAGCTGGATCGAGCTCAGTCAGATCAAGCTCAGTCAGATCCAGATTGTCGATCAGCCGCACTGACCCAAAGCGAACTGCACCAAAAAATCGGCTCTGCAGGTCAGCCTGAGTCACAGGGCTCAAAGTGCTTGGATCAACAATCTCTAGGTACTCCACTTGCCCAAGTGTTTGAGTGTTGATCACGTCTGTCATCGTTGCACGCAGAACCTCCGCCGAGGTTTCACCGTTACTGAGAGCCTGCGCAGCGGCCCGCAACGCCGCAAAGAGTACCGGCGCAGCAGCTCGTTGTTCGGGGGTCAGATACACGTTGCGGCTTGACATTGCTAAGCCGTCTTCCTCGCGACGAATGCCGCAGCCAATGACTTCGACGTCAAAGGAAAGGTCACGCACCATGGCCTTCACGATGGCCAACTGCTGAAAATCCTTCTTGCCAAAATACGCAGTGCATGGGCCTGCGATGTTGAAGAGTTTGGCAACCACTGTGCACATCCCAGCAAAGTGAGTTGGCCGAGATGCTCCTTCCATCACCGATGACAAATCGCTTACCGAGACCGAGCTAAGAACACCCTCACGGCCAAGCGGGTACATCTCCTTGAGTGAAGGCAAGAAGAACAAATCTGCACCAGCAGCACTCGCAGTGCGCGCATCGCCTTGTTCGTCTCTCGGGTACGAGTCCAAATCCTCGGTAGCTGCAAACTGCAAAGGGTTTACAAAAACGGTGGTGATGACCAGATCGCATTCGGAAGCTGCCCGTTCGATCAGGGAAGCGTGACCAGCGTGTAAGTAACCCATGGTTGGAACCAGCCCGATGCGCTTGTTCTGCATGCGATATGGCGCAATCTCTGCTCGAAGTTCAGAGATTGTTGTCAGAGTTTTCACCTGCGCAGCCTAGAACTGCTCGCTAGGGGTTCTGCCCATTCACTAATTCTTGGGTTTAGACGAAGATATTTGTGTTCCGGCGGGAACCGATCAGAGTCCCGGACCCTCCCCAGGAGGGGTCGGGACTCTGACGTGTTTTTCGCATGCCTGCTGAAGCTGCTCAAGCTCGGCTGAAGATGGCATTGAATCAACAAGCGCTGCGGCTCGCAGAGCCAGTGACAGATACGGCTGGCGCTCTTGCGTATCCAACTCCTGCAGATGCCGCATCACTGTTGACCAGTCACCTCTGGAAACTGGCCCAGTCAGCGCTGCCGCAGGTCCAAGCTCAGACAGATTGTCGAGCGTGACCCTAGAAAGGTCCAAGAAAGCTTCAAGCGGCAGACCAATATCGCTCGCAATGGAATCCACTTGGGCGAGCAGCGCAACGAGATGATTTGAAGCAAGCACAGCGGCGGCGTGATAGCGGACTCGATCCGCTTCGGCCACTTGTACTGCCCGGCCGGCGAGAGCTGTCACGATGCTGGTAGCGAACGGATCTCCAGAGACTGCAAACCATGCGCCCTGCAAGGCTTTGGCCCCTCGCTCGGAGTCTGCAAGGGCAACTAGTGGGTGCACTGAAGCCACCCGTGTTGCAGGAGCGAGGACTTCTAACCCAAGCGAACCAGCACAATGGGCAACAACTACTGACTCATCAGCCACAATCACCGAGGCAACCTGAGCAACGACAGGGTCTGGCACGCAGATCAACAGCAGATCTACGTGATCTGATCTCGCCTTGCGAGCCTCTAACGCAGACGCTGGATCCACAAACTGCTCGTGGCTCACTAGATCAACACTCCAACCGGCCTGATCCAATGCCAATGCAAAGGATCCTCCGGCTTTACCAGCACCAATTATTCGAACCCGTTGCGCCGTCATCTCTCAAAGAGAGGCTCAACCTGAATGATGGTTCCTTCGGCAAGGTTCAATTCGGTTTCTGTAACAAGGTCTGGTGCTAAGTCTCGCAAAGGTGCCAACACAAACCTGCGCTCCTGCCATCGTGGATGAGGAATCGTCAACCGGGGGTTGTCTTGCTGAATTCCCTGCATCCACAGAATATCTATATCTAAAGTTCGCGCACCCCAGCGCACATCACGAACACGATCCGAGGCCGTTTCGATTCGGTGACAAATGCCAAGGAGTTGATCGGGGGAAAGGCTCGTGGCAAGTTCGACTACTAGGTTGAGATACGCGCCTTGTTCGGGTCCGCCCACCGGGTCGGTCTCATAGAGCGGAGAGACTGCAACCACATCAGGCAGAGAGTCCACTGCAGCGCGCAGGTAGGCCCGGCGGTCGCCCAGGTTTGATCCCAAAGACAAGAAAGCCCTAATCGGTGCATTCTGGGTCTCATCTTCGGCTGCTACCGACTCGCTAGAGATCATGCGAGACGGTGGCGCGTGATGGTGACGCCAGAGGAGGCCAGGTCATGAGGGACGGGTGGGCGGAGCTTTGCAACCGAAAGTTGCAGGCCTGCAATGCGTGGATCAACTCCAAAAACTGCAGCAGCTAGCTGAGCCGCAAGATTTTCAAGGAGCTCAGGCTGAGCAGTTCTTACCGTCTCGTCGAGCGCATCGCAGACTGCGCCGTAGTCCACAGTGTCAGTGAGTGCATCGGTGTTACCCGCTGCAGTCAGATCCACAAACAAGTCAACATCAATCTGCAAAGGCTGGGCGCGAACCCGTTCCTCGGGGAGTACACCAACGATGCCCACGACTCGCAGGCCATGCAAGCAAATCTGATCCGGTGGTTGTACCAAGCCGTGATCACTCATGGGGTCATCGCAGTCATAGCTTCAGCGCAGTTCCACAAGGCGCGCTGCTTCACCGACAAGTTGCCGACCGTCTGCGCCAATTTGCCGTCCAGTGATGTGCTCTGTCATGGCGATTGCGCGAGGCGGCTCGGGCACCATTTCGTTCCAGACCAAATATCCGGCCAAAAAGCCAACGAGGCGGTCCGACAACTCATCTTGATGAAAGATCAGTTTCTTGTTCTCGGAAAGGAGCAGGCGAAGCTCGCTATACGCTCGCTGCAAGTACTGCGGAAGGTCCTCGGCGTGCGGGAACGGCCAATGACGCCACCTCACCCCGAGTTCGTCGTAGCTATGCAGGTTGTTTGGCGCTGATGAGACCGAAATCACAAAGTCGAAGCCTTGTTCTCGGATCCAAATAATCTCTTCTTGCCGGCGAACCTTGCGGTGATTTTGCCCAAATCCGCCCGGACGCTCACAGATTGCTAGCTGATCTTGGATCACCCAGTGAAAGTGACGGGGCTGAATTCCTTGCGCCCACTTGCCTTTTGCTGCCATGTCGCCACCTCCTCCCTGAGTTCGATCCCAAAAATCGAACTTCTGTATCTGTTGGAGATGCGATCGTAGGCGATGTCAGGGGATCAGGATATTCCCCGAGAGTATTTTTGCGCCCTGAACTGCAGATTCGACCTCATGCACTCTGACCATTTGCACACCCTGAATCATGGCCCACATTGCCGTGGCTAGAGAGCCGTCCGCCCTTTCATTCGTGGGAACTAGGCGGGTTTCCTCTGGTAAATCTGAGCCCACTTCAGCTCGGGTAAACGGCCCAAACCCGTCGTCAGAGCGAGCAATTAACTCACCGAGAAATCTTTTTCTACTTGTCCCCACCACAACTGCAAATCCCTCTGCAACGAGTTGGTCAAGATGGCCAAGCAGATCAAGGTTGTGCGCTGTGGTTTTACCAAATCCAATACCTGGATCAACCCAGACCTCCTCCACCCCAGCAGCAATTGCCAGCTCGGCCCGTTCAACGAGAAAAGCCCGTACTTGGCCCACAACATCTTCATAGGTCGGCGCATTCTGCATGGTGGGTGGGTCAGCCTGCATATGCATTGCAACCCAACCCACTCCAAGGTCTGCCGCAGTTCCCCAGAGCGATGCACTGACATCGTTGATCAGGGTTGCCCCCGCCTGAACAGCAGCAATAGCAGTAGCGGCATTGCGAGTATCGATGGAGATTCGCACTGAGGTTTCAGCGAGCAAATCGGTGAGCGCTTCTATGACTGGAACTACCCTGCGCTGCTCCTCGATTGGGTCAACTAGCTGTGCCCCTGGCCGAGTGGACTCACCACCCACGTCAATCACGTGTGCGCCTTGGGCGAGCATCAGCTCGCCGTGAATCAGCGCTTGCCGCACTGACTCGTGCTCGCCACCGTCAGAAAACGAGTCGGGCGTTACATTGAGCACTCCCATAACCTGAGCGCAAGCCTGATTTGGCTGGGCTAACCGGCTCAAAGTTAATGACCTGTTCCGATAAAGCGCATGGCCTCGGAGCGAGCAGCAATGTCATCTCTAAACAATCCGCGAACCGCCGAAGTCACCGTAGAGGCTCCCGTTTTTCTGATACCGCGCATTGCCATACACATGTGCTCCGCTTCAATTACAACGAGTACCGCG
>JBIKPA010000200.1:0-5053 GCA_044357715.1 Microthrixaceae bacterium
TACTGCGCGTGGATCAAGCGAGGACTCAATAGCGTCGGCAATTTGTGCCGTGAGGCGCTCTTGTACTTGCGGGCGACGAGAGAACCCATCCACAAGTCGAGCCAACTTTGACAATCCCGTGACGCGGCCATCCACATTGGGGATGTAGGCAACATGGGCCTTACCGAAGAACGGGACGAGGTGGTGTTCGCAGATGGAGTACATCGAGATATCTCGAACCATGACCATCTCATCGTGGCCAGCATCGAAGGTGACCTTCAGGTGCCGCGATGGGTCTTCGTGCAAACCTGAGCAAGTCTCGGCATACATCCGCGCCACGCGAGCGGGAGTATCAAGTACCCCCTCACGATCGGGGTCTTCACCGATGGCGATCAGAATTTCTCGAACGGCTTTTTGGATCCGCTCAAGATCTACAGCCGGGGCCATCGATGGCGCCAGAGGTGTGGGATCAGGGATGTTTAGGTCGTTCTCAGGGGCAATAACTCTGGGGTCGAGTTGCTCCTCTACAGGATTGATTCCACTGGAGGGAGACATATCGATCTGGCTCATGTGCTCGGGCCTTTCGCAAAAGAAACATGACCCTGGGTGGGTGCATTCGAAGCCGCTGACAGGTTACGACCTTATGGAGTATTTACCTCGTCAGGCTCGTAGACAGCTAGGTAACGAAGGTTGCGATATTTTTCGCCAACATCTAGGCCATAGCCCACCACGAAATCACCTGGAATAGTAAAGCCCACGTACTTCACGCCAAGGCCCTCAAGGTCTGCGGCCTCACGGGCGAGCAGGGTGCAAACTTCAAGACTCGCCGGCCCCCTCACTTCTAGGCTGCGGCGCAGGTAGCGCAGCGTCAGGCCAGTATCCACAATGTCTTCAACCAGAATGACGTCTCGACCTGTGAGGTCTACGTCAAGGTCCTTCACGAGTCGAACCACGCCCGAGGTTCTTGTAGATGACCCATACGAAGAGACGGCAATGAAGTCGATCTCTACTGGCAAGTCAATCGCAAAGGCCAGATCAGTAGTAAAGGCATACGCACCACGCAGCACGCAGACCATGAGCGGACGACGATCCTGATACTCCTCTGTGATCTGCGCACCGAGTTCTTGAATCCGCTCGGCGAGTTGTTGCTCGGTGAGTAGCACCCGACCAATATTCGGGTCCTCGGTGAGACGGTGCTGGGCAGCAGAAGAGGGTTCATTCATGTGCTTCGACAGTAGCCGTTCTAGACATGGTCACCTGCTGAAGAGACAACCGGCCACCACTACGCATCACGCTCCAACCGCTGCTCACCTGACAACTCACTGAGTCGCCCGCCGCAACGCAAAGAATACGATCGATTGCCGCGGCGTCAGGCGGGTATCCGATTCCAGTAGCTCTGATCCACCACAGACGAACTACCTCGGCTGCTAATGGAGAGGGAAGCGCAGCTAACTGCTTGGCGTCAGTTGGGTCTTGAGTCTGGGCAAGAGTCGAGATCAGGTCAGCCTGTTCAGCGCAAAGGTCAGCTAATCGGCACAGCAACGGTGTCACGTCACGCGCAGACACCGAGTTGAGTAGCGGTAACACCTCGTGGCGCACACGATTGCGAACAAAACGAGGATCAGTATTGCTGGGATCACAAAATGGCTGAACGCCTAACTCGGCGCACAGCCGTTCAGTCTCGCTTCGACGCAAACCCAGCAGTGGATGTTGCTGCGAACGCATCCCCGCCAAACCAGCCGGGCCAGTACCGCGCATCAAACGAATCATGAGTGTCTCGGCTTGGTCATCAGCAGTGTGTCCGTACAGTGCATCAGCGGGTAGTACTTCACGACGCGCCGAGCGCGCCCGAGCCTCGAGGTCTCCGCCGGGTTCAACCGCTGCTTTTAGCGAGACGAACTCTGCGCCAAGGCCTTCCGATAATTCGGCAACGAACAAAGCTTCTTGATCAGAGCCCGCACGTAAGGCGTGATCAACATGGTGTGCAGTGACCTGCGCACCTGTTGCCACTGCCAATACCAACAAAGCAGTTGAGTCTGGGCCACCAGATACGGCGCAGTTCAGGTGTTGCGTCACTCCCAGTTGAGCACTCGGGAACTCGCAGCGTTGCAATAGTGCTGCGACGAGTTTGTTCGCCGTAGTCGCTCCAATTTCGCTCTGAGGGGCGGGGCGACTCACGCTGCTGTCACGGCAGGACCCAACCGAGCAATCCAGAGCGAAGGGTCTCGAATCTCAACCAAGGTTGGAAGATGTAGCGGATCTTCAAAGGCTCGGTTGAGGAGCGCCGGCCCTCCCACCTTCTCTACTGCTTCGATAAACAGTTCGCCTTGCTCATACTGCGCCATCTTGGCCTCTAGGCCAATCAGTCGTTGCAAGAACTTGGCTCCTAAGTTCATGTTTTGGCGTCGCGCTCGAAGCGCCCTCGCAAAGCGGTCTGCCGATGGCACCTGATCAAGTGCTGCTCGGTCCATCGTCACATCACCATGACCCTCGAGCAGACTCATGAGTCCGCCAACTCGATCCATTGCATCGCGCTGCTCGGGAGAAGCAAAGAGCGTCACAATCCCCCCGTCTTGGAGTGGGTTGCTGCGAGTGCGCACACTGTCTGCAACGCGACCAACTGCTGTAAACAAGCGTTTGGGGTCGGGTTCCGCTGCGCCCATTAGCTCAGTCACTAACCCAAGAAAATAGGGCCGCAACCACGGAACTCCGGTGAACTGAGTGCGGTGCGTGACCTCATGCAATGCAACCCAGAGTCGAAACTCGTTAGGGGGAAACCCGTGACGTTTCTCAAGGCCCAAAATATTTGGTCCCACGTAATACACCAAGTCTTGATCTTCTGGATTTTCATCCTCGAGTACCAACAAGTCATATTGGCCAAGCACCCGACTCGACATCCACCCCAACAGACCACCGAGTTCTACAGCGGCCACTTTGCCGCCGAGCGAACCAGCTACCCCTCCACCCATCTCGTCTAGTCGCCCCAGCACAGGCTTTAGGAGTCGCTGATAACTCGCAAGGTTGGCACGCACCCAATCTGTGCGGTCAACTACTCGGGCGCGTGCTTGGCCAGCAGCAGAGGTCAGGCCAGTTTCTTTTTCGACATAGACCTGAGCTCGCTCAGTCATTTCTGCAAAGTCACGCGCCATCCCAGCCGCGTGATACGAGGATGCAAACGGCTCCGTGCCGCAAACGCGTGTGGCTACTCGCTCCGCGAGCGCCCAGTCCACAGCGTCTCCCATGGGCTAAAGACCGTCTCAGTTCTCAGATTTTGGATAGCGGGTACTCGATACCTTGGTCACGTACAGGCCAATAATGAGGCCCAGCACACCAATTGCCGAAACTGCCAGAACCACTGCTAACCAAAAGTGCCAGACCATGTCTGCTGCCAACAACATTCCTCCATCTTAGGACCGCTGAGCGCAGCCGCAACAGCCGGGGTAGGAACTGCGCTTCTGGGAGGCAAAAAAAGCGAGTTGATTACCGGGGCAAGTACGATTCGAAAATGATTTCTGCGTTCAGAAGCCGGCTGCGTTGGTTTGTCAAGGAACTCAAAGGCACCGGCCACCCAGTACGTGGGTTTCGACGTTTACTTTGGTGGCGGGTGCTCTCGGCCTGTGGCAAAACCACAGTTGTAAAATTCGACTATTACGACTGCCTGTTCGAGTGCCCGCCCGAGTGGAGGGGTATGTCGAAGCTTGCTTATGTCATGCGTGATTCCTACGAGGTTGAACTTCCCCATCTGCGCAACTGGGTAAAGCCAGGCGACACTGCCGTTGACCTTGGGGCCCACTACGGGGCGTTCACCATTGCCCTCTGTCAGGTTGTGGGGCCGGTTGGTCGAGTAATCGCTGTTGAGCCGTCGCAGCGTTTCTGTGCTGTCCTAAAACGAAATATTGAGCTCAACAAATACAGCTGCGCCGAGGTCATATCTAAAGCTGTAGGAAACAAACCCGGGGCGCTAACTCTGAAACACCATGGGGACCCAAGCAGAGCCGCCTTTGATCTGCAGGCTCATGAGTCCGCAGGGACCACTGAATCCGTCGAGATTGACACGCTCGATTCGCTGCTTTCCGGGCGAGTGGACTTCATAAAGATCGATGTTGAAGGTGCAGAGTTGGCAGCTTTCAAAGGTGCCGAGCAGGTACTGGGCACTTGGCATCCGATCATCTTGTTTGAGTACGTGCCACGAGCAAATGATGCTGGCACAAGCGCTCGGCAGGCTTGGGAGTTTTTGGCGTCCCTAGGCTACGAGTTCTCAGAAGTCCTCGATGACGGATCACAGCGCGAACTGCCAACTCCAGAGACGTCACGCTCGGGGCGCTCGGCCAATGTGCTCGCCACTTGGAGGGCTAATTAGTCGAGATTTTTCAGAAAGAGGCGCCGTGCCCTTGAATATAGAAACATGCTGTATGTAAGCTGGCGGAAATTCGGCATCAAAGGAGTAGAAATGTTCGCGACCGCGCTGGCTCGACAACTGTCAAATAGGCCACTCCACCTGCTTCTCGCAACTTGTTTACTTGGAACACTCCTCAGCATCGGCGTGGAAATAGTCTCACTGCCCAAGCCTGCCGCCGCCAAGACTGGGGGGCTTGGGTACACCGCGATTACCCCATGCAGAGTGGCAGATACCCGCCTTGATCTGCGGGGGCGCTTCATACAAAACGGAGCCTCACGAGATCTGCAAGTAACCGGCACGGGTCAGCAGTTCGAAGCCCAAGGCGGCGCGGCACCTGGTTGTGGAATCCCCGCCGGAACAATCGCAGTTGAGTTGTCCATCACCTTAATTGGCCCCTCGGGAAATGGCTTTGTCCGCGCATTCCCTCATACTCAATCAGCCCCTAACGCGACCTACACTCTTGCGCATCGGGCGTTGACGGCATCCGGTGCTGGGGAAGCAGTACTAACTGCCAAGTTGGTGATGGCCAGCTTCTTGACCGTAACCTTGCGGTACCAGTGAGCGGAATTGTTGCGCCGTGAATGTCCTAAACCCGAGTCAACTACGCCGAGCAGGGGAAGCCAGACAAGCCACTTGTCTGGCTTCCCCTGCTCGGCGTAGTTGACTCGGGTTTAG
>JBIKPA010000180.1:0-6060 GCA_044357715.1 Microthrixaceae bacterium
CAGTTGCGATTGACTACACGCTGCATAACGCCCCCGGTTCTGCAACCCCATGGGACTGGGCCGAGCCACTACTGGACGCCGTTGAGTACTTGCCCACAGCAAAGCGCCAACAACGCTGGGTTCACCTGATTGAAGAAGCAACAACAGCAGACCCAAGAGACTTCACCAATAACGGCTGGGTGGTCCACGCCTTTCAAGCAGCACTAGCTGCAATCTGTTCAACTCCAGTGCTAGACGGGCCTTGTCATGCAACACACCTACAGCGAGTACTTGAGAAGGTGGTGAGAGCCGGGGGAGACACCGACACCGTGGCCGCAATTGCCGGAGCCCTCCTCGGGGCACGCTGGGGCGCAACCGCTCTGCCGTTCCAATGGCGGCGCAAGTTGCACGGCCACCGCATCTACTCCGAAGAAGTTCGTCACTGCGCAGACCTAGAGCGCCTAGCTCGCGGCGTGTACCTGAGCGGCGACCCTACAAACCCGTGGCCCGACAGAGAGACCTGGTTGCCGTATTACAAACAAACCTTCGGCGATTATCCTTCCCGACTCGAAATTTCTGGAATCGAGTTCGGAAACGTCGGGGCACTCGTTGGTGCAGTAGCTGATGGGGCAGACACGGTCGTGTCGTTGTGCCGCATGGGAACAAATGAGGTTCCTTTAGGGGTTGAGCATCATGTGCTCGGCTTTATCGACTCCAATGCAGCCGATAACCCAAACCTGCCGCTGCTACTGAAAGAGCTTGTTGAAGCACTTGAGCAGTACCTGCTCGAAGACCGCAAAGTGTTTGTGCATTGCGTAGCCGCTGCAAATCGAACGCCAACCTCGGCAGCCGCTTGGCTGGTACACCTGCAAGAGCTAGAAGCAAAAGAGGCTCTCATCTCTGCTGGCCAACAACTCGGCACCTGGTATGACGGCCCCAAAGCGTTTCAAGCAGCAGCAGTCATGGCGCTTCAGGAGTACGAACTTCGCGAAGGAGGCTCCTCATGAGTTTGTATGAGCCCAGCCTGATGAAGCATCCGGTCAACACTCCGGCTCTCTGCCCGAACTGTGCGAAGGACAAGATCAGACCCATCCTGTGGGGTATGCCAACGGAAGCGTTCGCACGGAATGAAACCGAGATTTACATTGGTGGCTGTTGTCTTGGGACAGGTAATTACGGCTGTCTGGCTTGCAACTGGCAAGGCCAGCTGAGCGAGGTCACCTCGGACGGAATGGTACGCAACCTTGAAGATTTTCTGCGGCTGATCGAGGTGAAAAGTCTCTCTGCGCTCAACAAGCAACTCGTTCAGCATCTGAACCCGTTACTTGGTTATGTCTTTCACGCATGGTGGGACCCACGCACCGAGGATGGGGCCGAGGAAACTACCTGGAAGCAGCCTTATTGGAACACAGAGGGTGAGCTGACTGAGGAGGAGTGGGTTAAAACGGCGGGTTTGTCATCGCCCAAAGAGCGGGGTAAAGGTTCCGGCAAGTTCATGGAGTACTACGGGATTGAACTCATTGTTGGAAAACGCTGGTGCGATCTGGAGTTCCCATTCCCCATCCAAGACTTTTGGCCCGCCTTAGCCAGAGCGAAGGCCAAGGAACTTGCTCGCATCAAGTCAGAAATGAGCGCCTAGGGGTATTTAGGGCTGTGGACGTGAAGCCGCCATCGTCGAATTGCCGCCGCGTGACTTGGCCTCGTAGAGCGCAGAGTCTGCTTCGAGTAGGCCTTCTGCAGAAAGCGAGCCCACACGAAGCCCGGCCGAGGCGCTGATCGACATGCCCTCAGCGTTGAGTGCCGAGATCGAAGAGATGAGTCGCTCAGCAATCTCGGAAAGCTCCTCGAGTTCTGCACTCGGGCAGGCAATCAAGAATTCGTCTCCGCCCCAGCGACACACGATGTCGCTCGGTCTGGTTCCTTCCTTCAAGACCCTCGAAATTTCTTGAAGCAAACGGTCACCTGCTTGATGGCCTAGGCGGTCATTCACTGCCTTGAAGTGGTCGAGGTCAATCAAAATCAGGCCAACGCGCGGCAGGGGCACGCCGACACCTTCATCAATGCATGCCCACCTATCAAACCCTCTTCGGTTGAGCAACTGGGTCAGGGCATCTTGTGAGGCAGCGAGCGTCTCAAGATCGAGCGCTGTTCTCGCTTGGGCAAGTCGGTGCTCCACCAGAATGGATCTATCTAGAATCGCATCGGTCGCTGCGCAAAGAGCGCCCTCTGCGGGTGAAGGGTCTGTTAGTCGAGCATGGGCAATTCTCAACCTGAAGGAGTCGACCACCTCTGGCGCTAACGCAGACTCAATTTGGTCTATGTAGTACTCGGCCACTTGGGCTGCGTCCTTGCGACCGAACCCCCATGCTGCAGCGAACTGACGACCGGGTTCTACAGCTTGAAGTCGAGGGTCGAAAGAAACCAAATCTTCGGCGGTCAGATAGGCACCCAAATCTGGGGTGAGAAGAGTCACTGACCAGTGGCTACAGAGGGCGCTGTTTTGATCCAGATGAACCTCATGCAGGCCGGGGCTTGGATCGCGATCTCCCGTATAGGCCACCACAACGGTCACACCTTTTTGCGCCAAGGAGGCGTACTGCTCCGAGATAGCCGAAAAGTAGCTCGCATGTTGAACCAAGCAGAGCAGAACGGCGCCAGAGGGTGCATGTGCTGCAACGGCTTCGATAGCAGCCGAGGCATGACCCAACGAGCGCTTGGGGTGAATTTCCATCCGTGATCGTAGGGGATTCGGTGTCTCGTTCAGAGCGGGCCTATCTGTATTGATGGCAAACCTTCATCATGCAACAGCGCCGGTACCCTATCTCTCGGGCACTACTCGGGCCAGATTTTATGAGAGCAGATCCTCGATGATTTCCCGGATCACCGCTGCTACCTGTGGCAGGAACTGCGAATACACGCTGGTATCTCTCCAGAACATGGCAATCTGCCGTGTTGGCACAGGATGAGAGAACCGCAGGAGTGAAATCGACGGGGAGTTGGGAATGGGTGGCTGAACTGCCAATTCTGGCAGCAGCGTGACACCTACTCCGGCTGCGACCATCTGACGAAGTGTCTCTAGGCTGGTTGCCCGAAAGCCGCTACGTTCGCTTGCTCCAGATAGCTGACAAATGGCAAGCGCCTGGTCGCGCAGGCAATGGCCTTCTTCTAGTAAGAGCAGGTTTTCGTTCGCAAGAATTGAAACATCAACTGGCTTGCTCACACCACTCAATGGGTGCTCGGCTGGAACAGCTAACAGAAACTCCTCTGAGAACAACAACTCTTGATGTAGCTGCTCATCGTGAACAGGTAGGGCCAGCACTCCTACATCTAGCTCTCCTGATCGCAGCTGCTCAAGCACAACCGAGGTCTTTTCTTCGACGAGCAGCAGCTCCAATTTTGGGAACTGTGCATGGAGTTGCGGAACAACATGGGGTAACAAGTACGGAGCAAGCGTTGGGAACAGCCCGATTTTTAAGCTGCCCGACTCCGGATCCTCGGCGCGGCGTGCAAGGTCTCGAATGTTGTCGCTTTCAATCAGAATGATCCGCGCTCGTTCAACCACCGCAGCTCCAAGCTCGGTCAGCAGAATCTGACGCGGATTGCGCTCGATGAGTTCTCCGCTCAACTCGCGTTCCAACTTCTTGATCTGAGTAGACAAGGTGGGCTGGCTCACGAAGCAGGCCTCGGCTGCTCGCCCAAAATGTCGCAGGTCTGCAACCGCAACTAGGTACTGCAGATCCCGCAGATTCACTTAGGCACCAGCCTCGGCAAGCTCTTGTGCCTCGGCACTCGCACCCTGATGTATCTCTACTGGAGCAGCATTGCGAATCAGATGGTCAAAGGCGCTGAGCGCAGCAGTCGACCCAGCCCCCATGGCAATAATGATCTGCTTGTACGGCACCGTGGTGCAGTCTCCTGCCGCAAACACTCCTGGAATTGAGGTTTGGCCACGATCGTTAATCACTATCTCGCCGCGCGGTGACAACTCAACGGTGTCTTTCAGCCATTCTGTATTTGGCAGCAGGCCGATCTGAACGAAGATGCCATCGAGTTCCAGACCGCGAACCTCTCCGCTTTGGCGCTCTTGGTAGTTCAAGCCGGTCACCTTGGATCCGTCTCCGAGCACCTCGGTGGTGAGCGCACTCACAATGATCTCAACGTTGTCCATGCTGCGGAGTTTCTGCTGAAGCACCTCGTCTGCGCGTAGGTGGTCGTCGAATTCAATCAGCGTGACATGGGCAACAAGGCCAGCTAGGTCGATTGCAGCTTCGGCACCAGAGTTTCCTCCGCCGATCACAGCAACTCGCTTGCCCTTAAACAGCGGCCCGTCGCAATGCGGACAGTAGGTGACTCCCTTGTTTCGGTATTCCTGCTCGCCGGGCACGTTCATCGAGCGCCACCTGGCCCCGGTAGAGAGCACCACGGTACGAGACCGCACAGTTGCTCCGCTGTCGAGTTCAACCTCGATCAACCCGCCGGTCTGTTCGCTTGGCGCAGTCAGACGCTTGGCCGACTGCAGGTTCATTACATCTACTTCGTAGTCATAAACATGCTGCTCGAGCGCGGCCACAAGCTTTGGGCCCTCGGTGCGAGAGACCGAAATGAAGTTCTCAATCCCCATGGTGTCAAGGACCTGTCCGCCGAATCTTTCGGTGACTATCCCGGTGCGAATCCCTTTACGTGCTGAGTAAATTGCTGCAGCACCACCCGCTGGACCGCCACCCACAATGAGTACCTCATAGGGGGCTTCGGCGGCGATGCGTTTTGCCGCCCGGTCTGCTGATCCTGTATCGAGTTTGGCGACGATCTGCTCCAACGACATGCGTCCTTGGTCAAAGGCCTCACCATTGAGGAACACACTCGGCACGGCTAGGACTTGTCGCGACTCAACCTCGTCTTGGAACAATGCACCATCGATCGCTACATGGTGGATGTTCGGATTGATTGTGCTCATCAAGTTGAGCGCCTGCACAACGTCGGGGCAGTTCTGGCAGGTAAGCGAGAAGAAGGTCTCGAAGAAGTACTCGCCTTCGATATTTCGGATCTGCTCGAGCGTCTCTTCAGAGGCCGTTGAGGGATGGCCGCCGACTTGCAAGAGTGCAAGCACTAGCGAGGTGAACTCATGGCCAAGGGGAATGCCTGCAAAGCGGACGCTTACGTCTGTACCCACACGATTTATGGCAAACGAAGGCACCCTCTCGTCGCTCTCGGGGCTGTGCTCGGTCAGAGTAATGAGTTCAGAGAGGGCAGCGATCTGCGTGAGCAGTTCCAACATCTCGGCCGACTTTGAACTCTGGTCAAGTGTGGCCACGAGTTCTATGGGCTGAGAGATCTTCTTGAAGTGCGTTTCAAGCTGAGTGATGAGCGACTGGTCAAGCATAAATATCTCCACTTTGAGACAACATGGTGAGGCCGGGTGGGCTGCGCCGTGTTTTTTGGGGGTGGGGGGGTAGTTAATCGGAGGGGTAGTTGATCAGAGGGTGAACTAGTGCCTGAGCGGGAGCAGACCGAAGCCTGCTCCCGCTTGGCGCAAGTTCAGTGCAGTTAGATCTTGCCGACTAGATCGAGTCCTGGGGTAAGGGTGGCTTCGCCCTCTTCCCACTTAGCTGGGCAGACCTCATTTGGGTGAGCGGCAACATACTGAGCGGCTTTGACCTTGCGAAGCAGTTCAGCAGCGTTACGGCCGATGCCGCCGGCGTTGACCTCGATGAGCTGGATGACGCCTGATGGGTCAATGACGAAGGTTCCACGGTCGGCTAGGCCAGCCTCTTCAATGAGCACGTCAAAGTTCCGGCAGATCTGTCCGGTTGGGTCGGCAATCATTGGGTACTGAAGCTTGCCAATGGTCTCTGAGGAGTCATGCCAAGCCTTATGCGTGAAGTGGGTGTCGGTAGAAACGGAGTAGATCTCTACGCCAAGCTTGACGAACTCTGCATAGTTGTCTGCCAAGTCGCCGAGTTCGGTGGGGCAAACAAAGGTGAAGTCAGCTGGGTAGAAGAAAACAACGGCCCATTTGCCCTTAAAGTCGGCTTCGGTTAGATCGACGAATTCGCCATTGTGGTATGCGGTTGCTGCAAATGG
>JBIKPA010000169.1:0-6337 GCA_044357715.1 Microthrixaceae bacterium
CCCTTTGGATTTTCCCTGAGCGGCAGATGTGTAAAAAATCCAACTCGCGGCGGGTTCGTCGTCTTGGAGATTCTCTGCAAGGGGCTCAAGCACCGCAGTGTCACCCTGCGGAAGCGCACGATCGGCAATGAGGAGCCTGATCGAACCGTTGGCCTGAGCCAGTTCGGTTGCCATCTGTTCGTAATCGAAGCCTTCCCATATTGAGGGAATCACCAGTAGCTGTGACCGAGCAGTGATGTGAGTTAGCTCTGCTTCCCGGCAACTCGGAGAGATGGGGTTTTGGACAACTCCAAGACGACTCAGCGCAGCCGCTAGAACCATAGATTCGATCCAAGTAGGCAACTGCCAAGACACCACGTGACCGGCATGAACTCCCGCCGAATGCAGACCGGCTGCGGCGCGTTCAGCCTCAACCCAGAACTCGGCAAAGGTGAGTGTCCGCATGTCTTCGTCCACCATCATCAAAGCGTCGGGGGTTGCATTCACCCGCTGCTCCAACAGTTTCCAAAGTGTGCGCCCCTGCAACATCTGCAATTCCCTTGTCTTAACTCGCGAATGAAGTTCTCATCATAGAGAGGCCGAGCAGGTCACCCTGGCGAGGCCTAGCCTTTACCAAGCGAGGTATTTGGAGTCAGGTCACCTGACACTGGTTCTGTTGGTGTGTTCGGAGTTCCTATCACCAGCAGCGCCGCTAAGCCAACAAGGGCAATCAGCACGAAGGTGGCAACGAACCCCCAGATGCCAAACGTCTTTCCTTGGCGCAAGGATTTGTTTCTTGTTTGGTGCTTCACAACACTGCGACGGGAACAACAGGTGCAGATGCTGCACCCACTAGTGGTTCGGGCGCTGCACAGAGCAGAAAATCCCACTGCTCAGCATCCGCACATGCAACCGAGAGATCCTCAAAGTCCCAGTTCTGCCCCTGGAGCAGCCCCATGTCTCGCAGCTGAATCATGTGGACTGCTAAGCAATCCGACCAGTCTGCAAGGCTAGGAGGGAGTGCCTCATAGGCGTAGCTATCGGTAAACGCTCCGGCTACATCGTTGCGATGCATCCACTCGATTGATTGCACCGACAGCCCTGGCAGGTGAAAGTTCTTTCCAACCGCATACCGCTGCCGGTCACCCGCTCGATAGTGACGCATCTCGGCTGTCCGGATGCAGACCACATCGCCGGATTCGATGGTGATACCAGCAGCGTCTACTGCCTCATCAAGATCTTCCGCAGTGATTGAGTAGCCCGGGTGGAGCTCATCCAAACCTGCAACACCCTTAACGAATGGAAGGTCAAGCAGCACCCCACGAGTAACAATCTGAGGCAGCTTTTCTGCACCCAACTTGGCAGCTCCCGAAGAGGCTGTCACAAGTGAAGTGGGAAAGTTGTTGTAGAGCAGATCGTCATAGGAGATATGACAGAGGGCATCGATATGCGTACCGGCGCAAGTAGACATGATGAGCAGGTCATCGGTGCCTTCCCAGATTCCTGGGGCATACTGATCGCGCTCATTCAGTGAGGTAGTGGTCAGGATCGGGTTAAACCTTCGAGCAGGTTGGCCCACTTGGATACCGTCTGAGCGAAGGTCCACGGCAAGCGAAACCCGCTTGGCAGAACGGACCGAGGACACACCTCGGCGAGCAGAAACCTCGGTGAGAAGATTGCCGCATCCGAGCTCATCGTCCTCGCCCCAACGACCCCAGTTGGAGACCCGGGCAGCTAGTTCGCTCAAATCTCCAGGAAGTGGCATCAGTCGTTCAATCAGGCCAGCGTCAAAACACCGCGAGCGAGCTTGCCATCGTGGAGTTCATCAAGAGCCAACTGGAAATCCTCAATCGGGTACGTGGCAGAAACCAACTCATCCAGCTTCAATCTGCCTGCCTGATACAGCTTGACCATGAGGGGAATGTCGTATTGCGGACGTGCCGATCCGTATCGACACCCCATAATTGTCTTGTCGTTATACATCGTATTCACCACAAAGTTGGCCTCGGAACCCATCTTGGGCACACCCAACATCACTAGCGTTCCGCCCCAATCCAACAAGTCGGTCGAGGTTCGGATCAGCGCAGTTGAACCAACGCATTCAAAGACATAGTCCACTCCGTTCGGGCAGATTTCTTTGACTGCTTCAACCAAATCAAAGTCTGGGCCATCGGGGCAAATAAAGTGCGTGGCACCAAATGCTTTGGCAAAGGCTTCTTTACCCGGGTTGGTGTCTACAGCAATGATGGGCAGCGCATCAGACAGCGCTGCTCCTTGGATGACATTTAGGCCGATTCCACCAACCCCAATCACCACAACCGATTCGCCGTGAGCAACCTTGGCCCGATTAAACACTGCTCCCACACCAGTCAGCACACCACAGCCAATAAGCGAGGCCGAGGTGAGTGGAACCTCATCAGGAATCTTGACAGCCTGCGTTGCTTTCACCACTGTCTCTTCGCAGAACACACCAAGATTGGCAAACTGAAACAGTTTCTTTACATCCTCACCCGCGCCGCGGGTGAACGGTCGAGACAACTTGCCGAGCGACTGCCGACAAAACGTTGGCTTGCCGCGATCGCAGCTTCCGCATTGGCCACAGTTACCAAGCGTGGACAGAACCACATGATCGCCAACAACAACGTTGGTTACGTCAGGTGCAATCTGAATGATTTCGCCAGCACCCTCGTGGCCGAGGACCACGGGCGGAGGAAACATGATTGTTCCGTTGAGTACTGAGACATCACTATGACACAGCCCGGCTGCATCAATGCGAACCCGAACTTCTCCGGCGCGCAGGTCACGGACCTGTACATCGGTTTCAACTTTTGCTTCTGCGCCGTCCCAAACAAGTGCCTTCATGGTGTGGACCATAGCCTTTCGTAGAGATGCACCTTGTCAGCCCGGCCACACGATTGACTGCAGTTCGGAGTAGGCATACAGGCCAAATCGGCCACCATCCCTGCCAACCCCAGACTGCTTAAACCCGCCGAAAGGGGCCTCGTTGTTGCGTTGCATGGTGTTGATTCCAACGTTTCCAGAGCGCAACCGTCGGGCTACGTTCCACGCTCGCGAGGCGTCTTTTGAGAACACGTAGCTATACAAGCCGTAGTCGCTGTCATTGGCTATTGCGATGGCCTCATCCTCATCGTCGAAGGGAACCACCACCACGACTGGACCAAAGAGTTCTTCTCGTACGGGAGTCATTTGGTTTGTGCAGTCCACTAGCAAAGTCGGAGCAACGTAGAACCCTCGTTCCATATCAGGGCGAGCGCCCCCAGCGGCAAGGGTTGCACCCTCTGAAACACCAGTTGCGATGTAGCCCTCAATGCGATCGCGATGCGCAGAAGAAATCACGGGGCCAACCACGGTGTCACGCTCGAGCGGGTCACCAACTTTGAGGTGACCAATGGCTTGTGTGAGGCCGCCAACTAGGTGGTCGTATACCGAACGATGCACGATGACTCTGGTTGGTGAAGTACAGATCTGCCCAGAGTGAAACGCCCAAACTGATGAGATTCCCCCGATGGCAGCCTTCAGGTCTGCATCTTCAAAGACAATGCAGGCACCCTTGCCGCCAAGTTCCATGAGCTGACGCTTCATCTGAGCTCCGCACACAGCGCCGATGCGTTGACCAACGCCGGTCGAGCCTGTGAATGACACCATGTCGGTCAGCGGGTGGGCCACCACAGCCTCGGATGGTGCGGTGTCGAGCCCGGTCACCACGTTGATCACACCAGGGGGAAAACCGGCCTCATTCATGAGTTCCACCATGCGGATGACTCCGAGTGGATCCTGTGGTGCTGGCTTGACCACCACGGTGTTGCCCATAGCTAAGGCAGGGCCGATCTTGCCCGCCATGTTTGTCATTGGGAAGTTGTATGAGGTGATGCAAGTAACGACGCCAACGGCTGCCCGGTTGGCAACTGCAGAGATCAACCCTCCTGGTGCGAGCGGGGTAGTGGCAGACACTGCAGGCTCAAGCGGAATGAGCGGTGACTCAAGAGCGCCTTTGGCGTAGCGTCGCAACCGCGCCGAGGCCTGCGGGAACTGCATGGTTTTGGCCACGCGCATGGTGGCGCCAGTCTCGGCTTGCAGCACTGGCACGATTTCGTCTCGGTGTGCGTCAAGTAAATCTGCGGCACGATCGAGCAAAGCCGAACGCTCCTCGGGGCTGGTTCTTGACCAAGACTCGAAGGCCGCTGCAGCCGCTTCAACAGCAGCGTTGGCTTGTTCAACCGAGGCCTCAGGTGCAAGGCCGGCAACTTCTTCTGTTGCGGGGTTGATGATCTCATAGGTTCCGGCGGCGCCCTCTACAGACTCTCCTCCGATAGTCAGGCGATAAGTGGACTCAGACATCAAGATCCAATCCAAGCATCTCGATGGCGTTGCCGCGCATCAGCTTGCGAAGTACGTCGGTGGGAAGGTGGCCCATAAGCTTGATTGCCATTTCACGGGAGTGGGGCCAAGTGCTATCCGAGTGCGGGTAGTCAGTCTCGAAACACACGTTAGACACGCCGACTTTCTCAAGATTGTCTAGGCCGTATTCGTCGTCGAAGAAGCAGCCATACATCTGTCGGTAGTAGTAGGTAGACGGCGGCTCGGGAACTTTGTCGCCAAATCCACCCCAAGCTCGGTTGTCATGCCAGACCTTGTCGGCGCGCTCCAAGATGTATGGAATCCAGCCGATCTGCCCCTCTGAATACGCAATCTTGAGCGTAGGGAACTTCTCGAGCCAACCTGAGTAGAGCCAGTCGGTCATAGAACTCATGGCGTTTCCAAAGGTCAGAGTCGAGCCAACCGCTGCTGGGGCATCAACCGAGGTTGACGGCATCTTTGAGCTCGACCCGATATGCATGTTGATGACGGTGTTGGTCTCTGCACACGCACGGAAGAAGGGCTCCCAGTAATCAGTATGAATCGAAGGCAAGCCTAGATATGGCGGGATCTCGCTAAAGCAGACGGCTCTTACGCCACGAGCCGCGTTGCGAATGACTTCGGCAGCGGCAAGCTCAGCGTCCCACAATTGAATAATGGTGAGCGGGATCAGACGTCCACCGGAGCCACCACACCACTCCTCGACCATCCAGTCGTTGTAGGCCTTGACGCACAAGTCAGAGAGTTCTTTGTCTTGGGCCTCCATAAAGGTCTGACCACAAAATCTTGGAAAAGACGGAAAGCACATCTGAGCCTCAGTCCAGTTGGCATCCATATCCTCGAGTCGAGCAACCGGATCCCAACACCCTTTGCGCATCTCTTCATACGTAATGCCCACCACTTTGACTTCATCGCGATCAAAGCCCGCCGCAGCAGAGAGGCGAGTCTGAGGAATCTTCTTGTCCTCGTACAGCCACCAGTCGCTGAGTTCGCCATCCTCTGATGGCTCGTAGGAAAACACACCACCAACAAAGTTCATATGACCACGTTCTTGCACTGTGCGCGGCCATACCTCGGAGTACTTCGAGGGCAAACGAGAAGTCCACACATCAGCAGGCTCGATCACATGATCATCAACAGAGACGATCTTGGGGATCTGTTCGGGGTCCAACTGAGACAATCCGTCAGTGAGTGCGGTGTCAGTGAGTGCGGTGGGTGAATCCATTTGGGAATGCTAACTCCAGTGACAATCCCCTGTCAGATGAAACTGAAACAGGTTCTAGTTCCATCAGTGACCCACTCAGCCGACGATGAGTATTCCAAGTAGTGATGCGTTCCACAGAACAATGCCCAAATACAGCCCTGCCACGGTCACCACCGCACGCTCAGCAAACTTGGATTCAGCAGGGGAAACGAGCAACAAGATCCCGACCACCACCGCACCAAGAGCTTTTACGCCAAGCGGTGCCGCAAGACCCTCCATCAATCCGGCCATGAGCGGGTTGCCCTCAACACCGCCCCGGTCAAGCACGGCCCGAGTGAGTAGAACATCACACACGTTGAGAATCAGAATTGCCGAAGCAAGATAGATCCGGCGAACGGGAACCTCGCCGAGAGAAATCGACGAAAACACCACCACGCCGGCAGAGCCAGAAGCCGAATCATCATCTTTGTACCTCGTGCGAATCATCACTGCTGCATCATCTCAGACCTCTTGAAGGTGTCAATGAGTCTAGACAGGGCAAAAATCTGCACAAGGGGCCATCTGGCTCAGTTATTGGCTAGATCCGTTAGGAGTACAGATCAAGCATGTTGCCGAGCACAGAATCCATCTGCGCCGAGTTGAGTAGAGATCCACCGTCAAGCACTAGATTTTGCCCCGTCAGATAGGCAGATCGATCAGAGAGAAGAAAGACGATTAACTCTGAAACCTCAGCTGGTGTACCCAACCTTGCGAGCGGCGTGCCATCCTCAATCTGAC
>JBIKPA010000170.1:0-6319 GCA_044357715.1 Microthrixaceae bacterium
ACCAGCGCACTGCGCAGTACTACGAGTGCTGGGGAAGCCGGGCAATGTACGTGGACGGCTGGAAGGTCGTGACGAATCACATCAACCAGCTCACTCACGCCGAACGCGACCTGATTGCGGGCAGCTCGGACTTTGCGACTGATCACTGGCACCTGTTCGATTCACGAAACGACCTTGCCGAGAACCACGATCTGGGCGATCAATACCCAGAGATGCGTGAGCAGCTCGTGGCGCGCTGGTATGCGGAAGCCGAACGGAACGGGGTCCTGCCACTCAGCGACGGGGTCTTCGACCGATTGCCACACCTGTTTCTGCCGTGGCCTTCTGGAGCGTCACGTGTTGAACTCCGGCCAGGCGAGCGTGTGTTCGAGGACAACACACCCACGTTGTGCAATGGATTCACCATCACGGCTCATCTCGCCGCACCGCTTGCGGCCACCGACTGCGGCGTCCTCGCCGAGCAAGGTGACTACAACGGCGGCTGGGTCTGGCACCTGACTGAATCTCGGCTGTGCTTTGCGGTGAGTTTCGTGAGTGAGTTCGTGACCGAGTTGGCAGTAGCGGTGCCGGTGGGTGCCTGCACTCTTCAGATCCTCGGTCGACCCGAGGCTGATGGTGGCGTCGACCTAGCTGCCCTGGCCGATGGAGTAGTTATTGGCACAGGCCGCCTTCCGCACGAGTGGCCGGGCCTGTGGACACCGAATTCCTCGGCCTCCTTACTCGCCGGAGTCGGGCGGCCGCTGCCGGTCTGTGACGGATATGACCCAACGGTCCCATTCAGCGGCGCTCTCGAACGGCTCGTTGTCGCCGCCGACGGAGGGGCTGCGCTAGCCGACCTGACTCGACAGGTCGAGATTGCGTTTAGGAACCAATGACAGAAACTGGCAAGACGATGAGGCGAAGGGGGCGGCCCGCGAACACGTCCACCGAGGACACGATGGCTGTGATGCTGGTGGCCGCGCGGCACCAGTTTGCCGCTCAAGGCTACGCGGCCACGTCGAACAGAACGGTGGCCAGTGCCGCAGGGCTGGCGCACACTGCCATCTACAACCACTTCGGCTCAAAGGCTCAGCTCTTCACGGCCGTATTTATCGACGTTCAGGACCGGCTCATAGAAGAACTGCAACGTTCGGTCAATCGTGCTCCCGACGAACCGGCCTTCCCCCGAGCATTGCTTGACGCGATCGAGTCGTTACGCGCCGCAGATCCAACATACGTCGAGTTCCTTGCCTCGATGTACGTTGAAGTGCGCCGCCATCCCGAGTTGCGAAACGTGTTCCAAGCCGGGGAGCCATTCCCGATCGTAGAGACGCTACGCAGTCTCGCCGCTCACACGGTTGCCGCATCGCCGGTCGGCGAGGGCGACGACCCGACATGGTTCTGGATCACCTTCGCGTTGGGCCTTGCCCAGCTGAGTGCACTCGCCGACACCGCCACCTTCGCTGCAACGGTCGCGATGTTCCGCCAGCAGTTTGTGCACGTACTTGGTGCTGACTCGTGACGGCGGAACGTTCGGGGGTTGTGTTCCCGGCGAACCTCGACGATCTCTCCCCGGCGGTGCTCACCGAGGCGTTGTCCGAGCGATGGCCGGATGCTGTTGTTGAGCACCTAGAGATTGTTGCGGCCAAGCGGTGCGGCGACGGTGTTGCATCCACTGCTGACCGGGTAGTGCTCGACCTCACCTACGCTCCCGGCTCGGACTCAGAACCGCCTCGACGGCTGATCCTGAAGACAATGCTAGCGACCCCTCATGCGCCGGCAGCGATGTATGAGAACGAGGTGCGCTTCTACCGCGAACTGCGCGATGAACTCCAGATCGAGGCGCCTACCGCGTTCGCCAGCCACTTCGACCCCAGCACAGGTCGGTTCGGGCTGCTGCTTGAGGACCTCACTAGTCGCGACGCTCGGTTCCCATCTGCCATCGAATCAGTGAGTCTGAACGAGGTCCGGTCGATCCTCGCTCACCTTGCCACGCTCCACGCTCGCTTTTGGAACAGCCCCCGCTTCGACGATGACCTTGCCTGGGTGGCCACTCCGATGAGTGGGGGAATGTTCGAGGTTTTCGACCTCATCGGCCTAGAACTGATCGAGGACCAGGTAGAGCGGTACCCGTTCAAACAAGATCTGATCGCTCCGTTGGGTCGTAGCCTCAGCGAGTTATGGGACCTGCTCTGGCTGGTGCAACGCAGACACTGCGACACACCAACCACGCTCTTGCATGGTGACCCGCACCTAGGTAATACCTACCTTCTGCCAGGTGAGCGCGGTGGCCTGTTGGACTGGCAGTTAATGATGCGAGGAAGCTGGGCGCATGACGTCACCTATCTGATGGTGACCTCGCTTGACCCTCAGGTTCGCCGTGCTCATGAACGCGAATTGCTTGCGGAGTATCTAGATCAACTCCGGGCGAACGGCGTGGACAATGCACCAGCGCCTGAGGCGGCATTCGAACAGTGCCGAACTGCAGCGCTCTGGGGACTCGTGATTGGGTGGCTGATCTGCCCTCCCGAGAATTATGGGCGGCCGATCACCGAGGCCAACATCTCCCGCGCCGTCACCGCGGTGACGGACTACGACACCATCTCGGCTATTGAGGAGTGGAGCAAATGAACGATCAAAATCTCGGACCTGATGAGTCTCTAGACGGGCGTGTGCTTGACCAGGAAAGGCTGGCAGACCGCTTGGCCATTGCCGACCTGCTCACGGCCTACGCCTATGCCATCGACGACCGAAATTGGTCGCGCTGGGAGTCGTTGTTCCTGCCCGATGCAGTCATCGATTACACCTCGGCCGGTGGAATCGTCGGCAACCCCGCCGAACTGGCCGCGTGGATGCCCGACGCGATGGCAGCGTTTGAGTTCTGCCTGCATTCCACCTCGACTCACGAGGTCCGCTTCACTGGACCCGATTCGGCTACGGGCAGAGCACACGTGTTCAACCGCAACGGTGCGCGCTGGGACGGGCAGTTCGAGATTGTTGACGTTGGAGCGATCTACGAGGACACCTACGCCCGCCGCGGGAATCAGTGGCTCTTCGCAGGGCGATTCGAGCACACCGTCTACATCACCGGAGGCAAGTTCGCCGCCATGATCCGCGATGCCGCGGCTGCATCCGCATCCCCCACAGGCCGCATGCAACCATTTGGCTAACGCGCGTTACTAACGCGCGTTAGTATGCTTGTATGGCAACTCAGGGCATAGCCCAAGAGGTAGGAACAACCAAGGGGGTCGACCGTCGCTCAGCTCAGCGCGAAGCAACGCGGGCGCGACTGTTCGCCGAGACTGTCGAGGAGTTCAAGCTGCGGGGCTTCAATAGCACCGAGATAGCGGCGATTACCGACCGCGTCGGAGTTACCCGAGGTGCCTACTACGTGCACTTCGCCGGTAAGGAGCAAGTGCTGCGAGAGCTGCTCCTTGAGGAGGAGCACCGAATCGCTGCAGCAACCCGTCGCGTCGCTGAGCAGGATGTCCCACTCCAAGCCGTGTTTGAGGCTGTAGTCGATTCCGTGCTTCGGGCTGAGCGCCGGCTGAGCCGACCGTTGGTGCGTGACCTGTGCGCAGGTCAGTTCATCCCCGGGGTCGCTCAGGGCCAAGAGACCGCGGATCACCCGGTCGGCACGCTGCTCGTCGAGGTGCTCGCTAGCCGCGTACCAGAGATCAATCCGGTTGACCTAGCCATGACGTTCCTCACAGGACTTTTCGGCTTGCTAGCGACGGATGAGTCGCCACTTGCGGAACGTCGCCGCCGCCTGAACCTATTGGTCCGAATGGCAACACAAGGAGCCACCTCATCATGAAACGCCACAAACCCACCACCCTTGCAGACCGCCTCGGTGCCCTGCGCGGCCTGCTGACGATCAGCGATCAGGACTACAACGCTTACATGCGGTCCTATGACGAGCTCTTCGTGGACTCACCCGAGAACACCAAGGCCGACTACCAGGCTGGCGTGCCCATCAAGGGTTACCCGCAGGGCAGCAGCAACGAACTGACGGAGCTGTACAAGGTCATCCACCTGCTCTGCACGCTTGGTTCGGTAGAAAAAATGTACATGCCACCGACCATTGACCCCGAGCAGTCGGTGCTAGAGAATCAAATTCTCTTTGAACGCATCGTCGCTAATGACCTCCAGCTGCAACCCGGCGAGAAGTTCTTAGACCTAGGTTGCGGTTGCGGTGCGATCGCTGAGCACATGGCCGAACTCACCGGGGCCACCCCGTTCGGTGTCAACCTAGACCGGTCGCAGATTGAGAAGGCGTGGCGAAACCCCAACCTGCCTCGTAGCAACTTTGCGGTCGGCGACTTCAACAAGCCATTCGAGTTCGCTGATGGCACCTTCGATGCTATCTACGCCATCCAGCCGATGACGTATGTGAGCAACCACTCGTTTACGTTCTCCGAAGTACTGCGTGTTCTGAAGCCGGGCGGACGCTTCGTCATCAACGACGTTGCCGCGCTTGACTCATATGACCGCTCCAACGCGCAGCAGCGCACCCTGATCCAGCACACACGCGAACTCACTGTGTTCGGCGGCTTGTGGTACTTCGGCTACTGGGAGGACGCCTACCGTGACGCTGGGTTTGAGCTGGTGTCGTCGGTGGGCCGACCTGCGGTTGAGCTCATCAAGAAGGAGGTAGCGCTGTTCAGTAAGTACGAGGCGACCTTCAAGTTTCTAGCCAAGTTGCATCTTGTCCCCAAAAAAACAGATGCACTGTTGCAGCGGATGAACAAGAACAGTCAGTCGTACATTCAGGCCGAAGAGGAAAACTTGCTGACGCTCAACTGGCACTGCGTTGGTCAGAAGCCCATATGATCCACTAAGTGGAATCCCACCCGTTCCTTTCGAGCGCCACTGCACAGTTGATTGTCGACACTGCGCTGCAATTGGTAGGCGACGGACCGGTAACGGACCTTACGCTGGAACAGGTGTCCATCGAAGCCGGCACCTCAACTAGCTCGTTGTACCACTACTTCGGTGGGCGTCAGGGGCTGGTAGCAGCGGTGGCTCAGGAGCAGTACCGACGGCTAGCGCTAGCCGAGAAGACGAGCATTCTAGATGCCGGGTCCTCCTCGCAGACCCCTGAAGAGTTCCTCTTGTTCATCAAGGACCAGCTCCTCCGGATCATCACCGACCCCGAAGCGGTCAAGGTCCGCCAGCAGCGGCTCCGTCTGGCCGCCGCAGCGCTCGATGACGAGGAGGTGCAGAACCGCATGTCGATCATCCAAGCAGAGATGTTTCGGGTGATCGGCGAGGCTATTGCAGATGGCCAGCGTCGAGGCCTAGTCAACCCCAACATCGACCCCATTGCCTACTGCGCGTGGTTCCACGGTATGGCGCTCGGTCGCACCGCGACCGAGCGCAACTACACCGACATTGATGCCTGGCTTGCCGTTGCGGTGCCGGCGGCACTTGCTCCGCTGCGAATCCCCGCCGTCGACGATACCGACGTTGCTATCTGACCCTCCAGTGAGGCTTGTTACCACTGGCGTAAGCATTCAACCGAAGTAGTTTCCGTCCTCGCGCCGGACAGGCCGGTGCACTGAGGAAGTATCACAATGGGTTTGCTAGACAATGCTAAGGATCTCGTAAAGGCCAAGGATGCCGTAGAGGGCATCTGACACTCTGGGTGTGAACTGCACGAGCAGTTCGCCAAATCTCAGTGGCTCTGCTCGGTCTTTGGCTTGCCGAAGGGGAGGATCATAACTATGCCCACGATCACCGATCCCACGAGTAGGCCAACGACGGCCGAGGCCGCAGTGTTGATGAGCCAAGACAGCACCCCGCCAATACCCGGAACGTCGAGGACGAGTTTTTCAAGCTCGTGAACTAGATGGTAGGGGCTCGTCCATCCCAGCTCGTCGGCCCCGATGAGCAGGATGTGTCCACCGACCCAGAGCATTGCAGCAGTTCCGACCACCGAGAGCCCGGTCAGTAGCTTCGGCATGCCGGTCACTAGCTTTCGGCCAACTTGCTGGGCAGTTGGCGACTCGCGTTCGGCGAGCCGCAGGCCAACATCGTCCATCTTGACGATCAGCGCGACTACTCCGTAGACGATGACAGTAATGAGCACCCCGACAATTGCCAGAATCACTCCGCGTGACACCACTGGTTCACTGATGACGTCCTTCAGGGCGATCACCATGATCTCTGCCGAGAGGATGAAGTCGGTGCGAACAGCGCCGCGGACCACGCTTGACTCAGCGTCTGGCCCAGAGACCACGGCCGGTTCGTCGTGGTCATGGTCATCGTGGCGTAGGGCGTGGATGACCTTGTGAGCTCCCTCGTAGGCCAAGAAACAGCCTCCGAACATGAGAATGAC
>JBIKPA010000171.1:0-6310 GCA_044357715.1 Microthrixaceae bacterium
AGGCAAAGGCCGGTACCGCCAAAGCATCGAAGTCTGCCAAGGCGGCCATAAACCGCCGCAAAGCACCGGTGGTTCCCACCCGCTTGGTTCTTGTGGAGCCGCCTGCTCGGGCCGGGGCTGAGTATGCCCTTGGACCAGAACTCACTCTGGGTCGGGCTGCCGGATGCTCAATTGTCTTAGATGAGCAGTACGTTTCACAGGTGCATTCCAGAATCTTCATTCGTGATGGATCGGTTTTTGCCGAAGACCTGGGATCTACTAACGGAACTTGGGTCAACGGCAGTCGCGCTGTGGGACAGATGCCAGCGCGACTGGGCGACCGCATTCAAGTGGGCAATGTAGTACTGGAAGTCCGATGAGCGATGCCCCGTCGTTCGTTCGCCTGAGGACCGGTTCGGCCACGCTCGTTGGGCAAGTGCGAGCCGCCAATGAAGACAACCTCTTTGTGTCTTCTGATGTGTTGGCCGTTGCTGATGGCATGGGTGGCCACCAAGCAGGCGAGGTTGCCTCTGCCGAGACTGTGGAAGTGATCTCGCAGATGGTTGGCCACCGGTCGTTGCTTGAACTCGTTGGAGCAGTGCATCAGGCAAACCGACGTATTAGCAGTCGTGCCGCCGATGACCCTGGGCTGCGAGGCATGGGGACCACCGTTTGCGTAGTTGGCCTTGTTGACGAAGAGGGCGAACACCTTGCAGTGCTCAATGTTGGAGACAGCCGGGTCTACTTGTTTGCCGAGGGTGAACTACACCGGCTGACCGAGGACCATTCTTTGGTAGAGGCGTTAGTCCGAGAGGGGCGCATCACCGCTGAAGAGGCCGAGGTGCACCCGCAAAGAAATGTGCTCACCCGAGCGCTTGGGGTAGAGGCCCTTGTGGTGGTTGACGCTTGGTTACTCAGTCCCTGTGATGGTGACCGCCTCTTGCTTTGCAGCGACGGCCTATTCAACGAAATCTCCGAGCAGCGAATCGCCGAAATTTTGGGCGAGGCCGATGAACCAGAGGTTCTTGCGCGCCGGCTAGCTGCCGAGGCGGATGCTTCTGGCGGGCGAGACAACATCACCGTTGTCGTGGGTGAAGTCAGCGAGTCGGGCCATGATCCAGCGCCGCTCGGCGATCGCTGCCGCCGCATCGCAACACCCACGATCGATATGGAGGACGCATTCCGCGACCCACTGAGCGATACAGCCACTGTGCCGCTTGTACCAATCGCTCCAGCGCGTTCCAACATCGAGGCCAATGAGGGCGATTCTGGTGAGGCCGACCCTGAAGGCCAAGGGGATGCACCAGCCGAGTCCGAGGCTGATCCGACAGCCGAATCTGCGACTGAATCTGCGACCGAACCTCCACCTGTCGTCACCGCCGTCGATGAGGTAGCGGCTGCCGATGCGGCATCGGTGGAGGGATCGCATAGAAGCCCTTGGCGTACACCAGTGTTCTTGTTGTTGTTGTTATTGATCATCGTGTTGTCAATCGGCATCGTGGTCATGAACCAGCGTCAAGGCTTCTCGGTTGGGGTTCAGCAACAAGCAGGGACTAACGAACAAGTTGTTGTTCTGTATCAAGGCCGATCAACGAAGCTGCTCTGGATTGACCCTGTTACGAAACAAGTCTTTAACGACTTGCAGGTTTCGAAGCTTCCACCCAACGTGCAGGTCCGCTTGCTAAAAGGGCAGGAGTACAGCTCCGAACAGGATGCACTTGAAGCGGTGGCAAATCTAAAAAAGATGACCACTACGACCACCACGACCACAACAACGACCACCACCACCACCACGACCACCACCACCACAATTGCGCCACCTGTAGACCCTGCGCTTGTGCCGGTAGACCCCTTACTTTCACCGCCGCCCGTACCCGCACCCCCAGCGTGACACTCACCGATACTGCTACTGAGCAGCAGCAGGCAGTGGTCAAAGCCTTGGGCCGCCGCCGCCGAACTACCGAGCTTGGCTTGCTGATCTTGGCTGTTCTAGTGATTTGTGGAACCTACGCATTGGCCAGCCTTGGCAAGAGTGCATCGTTGCCCGCCGACATCGTTCCGTTTCTTGGAGTCATCGTCGGCCTGCCCATATTTGCGCACCTAACAAACCGGAAGTTTGCCCCAACAGCCGACCCGCTCTTCTTGCCTCTTGCAGCGCTCCTGAACGGATTGGGGTACGTCTTCATTGCGCGCCTTGACGGCGACCTTGCTGGCTTGCAGGCCGTGTGGACTGCAGTAGGGATCTTTGGCTATATCGCAACGCTGATTGTGGTCCGCGATGTTCGGTTCCTTCAGCGTTACCGATACACCTTTGGACTCATTGGCGTGGTGCTACTAGTGATGCCATTGCTACCAGGGGTAGGGCGAAGCATCAACGGGTCACGGATCTGGGTGTCGCTTGGCCCTGTTGGGTTTCAGCCAGGTGAGCTTGCAAAGATTGCGCTTGCCATCTTCTTTGCTGGGTACTTAGTTGAGCGACGCGAGTTGCTTGGCGTGGCCACATTCCGAATCGGCAGAATCAACACCCCTGATCCAAAATATTTTGCTCCCGTCCTTGTTGCCGTGGGCTTCTCGCTGATCGTGATGGTCTTTGAGAAGGACTTGGGATCAGCATTGCTGTTCTTCGTGCTTTTCATCGTGATGCTCTGGGTGGCCACGGGGCGGGGTAGCTACCTAGCGGTAGGCATAGTGCTCTTCTCTGCAAGTTCATACGCGGCTTGGCGACTTTTTTCTCATGTGCAAACTCGCGTCACTATCTGGATCAACCCGTGGTCTGACCCATCTGGAAAGGGCTTTCAGGTCATCCAAGGTGCGTATGCGCTGGCTTGGGGTGGTACCACGGGAACGGGGCCGGGATTAGGAATCGCCGGGCGCATTCCAGCCGACGAGTCCGATTTTATTTTCGCCGTCATCGGAGAAGAGTTGGGCCTACTCGGGGCTACAGCGGTGCTGTGTGCATTCTTGTTGCTCGCCGGCAGCGGGCTGCGAGTGGCGCAGCGCTCATCGGACCCATTTAGTTCTCTGCTCGCCGTGGGCCTTACCACTTTGATTGCCTTTCAGGCGTTCATCATTATTGCTGGGGTCATCCGATTGCTGCCGCTCACCGGAGTCACGCTGCCCTTTGTCTCATATGGTGGGTCATCTTTGGTGGCGAACTACATCTTGTTGGCGCTACTGGTGCGCATCTCTGATCAAACGGCGCGCAAAACACCAGAACCGTTGGTTGCCCGATGAATCGCCAAATCAAGATTCTCGGGATCGTAATCATGGTCTGCTATTTCGCAGCATTCCTAAAACTCAATCAGATACAGGTGCTTCAGGCTGGGGCGTATAACGATCGGCCAGAGAACACTCGGGCACAGCTACGGGACTTCAATAAACCTCGCGGAGACATCGTGACGGCTGAAGGAGAGATTGCTGCAACTTCTGTGGTGGTCCGCTCAGAACTTCGCTACCAACGGGTCTACCCCGAGGCCGAGTTGTTTGCTCATGTCACCGGCTATTACTCGTTTCGCTTGGGTTCAACTGGGGTCGAGCGCGTGTATAACCCCGAACTCACTGGTCGCACGCCTTCTCTGCAACTGCACGAACTGTCAGGGTTCTTTGCTGACCAATCCAGTGAGGGCGATGTTGTGCTCACCCTTCGAGGCCAAGTGCAGCGCGCTGCAAGAGATGCCCTCGGCGGGCTCGAAGGGTCTGTGGTGGCACTCGACCCTCGCAGCGGAGACATCATTGCCATGTACTCGAACCCCACCTATGACCCAAATGTGATTTCGGCCAACCAAGGAGATGCGGCGGTTGACGCAAAGACAATGCTTGACGCTGCACCGTCCAAGCCCCTGTTGTCTCGTGCCTATCAGGAACGATATTTCCCTGGGTCTACCTTCAAAATTGTGACGGCAACGGCCGGCCTGACTTCAAACAAGGTGACCGAAACCACACCCGACTACCCAGTTGTGCAGTCCTACACCCCGCCGCTAACTACCCGACCGATCAAGAACTTTGATGGCAACATGTGCGGCGGAACACTGTTTGTCATACTGCAGAAATCCTGCAACTCCTCATTCGCGCAGATGGCAGCCGAGACCCTGGGACCTGACCCAATGATTGCTGCAGCCGAGGCGGCAGGGTTTAACGACGCACCACCTATTGACCTGACCCGGCCGGCAACCTCGGTCTACCCCACCAACTTCGGTGCAGTGGTGAGTACACCTGAGGGTGCCGCACCGGTATACGAAGACACCCCCGCGTTGGCACAAACGGGAATTGGTCAAAACGATGTTGCGGCCACACCATTGCAGATGGCACTTGTCGCTGCAGGGGTAGCCAACAAGGGCCGCATCATGGTTCCTCATGTCATGAGCGAGGTTCGCGCCCGAGACGGTGCCGTGGTTGCAAGCTACGCAGATAGCCCATGGCGCGATTCCATGAGCCCAGAGAACGCCGAGATAATGCGACGAGCGATGATCAGCGTGGTGAGCGACGGAACGGCTTCAATCTTGGCCATGCCTGGCTTTGAGGTTGGTGGCAAAACCGGAACAGCGCAGCTCGGTCTAGATCCACCGCAGTCACATGCTTGGATCATTGCTTTCGCCGGCCCTGCGGGCCAAGCGCCCACGATTGCCGTGGCTGTCATGGTGCAGGGAGTCGATGGAGCCTCAGGTTCGACCGGTGGCCGCGTAGCCGGGCCCATCGCCAAACAAGTCCTGCAGGCCGCACTGATGCCCGGATGAGGTTGCTACCCGGAGAGCTCGCTCAGCGGTTCAGCCTGTATGACGCAGTAGCACCGCTTGTAGCCCTACTCTTATGACGCATGTCTGATCAACCACCTCGCGTACTAAATGATCGCTACGAGATCCACCGTCGTCTAGCCCGTGGTGGCATGGCACAGGTGTATTTGGCTCGCGACCGATCCCTTGATCGACCAGTCGCCGTAAAGGAACTCGTCCCTGAGTTTGCCGTTGACCCCTCATTTGTGGAGCGGTTCCGCAGAGAGGCCCAGGCCGCAGCGGGGTTATCGAATGCCAACATCGTTGGAGTGTTTGATTGGGGCGAACAAGATGGCACCTACTTCATCGTCATGGAGTACGTAGATGGCCCGTCACTTGCCCAAGTGTTACGCGCTGATGGCCCACTGCATCCGAACCGCGCTGCAGAGATTGCCTCCGAAGTTGCCGGCGGGTTGGGGTTTGCACACTCCCGCGGAGTGGTACACCGAGACGTAAAACCGGGCAACGTGTTGCTCACAAAATCTGGCCAAGCGAAGGTCACCGATTTTGGTATCGCTCGAGCGCTCTCTAGTGCAGATGATGACCTCACACAGGCCGGGTCGGTCATGGGCACTGCAACGTATTTCTCGCCCGAGCAGGCTCAGGGCCTGTCGGTAGACCCTCGTTCTGACCTGTACTCCCTTGGCGTTGTTCTGTACGAGATGGTGACTGGCCGCCCACCCTTTGCCGGAGACACTCCACTGGCAATTGCGTACAAGCACGTTCAAGATCAGCCGCCATCCCCATCCACGCTGATGCCTACGTTGCCACCTGGCCTCGAGGCAATCATCATGAAGCTGCTGCAGAAGAATCCTGATGATCGTTATGCCTCTGCAGAAGATCTGCGTATGGATCTAGGACGCTTTTTGGCGGGCGAGCAAACCGTTGCCGAACGCGATGCAGCGCTTGCAGCGGCGGCGCTCGGCGGTGCTGCAGCGATGGCGACCACAATGCAGCCGGCTACCACAGTGGGTGCTGCAGTTCCTGCAGCCGAGCCCGAAGACGAGCTAGAAGAAGAAGAGGGCAAACCGAAGACTGCGCTCTTCATTGGCATTCTTGTCGTGCTGCTGTTGGCCCTCGGAGGTTTGCTGTTTTGGTTTGTGAACAGCTCCAGCGGGGCCGATGTGGCAGTGCCTAGTCTGATCGGGCTGACTCGCGACGAGGCAGAGAAACAACTCACAGATGCTGATCTTGTTCCCAAGGTGACTACTGAGCCTTCAGCGACAATTGCAGCAGATCTTGTTATTTCACAAGATCCCGGTAAAGACGTGACGGTGAAGTCTGGCAGCACAGTCAAGTTGGTTGTCTCTTCGGGAATTGAGACGGTTGAGCTGCCAGATGTGACTGGCTTGGCTCAGGCCGAGGCAGAAAAGCAGCTCATCGCGAAGGGCCTATTAGTCAAAATTACTCCTCAAGAGAGTGCAGAAATTGCCTCAGGAACAGTCATTAGCCAGAACCCTGCGGCACTAGTGCCCGTAGCTGTTGGCTCAGTTGTTGAGCTTTTCGTTTCGAAGGGCGTAGGAGAGGAACTGGTGCCAGATGTAGTTGGGCAACCACTCGCT
>JBIKPA010000172.1:0-6272 GCA_044357715.1 Microthrixaceae bacterium
CAGCCATCACCGAAGCCTCCGGCATTGCAGCCTCGCGAACCAACCCGGGCATCTATTGGGTTCACAACGATTCGGGCGATAGCGCCAGAGTGTTCGCCACCGATCTTTCCGGCGCTGCGATCGGCCGCTTCCGCTTGCAGGGCGCGCAGGCTAAAGATTGGGAGGACATCGCCGTTGGTCCTGGACCGGAGCTGGGAACCAACTACCTGTACCTCGGAGATATTGGTGGCAATAAAGGCCGTTCCAACCTGTCGATCTATCGCGCAGTTGAGCCAGAGGTCCTCTTGGGTACAAGCGGTATTCGGGGCTCGCTACCTGCTGAGCGGATTGACATTATGTATCCCGATGGCTTGGCTTGGGACGCAGAGGCGCTTCTCGTTGACCCAGTAACAGCTGACATCTATGTGGTGACCAAGGGCGGCGGAGCCAGCAGCCTTGTGTATCAACTTGCTGCGGCTCAGGCCGTCTCTGGATCGCAGCAGACTCTTCGTGAGGTGGCCTCGCTTGAACTACCAGCGGGGCTTGACGGATTAGTCACCGGCGGAGATATTTCGCCCGACGGATTGTCGATCATGCTCCGCACCTATAACCGGGTTTACCTCTGGCCACGCCTAGCGGGTGAGAGCATCTCGGACGCTGTTTCCGCTTCGCCCTGTTCAGTTCAGATTCAACCTGAGTCTCAGGGTGAGGCCGCTGCGTTTCAGCAGAACGGTCGAGACCTCGTACTGAGCACTGAAGGGGAGTTCCCCGCAATCAATACCTATCCCCGGCGTTGATCGATCATGAGGGGAAGGTTGAGTCGCGTTTGCAGCGGTTTTTCGACACATACTGTCGAAAAACCGCTGCAGATACGTCTAGCTAGCTAGCTTGCCTCGCCCGTTGCTTACGCTCAATCATCAGGAGTCCAGCGCCGAGCAGTGCGAGTGCAAGGCCGAGTAGCCCGAGAGGTACGGAACTCTTCCCGGTGAATGCGAGTTCGCCTTGCGGACTGGCAGCAGGGGTTGCGGCAGAGGAAGTTATAGAGGCACCTTGCACCGAGGCCGCAGCGCCAGCAGTCGGAACGCTTGTAGCGGGCGATCCGGGAACGCTAGTAGTAGGTGAAGGGGGAACGGTCGCAGTGGGGGCAGCGGCGGCATCACCATCAACGGGAACAAGCGTTGTCGTGGAAGTGTCACTCACCCCAGTCACCTTTAACTTGCAGGTAAGTCGCTCCAAGTCGTCTCCTGTGTCGATCGAGACTGCCACAGTGATTGTGTTTTCTCCCGTTTGTATTGGTGACAGGCGGGCTCTGATCGACCCGCCCTCGCCCTCGGCTTGAACCCCGGCGCCGCCATTCAGGGCTGCGGTCAGTGAGTCGATGACATTGCTGATTGACTCATCTAGCCCCAGACCAAGGTCGGCATCGGGTGCGCTAATGATTCTTCCGATGACTTCAACTGTTGACCCAGTTGGTGCGGTGCTGTTGGCCTCTGGAAGGTTGAGCACGATCGTCACCAAACTGCCTGAGCAGGTAACACTTGGCAAAATTGCCCTTGGCGTCGAGGTCGCAGCAGAGGCTGATCCGCTGAGGGCGGATAACCCAAGGGTTGTTACTGCCAGAAGCAGCAGAACTCGAACTGTGTGTTTCATGATCACTCCCTAGGTGTTGTTGGGTCTGGTGTTAGCGGCAAATCAAGTCAACCGTGGCTAGTGAAATGCCCCATTAGGTTATATACATTCTGATCGTATGTAAATTCGTTTGTCAAGCGGCTCTGAGCACTGAGAACTTTCCGCAAAACTTTTGTGAAAAACTGAAAGATTCTGATCGTTCATTGCTCTGGACATCTGAATGAGGGCACAACTCCTCTTCAGACAAAGGAGCAATTGGCATGAAAATCTCTGGTGCAACATCACCGAAAGCCTTCCGAACAGTCACTGCCTGTGCCTCTGCAGCAGCAGTGGCAGTTCTCTGCGCTGGTCCGTTCGTAGCCTCAGCCTCGGCTGCACCTAATCCTGGCTCGCCCCGAGATGACTACTACCTTCCAGAGAATTTCGTCGCACCGATCATTCCTCCGGTGATCGTCACTACAACCACCATCGCAGCCTCGGGTACCGGTCGATCTGGAACACCGGGTGCGGCTCCACGCACGATCGGCCCAGATCCCCGAACCGTCGACTCACCGGCGGTTGACTCTGGTTCGGAAGCAGATCCGTCCGCCGACGCTGGCATGAGCGATGGGGGAGTTACTGCTGAGGAGGGTGGGATTGCTTGCGGCGAGAAGTGCCCGGAGGGGACCACCACGTACTACGAATGGCAGCCGGGGCCATGCGACGATGTCGATCTTCAACTCGAACGGCCGTGCCCAGAGGGAGATACCACGCTGACAACGGAGACCGAACCCAACCCCGGTTGCGGCAGCAACCCAGCGCTAGCGGTGTATCAGCCCTGCTTGGAGGAAACCACCACAACCACGGTGCCTGACTCGACGACCTCGACCACGGTTCTCGGATCGACGACTACCAGCACAGTGCCCTCTGAAGAGGTTGAAGACAAGACTGTAGAAAAGACTCCAGAGAAGGCCGGTGTGTTGGCGTTCACGGGTAGCAACCTGACGATTGCGTTCCTAGGGCTTGGGGTGTGCGTTGCTGGAGTTGCAGCACTAGTTGTGGCCAAGCTGCTGCGTCATCGCCGGACTGCGTGAAGCAGACCTCGTCTGCAGCGGTTTTTCGACAGTATGTGTCGAAAAACCGCTGCAGACGCGTCTGGGAAAAGCGGCGTTGGTCTAGCGTGGATTTAGGGAGTTAGAGATGGCTGCTCAGGACGCAAAAGGGACAGTGATGGGTTCGGCTGAGGATGCCGAGTTAGTGCGCCGTTTTTGTGCAGGCGATCAGCAGGCCTTAGCCGAGATCTATGACCGCTACGCAAGCCAGGTGTACACGATGTGCGCTCATATGTTGGCCAATCGTTCTGCGGCTGAAGATGCGTGCGGCGATGTGTTTCTGATTGCAGTTGAGCGCCTGAGTCAGCTTCGCGATCCGTCTCGTTTGAAGCCTTGGTTGTTCTCCATTGCCCGCCGACAGGTGTATTTGAAAACCCGTCGTAGGTCTCGATCAGTTCTTGTAGAGGAGGTCTCTGAGATGTCTGATTCTGAAGCGTTACGAACAGCTGATACGAACTCGACGCCGGTTGAGGCATCAATTGAGGCCTCGGCCGAGCAGGCTGACTTGGCCCAACTGATCGCGCAGGCATCAGCGGGACTGGAGCCAAACGATCGCTTGGTGTTGGAACTGGTGTTGCAGGGGATTGACGGCGCTGATCTGGCAGCCGCCTTGGGCGTGTCGCCAAGTAAGGCTCACCTAGCTAGCTTCCGGATGAAGGAGCGTGTGGGGCAGTCTTTGGGGGCGTTACTCATAGCTAGTCAGGGTCAAGCTGATTGCGCGGAACTGGCCAGCGTGCTGGCTAGTTGGGATGGCGAGTTTTCGGTTCTGTGGCGTAAACGGGTTAATCGCCACGTTGACTCCTGTGAGGTGTGTGAACACTCTCGCAAGAAGGTGCCTGCATTTGTGTTGTCCGGCGTGGCAGGTGCATCACCGTTGATGGGGGTTCCGATCTCGGTCCGTAAACGGGTTCTTGCTGGTGCTGCAGCGGGAGCGGATGTTTCAGGTGCGGGTGGGCGTCCATGGCGTGGGAATGGTTTCCCGCCTGCCGATGGTGCCACTCGACGCCGGGCGTTGTTTGCAGGGTTCGCGGTACTCGTTGTGTTGTTACTGATTCTCGGTGGATCAGTTTTGTTGGATTCTGCGGAGCTAGTAGTTGGATCTGACCAAGTGACGGGGGAGTTACCTGGCCCAGATGGGGCTGGTTCTGGTTCTGGGTTTGTGTTGTTCTGGCCGAGGGTTGATACCTCGTTGGGCTCTGTCCCAACAACTGCCGTTGTGAGCGAAACAACTGAGGTAACGGTCCCCGAGACGGCCTCGTCGATTGTGACGCCGCCTGCGACTGCGCTGCCGACAACGGCACCGCCGGTTTCAGTACCACCTCTAACTGCTCTGCCGACGACTGCACCGCCGACGACTGCACCGCCGGTTCTGCCACCCCAAGTCACGCTTGCCGGAGCTTCGACAAGCTGTAGCAATCAGGTCTATGTGGCCACGGTGACAAGCTCAGCCAGTGTGCTAGCGGTAAGTCTGAGCTGGACGAGCACCTTCGGTCGCTCCGGTTCGACACCGATGTTTGGGAGCAACAGTTCCTGGAAAGCAACGTTCCCAACCGTCAGCCCCAATGACCCGCCACAAACGTTCTCACTCATAGCCACGGCAACCGATTCTGCGGGCAACTCGGGGAGTAGCGCCGTGCTGAACTGCTCAACCTAGAAGCTTGCAGCGGAAAATCGACAGTATGTGTCGAAAAACCGCTGCAGACGCGCAAGCCTTGCGTCTGTGACGGAGCGGCTAGGGCTGCTTTTGTTCGAGGATCGCGTAATAACCGGCAGGGCGAGCAGCGCCGGTTGCTGCGACCGATTCCTCAACTGCCGACTTGAACGCTGGGAGTGACTCAGCCCAACTGGTGACTACGTCGTTGCGCGCCATCGAGACTCGCTCGACTCCAATGCCACCCGCTGTGGGAACGGTTCCGTCACCGTAGGTGATCTCGGCGAGCTCAAGCCTTGCGCCAGAAGAAAGCATGTATTCAATAGAGAAACTTGGTACTGCCGGGTTCCCTGGGTGCCCAGCGGGGGCGAAGAATCCGGAGCCTGAGCCATCCGCGACCGCCTCGTCCCAAGGGCGCAGCGTGATTTGCGAGTTGCTGATTCCATATCGGTCGAGTTGAGGGAAGAACTGTGAGGAACGATCGGTGGTCGTAACACGGAGTCGATCCATGTCTAGGCCGACAGTGCCCGTGAGGTACGTCATGATCAGATCGGTGGCCACTACAGCTTGTTCTGGGGTGGTTGTTGGTACTCCCATGAGGGTGAAGATCGGAAGCGTTCCCGGATTGTCCTTCTTCTCAACATCCTCGGGGCGAGCCGCGATCTGCTTGAGGTAATTGGCGTTGGTCAGTGCTGATGGGTCGTCGTCGTAGCGAAGGCCACCGTTGAATTCGATGCCAGAGATCAGTGGCTGAGTCGGCGATTCAGTGAGGCCCTGTTGTTGCAGATAGCCCTCGAACTCGGTTTGGGTCTCAGCAGCGGTGATCATCTTGGGAGGCTTTGTTGTTGCCGGGACCGAGGTTGAAGGCGAGGTTGAAGGCGCAGCGGTGTCTTCTTTGGTGCAGGCTGCCACAGCGGCAACCGCAACAGCGCCAAGTCCAATCCCTGCTGTTCCCGTGATGAACTTCCGTCGAGATGTCGCCATGATGAGTCCCCGTCTAAGTGATGTCGCTAAATTTTACGCTTTGCAGCGCAAAATCGACAGTAGGTGTCGAAAAACCGCTGCAGACGCGATATCTATCGCGGCCAAGCCAGGGGACAGTCAGGTGGACCAAGGGGGTCACCGTCCGAGAGAGCGCCCATAGCGGAGCGAACCATGATCCCAGGCTTGCGCCGGTACCGAGCGTCATCTCCGAAGTAGCGCATCGAGACAGCGCGGCGACGAACCTCGGAGGTGTTCGCCGGAGATCCGTGCAAGGTGCGCGCATGATGCACGGTCAGGTCACCTGGCTCAAGGTCAAAGCTGATCAAGCGCGCAGCGAGTTCGGGCGTACCGAGCACATCGGGAATCGACTCACCTTCAGTGCCTGGAATGGGCTCATCGGTGACGAACATGTTTGGCCTGTACTCGACCGGATCACGATGCGAGCCGCGCACCCAACTCACTACTCCGCTCGAGGGGGTTGCGGCATCGAGTGGAATCCACATGGTGCACACCTGATTACCCTCGAGGTTGAAGTAGCTCGCATCAGTATGAAATTTGGTGACGAATGGAGAGCCTGCCTCTTTCACCAGCACGCTGTCTTCCCATAACCAGATCTGCTCGGAGCTCAACAGGGTGGCAGCGATAGGAGCGAGGGGGGAAGCCGTAGCGAAAGCAAGAAAGGTTGGGTCATGTCGCCAGTGGTCCGTGCCAGCAGAAAACGCAGGTGAATCTGGGGCCGAATCCGAGGCAGGGGCCATGCTCCCTAGGTTGACGGCCTCACCCAGAGCGATCGTCTGCTCGAGAGGCCCAGCCAGAGCATCGAGCCAGGCGGTATCTAAAATTCCCCGCAGAAGGACCACACCGTCTTGGTGAAAAGTTTCTACCTCTGCCTGTGTTACCGGGCGAATGGGATCCGCTGAAAGCATTGACAATTCCTC
>JBIKPA010000173.1:0-6267 GCA_044357715.1 Microthrixaceae bacterium
CGCCGCAATGGCGCAGTGTGATGCAGGTAGTTCTGCCAACGGCTCGGTCAGGGTTGATTACGGCTTCTATCTTGGGAGTTGCTCGGGCAGTGGGTGAAACAGCACCAGTGCTCCTGACTGCATTTGGCAGTTCTTCGGTCAACTGGAGCCCCGTGAACGGCCCTCAAGCAAACCTACCGCTGTATATCTATCAGTTGCTTCGTCAACCTAACCCGGCGCAGATTGCCCGGGCCTGGTCTGGGGCGTTGGTTCTGGTTTTGCTTGTGCTCATTTTGTTCGTGCTAGCCCGAGTTATCGGTGAACGCGGAGCCAGAACTAGAGGAGGGTCCCGATGACCACAGTTGAATCCCCACGGACAGCCGCAGACACGGCGACAAACCGTCAGGTTGTGAGCAGTGAACGCTTAGTAGAAGAGCCGCATGCTTCTTCTCGGATCGATGCAACTGACGTCACCTGCTGGTTTGGCAAGCGCAAAGTTCTGGAGCGCTGCACGCTCTCGATGGAACCAGGAGAGGTCACGGCACTCATCGGGCCGTCAGGCTGCGGAAAGTCTACGTTCCTTCGCTCGTTAAATCGCATGCACGAACTTGTTCCGGTGGCCGCAATTGCTGGAACTATTGAACTTGACGGAGTCGATATTTACTCCGAGGCCATGAGCCCCACCGAGGTTCGCTCCCGCATCGGCATGGTGTTTCAGAAGCCAAACCCCTTCCCGGCCATGTCGATTGAGGACAATGTGCTTGCAGGTCTTGGGCTTTCGGGGATCTCAAACGAGGACCCCAAGGCCCTTGTGGAACAGTGCCTGCGAAGGGCAGGTCTTTGGGCTGAAGTATCCGATCGACTTGGCGAAGGCGGGATGTCACTCTCGGGTGGTCAACAACAACGCCTGTGTATTGCACGCGCACTTGCCGTGCACCCCGATGTGTTGTTGATGGATGAGCCGTGTTCGGCCCTTGATCCGATCTCGACTCGAGTGATTGAACAGACGATTCGTGAACTCTGCGAAGAGATCACCATCGTGATTGTGACGCACAACATGCAACAGGCTCAACGAGTCAGCGACAAATGCGCCTTCTTTTTGGTGGAGTCGATTGGCGATCCGGGCCGCATCGTTGAAGCAGGACCCACCGCGCAAGTCTTTGAAAATCCCTCCGACCCGCGCACCTACGATTATGTGACTGGGCAATTCGGATGAACCCCGTGCGTCGGCGGGCGCCTTTTGGACCAACTCTGCGAACTACGTTTGCCATCACGCTCTCGGTAGTCGTGGCAGTTGCTGTGCTGTGTACCGGTGTTGCCTACGCAGCCGGGCCAACGGTGACGGGCACCGGGTCATCCTTTGCTGCGCTCGAAATTGAGCAGTGGAAGAGCGATGTGGCAAATGAATATGACATCGCCATCAACTACCAAGCAGGTGGATCGACCCAAGGTCGACTCAATTATCTGAACGGGACCGTTGACTTTGGGGCTTCCGATATTGAGTACCAGTCCGATGAGCAAAATCTGATCAATGCCTCCTCTCGAAAGGACTTTGTGTATGTTCCGGTTTCCGCCGGACCGGTGGCCCTGATGTTCAATCTGATTGGACCAGGCGGGCGAATCTCTGAACTCAACCTCACTCGCCGGGACGCCTGCAGAATCTTCACCGAGCCAGAGATCAAGTGGAACGATCCATCGATTCAAGCAACAAACCCAGGGGTTGCATTGCCGGATCGAAGGATCCGACCGGTGGTCCGTAACGACGGTTCGGGCACGAGCTATGTGCTGAGTGAGTACTGCATCAATGTTGCTGCTGATGTGTGGGAGACGTTCAAGGCCTACGTCGCAAACAACAGTCCCGATCAGAACTCAATCCCTCTTCGTGAGGGACAACCAGTGTCGACTTGGCCGCAGGGAATTGGAAGCGCAACTGGTGCAACGGCTGCTACGGGAGTGGCACAGACTGTGCAACTGTCCCCTGACACCATTACCTACAACGACGCCGCCACGGCCATAACTACATTCATCGATGGGGCGACCTCGCCGGTGATGAGTGTTGAAAACGCTGCTGGTGTATTCGTCAAACCACTCCCTTCAGCATCCTCGATAGCTCTTGGCTATGCCGAGGCTCGTGCGAACGGAACCTTTGCTTTGCGCTATGACGGCGCCGACCCACGTGCCTACTTCCCATCTACGTACTCCTATGTGATCGCCCAGACCAGCGGATTTGACCCGGCCAAAGGGAGGGTTCTGGGAACATTTTTGAACTATGCCGTTACCGCTGGCCAACGCAACGTTGAGGAACTGAGTTATTCCCGACTCTCCACGATTCTCGTGAACCTGGCTCTGGACAAGGTGCAGCAAATTCCGGGCGCACCACCTCGCCCAACCGACCTTGCCGGGGCACCACCGCCTCCGGATGTGCTCGCCGGAAACATTGCTGGTGGTGCTGGTGGTGCTGCCGGTCTGGCTGGTGCTGGCGGTGTGGCTGCTGGTGCTGCTGGTGGCGCGGCTGGCGCAACCGCGGGCGCTGCGCTTACGCCGGAACAAGCGGCTGCTGCCGCAGCAGCAGCCGAGGGAGTTGCAGCCCAAGCAAAGGCGGCTGCTGAAGCGGCCGCTGCAGATCAGTCTGCTGCAAACGAAATAGCTTCTCTGCAAACCAGTGGTCCCGGGGGCAGAGAAGTGATCTTTACTCTGCTTCAAGGAGCGCTACTTGTCGGCCTTGGAGTGTTCCTATCAAAGGGAGTGCGAACCTCATGGCAAAAGAAATGAAGGCAAAGCCCGATTTGAGTTCCTCATTTCAAACGAACGGCAATTCAATGGTTCGACGGGGGATACTCGGAACGGTTGCGCTGTTGCTGTTGGCATGGGCGTCAGTTCCGCTGATGGCGGGCGCGCAGACAGACTCAGCCGAGCCCACCGAACTTCGGATTGCAAATACGCACGAGTCGCTCGCAGCGGCATCAACCTGGCTGGGAGCTGTGAAAAACGTGCCCGGTTCTACTACTGCTCGTCAGACCTCGGGTGGTGATGCGCAATCCAAGGAGCGTTTGATTACGGGCGGCGCAAATATTGCCGTAAGTGGAACCCCATTTACTGAGGCGGAACGCAAGGCGATGGAGGCAACAGGTCGTTCGGTGATTGAGGCTCCTGTTCAGGCGGTCGGGATGTCATTTTTGGTTTCTGGTCCAAGGCCAACGGGGATTGATCTCTGTGAGTTTGTAGACCAAAGCCCAGAAGATGATCCAAATAATGAGCTGCCGCCGGACTGTTTTAGGGTTCGGGACTTTGAAGGACCTCTCCGACTCACCTCTGCCAATCTCGCTGATGTCTTCCTAGAGAGCGCTGTAAACAACTGGCAAGACCCGGAATTTTTGTCTCTACTAGCGCAATCCCCACCAGGTGGGCTTTCTATGGTTTCCCCCATTCGGCCTGCTTCACCGGTTCTTCGTGGTGATGCTGGGATGGCGAACCTTGCCCTAGGTACATACCTGCGGGAAACTAACCCGGCGAAGTGGTCAACTCGGTCTTCGAGTCTGTTTCTGAATCCTGAGCCGGTACCCGATGCAACTTGGCCATTTGACAGAGCGCCCTCGCGGTTGGGTATGCCCGATGCTGTAGGTGTAGTTCGTCGATGGGGGACAGCTTCGGCAGCCGTGGACTCGCCCGCCGAAGCAGGGGCAATGACGATGGCAACACCACTTGCCTCGGCCGAGGCTATTCGGGCTGAAGCCGAGGAACCTCCCTTTGATGCGACGGGGGAAGTAAACCTCAAGACAGACCTCTATGTCGCTCAGATCAAAAACGGTGCGGGTGAATGGTTGTCTCCCACACCTGAGGCGATCACGTCTGCGTTAGCTGCCGGTGCTGGCGCACCACTGTTTGCTGTGACTCAAAATGTTCCAGGAGCTTGGCCGTTGTCTTGGAGTAACTCAATCTACGCACCGGATTCAGGACTCACTGGAGTAGAGGCCAACACTGTTGCAGCCATTATCCGCTGGCAGTCAACGGTGGGTCGGCAACGTGCCGCAGAACTTGTCGAGGGCCAGTTGCCTGAGGTTCTCGTGACTCGGGCGCTCGCTGCGGCCGATAAAATCGTGTCGTCAAATTGCGGTGCAGCAGGACTCAAGACGGTTCTAACTAGTGACCCAACACGATTTGCGCCTGCTGGAACCCTGAGCGAGCTTGGCGAGACGCTCTGGTGCGACACGGCAGTTGATGGCGCAACAACAGTTGACGAACCTCTGGTTGATCCCTTTACTGGTGTTGTGACTCCGGTGGTCGCAGGTGCTGGGATTACGAGCGGCTCAAACTCCGGATCGAGCCGCCCACTTTCTCCTAGTACCGGAACGTCCCCCTCCTCGGGACCAAGCTCGGCGAGCCCTGATTTTGCCGTCGACACAGCTAATACTGCTGTGGGGGGAATCGCTGCCACCCTGCCGCCAGTCAAAGTGGCCCGGGTTTTGCCACTCCCACTCCCGGGGTCAGACCCAAGATTTGACCGGTTGGCGACACTCGCCCTCGGTGGCCTGATGTTTTTGGCCGTGAGAGCCATGCTGCGCCGTTCGGGGCTGATTTCTGCATGAGTGAAGTAATAGATCTGCGGCCCCCGTCTGACTCATCGGAGGAGTTACCAGAAGATGGCTCTACCGGGCCGGCGATAGCTGAATCAGACTTGGTTGAGGAACCCGAGTCGAGCGATTCAGAGATCTCACTTCGCAGGCGGCGAATCATTCTGGGTGTTCTGGCATCGCTGGTGGTCCTAGTAGCTGCTGATTTTGTCATTGGAGCTTCGGTTCATGCCGAACATCAACGGCATCTGTCAGCCGAATTCTTAGTTCCCCAAGAGAAGATTGAGGTTGGCGATGCGGCCTATGTGCTGCAGGTGCCGAGCCTTGGAATCAACGAGGTAGTAGTGGACGGAGCCTCTGCGAGTGAGCTTCGCGGCGGGCCGGGCAGGCGGTTGGACTCAGTTCAGCCTGGGGACTCGGGTAATACCGTCATACAGGGGCACAAAACCCGATTTGGTGGTCCCTTTGCTCAATTGAAGGAACTCAAGGGCGGCAACTCGATTTACTTGCGCAGCAGGTCGGGCGAGGTGACCGTGTACAAGGTAGCCAAGGTACGCACGGTGGGCAGTGATCAAGTCAAGTACCTTGATGCAGACGGACCAACTCGGTTAACGCTGGTGTCGAGTGCGGGTGGCCCCCTAGACGGATCCCGAGTAGTAGTCACAGCAGCAGTTGATGATGTATCAGTCTCTGAAGAGACCAGGGCAGAGGATCAAGGCGTTACTGCACCGTCAACAGATTCGCAGGCCGATCAGGCTGCAGCTATCGCTACTTATGACGTCCGAGGTGTCGGCGGGGCGATCCTGCTACTTACCGGGTTTGGCTTGATCGCAGTGGGGATCCTTGCTGGTACTGAGCTACGTAAGAAGTACGGCTGGGGATCAGTTCTGTTAGTAGCGGGCAGTTCCATTGCGCTGGGCGTGATCGTGCTGCTATTTAATATTTCGATGCTGGTTCCAACCACCTATTAGAAGCCAAATAGAAAACTAAAAATCTATCTGCTGTTTACTTTAGGGACATCTTTTCAATAATTTTTATTCTTCTTTAGCGCGTCTTTCTGGCGAAGTGAACGAAGAAATAACAAGTAGAGAACACTCTTACGTACCTCTTGATCTTAGGTATTTGTACCCCCATAGTGTCCCTTGGCGCTCTGCTGTGGAGAGCCACTTTGATTGAAAGGCGTACCGAGTGAAACCTCGCTTTATTGTAAAATCACTAGCTGGATTAGCCCTTGTGCTTGGAGTCGCCTCTATGGCAGCCCCAGCCGGAGCCTCAACGGTGACCGTGACCCCTAACCCCGTTACCGTTACTCCTGATCAGACAACGGCCAACGTGACCGCTAGCTGGACTGGATTGACAGCAAATACCCTCGTCTTCCTTGACATCTGCAAGAAGTCAATCACCGACCCGACCTTCGAGGTCTCAGCTGACTGTGGCGCCTACTCGGGAATCCTTCCCAACGGAAACGCATCGGGTGCAAATAGTGCAGTGCTTGAGGTGTTTCGTGGCCAAGACCCCGCTGGGGAATCCTGGGGATGCTTCGCTGCTGGCGATACTGCACCTGCGGGAGTGACCAAGTACACAACCTGCTACGTCCGTGTTACCGACAATGTCGTGTCAAACAATGACATCGATTCAGAGACAGCCTTCACCTTCTCCGTGTCAAGCGGTGACGTGCCAGAGGCCCCTCTCACCATTTTGTTGCCAACACTCGGAA
>JBIKPA010000174.1:0-6243 GCA_044357715.1 Microthrixaceae bacterium
GCTTCGTTGCGAAGAGTTTGCTAGCAGTCACCAGCCCGAGGTGATTCTGCGCGTCGGGGGACTGCTCAGCTCAAAGGCACTCAATTCGTGGGTCTCTGAGGCCTCAGCGCTGAAGATCGGCCTTGATCCCTTTGGGTCGGTGCCCGATCCGGATCGCGTGCTCGATCAAAAGGTTCCAGTAGATGTGGAAACCTTTTGCAATCAGCTTCGATCAGTAGTGCATCAAGGTGCTCCGACGGCATGGCGTGAGGGTTGGATCGCTGCTGATCAACTCGCAGTGGCGGCGATCAACTCGGTGCTAGCTCAACAAGTAGAGGCCACCGAGCCGGGGGTAGTCGTAGACCTGTTTACCCTGCTTGATTCGCAAGGGATTGTGGTGCTGTCATCCTCTATGCCGGTGCGTGACGCCGAATGGTTTGCACCTGCGAGAACAGGGCTTCGCGTGCTGTGCAACCGGGGTGCAAACGGAATCGATGGAGTGACATCAACTGCCGTTGGAGCGGCATTGACCTCTGCTCCTACCGCTCTGCTGATTGGTGATGTCGCCTTTCTTCACGACACCAACGCTCTGCTCGGCCTGATGGCACGGCAGGTGAATCTGGTCATTATTGTGATTGATAACAACGGTGGAGGAATATTCTCTTTCCTCCCAGCCCATGACCTGCTCGAGACCGAACGTTTTGAGCAACTCTTCGGAACACCTCATGGTGTTGACCTTGTCAAGCTTGCCGCTGCGCATCAGGTTCCAGCAGAGCGCGTCGCTACCCGCACCGGAGTGCAGGCCGCCATTGCCGGAGCGCTTACCCGTGGTGGTCCAAGAGTCATCGTGGTGAGTACGAATCGTGATCAAAACCTTGCCGTGCACCGTGAACTGAATCTTGCTGTCAGCAGAGCTATTGGTGGGATTGAGCAGTAGCTTTGAAGAACAAAGTTCTGAAGGGGTTCTATGCAAGAAGAAGCCACAGCCAAGATTGGTCCCCCCGAGGCGAGAGTTGTGGGCGCATCTCCTGTAGCGCCTAGTCGAGAGTTGGGTTGGGCCGAGTTCGGCCACCCCGACGGTGACGTGGTGTTCTGGTTTCACGGAACTCCCGGCGCACGGTTCCAAGTTCCCCCGAGGATTGATGAAGCAGCGCTGCAACGCGGCTTTCGAGTGATTGCGGTGGAACGACCAGGGACGGGCAGTTCGAGCAATCACCGCTACGAGCGGATCATCGATTTCGCACCAGACCTCGAGGCACTTGCCGACGCACTTGGAGTGCAACGCTTTGCCGTTGTGGGCCTTTCTGGCGGCGGGCCGTACACTTTGGCAGTCGCCAAGCACATGCCGGACCGGGTGGTGATGGCAACGCTGCTCGGCGGGATGGGGCCAGTTCGTGGCCCCGATGCAGTGTTTTCTTATACCCGGCTGATGAGGTTCATGGCGCCAAGCCTTGAACTGTTGCGCACACCGGTGGGAGGACTGCTCACACGCGTGGTCTCCGCAGCCACGCCTTTCGCTGATCCAGTTTTCAGCCTGTATGCCCGCTTGTTGGGGTTTGCTGATCGGCCGATTCTGGGTAACCCCCAGTTCAAGGCGATGTTCCTGCACGATCTCATTACCGCCGGAGACTTGCGCGCAACAGCGCATGATCTGGCGCTCTTTGCCCGGCACTGGGGGTTTCAGCTCGATGAGGTCACGGTGCCTGTGGTGGTGTGGCATGGCCTTGCAGATGTCATTGTCCCTCCCAGCCATGGGCACCATCAGGCCGCACGAGTGGCCAATGGCGAACTGCGTGTGAGAGCTGGCGCCGGGCATTTTGCAGGCTTTTCAGATGCCACCGAAGTGCTTGATCGTGTGCGGGAGATCTGGGCTGAACGAACAGCAGAACCCGTTACAGCGCATGGCGGTGGGCCGAGCGAACCCGAGCAGTCACCCGACCCCCAGAACAACTAGCTAGGAACACCTCAGCCAAGAACGCCTCAGACGCGAACAATCGCTCCGAGCAGCGCTTGTGCTTTGGTGCGAGTCTCCTCAAGTTCTGCTTCCGGGTCAGAGTCTTCAACCACGCCCACACCTGCAAAGAGGCGTGCGGTGTTACCAGCAAGTTCAACAGCGCGAATCCCAACCGCAAATGCACCATTTCCACCGGCGTCAGTCCAGCCGACTGGGCCGGCATAAGGGCCACGGTCAGCTAGCTCAAGCTCATCAATTGCCTTCAACGCTGCACCCCGCGGCCAACCACCGACGGCGGGAGTTGGATGCAGCGCTGCAACAAGGTCAAGCACATGCGGTGTTGGGCGCGAGAGGCGCCCTTCTACTGTGCTCGCAAGGTGCTGCACAGGCCCTGCGGCTACTACGGACGGTACAGGTTCTGCATCAAGGTATGAACACCAGGGCAACAAGGTGTCGTGAACCATATCGATGGTGATCTGATGTTCACGTCGGTTCTTTTGCGAACCCAATAACTCAGAGGCGCGGCGCTGGTCTTGCTCGGCTTCGCCCGTGCGAGGCGTGGTGCCAGCCATGGGATGTGCCCGAACAATTTCTCCAACACGAGAGACGAGTAGCTCTGGGCTCGCCCCAACAAACCCGTTTACTGCAAAGCACAGCGCTGTGGGGTAGAGCCGCAGGAGTCGCAAGTAAAGTTGCGTCGCAGAAATTGGACAATCGGTCTGCACCAGCAGTTCTCTTGCAAGCACCACCTTGGTGAGCTGGCCGGCCTTGATGAGCTCGGTGGCGGCGAGAACAGCGGCGCACCAATCCTTTGCAGAACGAACACTCTGCAGATCAACTGTCGATGGGGTTTCACACTCCGTCGGTTGACTTGATACACCGGGAGCTTCGAACAGCGCAGGGTCGAGTCCAGCATCGCTGATTGGCCCAATCTCTGTCCGCCAACGGGCTCCCTCGGCGGTGTGGCCGTGGATGATCTGTGGAACTACTAACTCTGCGGATGCAAGTCGGTTGAACGGCAAGGCCCCAAAAGCAACTGCCCCCGAGCCGGGTGTTCGTACCTCATCACGAGTATCTACCTGCGACAGCGCTTCGGCAACGAGATGGACATTTGAATACCAAGGTGCCGGCAGGTGTATCCGAGCGGCACAGCCCGTTCCCCACACTGATCGTCGCGGAGAACTAAACCCAACAATTTCCTCGTTGGGGTTTGGATCACCCGGGTCTTGGTCCGCAGCGGTAGTGACTGCCTTCAGGTGTTTCACTACTCAGGCAACTTCCATGTTGCGCTGATCAGTTGAGAAATTCCCGAAGTGAGCAAGCGCCTACGAATGTTGACAAAACCTTGGCGCTCAAGTGATGCCAGCATCTCGGCAGGCTCGGGAAGATACGCAACTGATCTTGGAAGGTATCGATATGCCGCACCGTCCGAGAGCGCTGCGCCTATTCGGGGCACAACCTGGCCAAAGTAGATGCCGTGGCCAAACTTCAGCAGCGGGTTTGGAGGCGTGCAAACATCGAGCAGAGCAATCCTTCCGCCAGGGCGAACAATGCGGGCCAATTCGGCAAACGTTGCGTCAAGGTCACTAAAATTTCGCAAGGCAAACCCGCAGGTCACGCCGTCAACCGAGGAATCAGGGAATGGCAGCTTCGACCCATCTCCTTGAACGCGCGCAAATGGAACCGGCGCAGCCTCAAGCATTCCAAAGCTCAGGTCTACGCCAATGGGATGCAACCCGCGAGCGGCGATATCTCGAGAGAGGTCACCCGTGCCGCAGGCCAGATCAATCACGGTTGACCCGGGGGGTAACCCCAGCGTCGAAACTGTGCGCCGCCGCCAGCCCACATCCATGCGGAAGGTCATGATGCGATTGACTAGGTCGTATCGCGGCGCAATGACATCAAACATGGCTTGCACCGACCGGGTCTTGTCGTCTCCGGTAGGTAGCGGCTGATCGGCTCGTGGAATCAGGGTTCGGGGGTCGGCTGCATCAGGCATCGCTGTACAGACTAGACCTGCGCAGATTGAGCAACCTCGCCAGCCCAGCGGTAATCAGCTTTGCCCGAAGGGGAGCGACGTACCTGATCTACTCGGAGGATCTCTTTGGGGAGTTTGTATCGGGCGACATGGCGGGCAGCCTCTTCGAGTAGGTCGGCATCGCTTGCAGTGATTCCCTCTCCGAGTTGCACAATGGCGACGACCTCTTGGCCCCAGCGCTGTGAGGGTCGACCAGCAACCACGCAGTCAGCTACCGAGCGGTGTCTGAGCAGTGCCTGTTCGACCTCTTCGGCAAAGATCTTTTCGCCTCCCGAGTTGATCGTCGCAGAGTCGCGACCAAAAAGTTCTAATCGGCCGTCCTCAAGGAGCCTGCCGCGGTCTCCGGGAATCGAGTAGCGCACTCCATGTAGAACGGGGAAAGTAGCTGCTGACTTCTTCTCATCTCCGAGGTACCCAAGGGGCACACGGCCAGTTTGGGCTACCCACCCGATTCCTTCATGGCCAGCTGGAAGGAGCTCGGAGAAATCCTCTGACAACACGCACATGCCAGAAGCGGGCGCAAAGACTCCGGTCTTGGCTGCTTGCCCGGCAAAGCTGAGTTGGCTTGCCTGCTGGCCTGTTTCGGAGGCTCCGAGGCCATCAAGAACCATCATGGTTGGCACGGCGGCCAAGAGGCGGTCTTTGATGCCAGGAGACAATGAAGCCCCACCCGACACGGTGATGAGTAGCGAGTCGAGCTGGTAGTCGCCAGCCTCGATTGTTTGAATGATTGGCCGGCCGAAAGCGTCGCCGACTATGAGCAGAATCTGAACCTCTTCTTGCTGAATCAGATCGAGGACATCTGCTGGGTCAAGGTGGTCTGTCACTGAGGAGATACAGATGGTGTTGGCATTGGTGAATCCATTGAACGCCATCCAATGTGCCGCTCCGTGCATAAACGGTGCGCTCGGCAGAAGGCTCATTCCGCCGCTGAGCGCTTGGCTCATGATCTCATCAATGTTGTCCCACTCTTGAGAGGTATCAAGCCTGCGACCACCGAGAGCACCGACAAAGATATCGGCCTGTCGCCACATCACCCCCTTGGGCATTCCAGTCGTTCCGCCCGTATACAAAATGTAAAGGTCATCGGCCGACCAGCTTTGTGCGAGTCCGGCAGGCAACTCAGCCGAAGCCGCAGCGAGCACATCTTCATACCACTCGGCACCCTCCAAGAGTTTGTTGCCAGACCCATCTTTGACTTGTAACAAAACCTTTAGGTGGGGGAGTCCATCACGGATTTCATTCAAGGTGGGTGCAAAATCCGAGTGGTAGACAATGGCCCGGGCCTGAGAGTCGGCGAGCAAATATTGCAGTTCCTCGGCCACATATCGGTAGTTCACATTGAACGGGGCGACTCTGGCCTTGTAGGCACCGAGCATTGATTCCAAATACTCGTTGCCATTGTGAAGGTAAACCGCAAGTTGGTCTTGTCCGCTCTCGTGGCCTGCCAACTCAGACCGATTACGAACCTGACCGAGACCGCGATCTAGCAACGCGTTCGCCAGTCGGCGAGTTCGTTCTCCCACTTGGGCATAGGTCAAGCGAAGGTCACCGAAAACAATGCAGTCGCGATCAGGGACTGCGCTCTCAACAGCCTCATGTACCTGCGCAAGATTAAATTCCACCCGTGCCCCCTAGCAACCAGCTTGCTGCCCCGAGTACAGATTAGGTGCAGCGTGGATCGACCTTTGGCACAGCAAGGTTGATGAGGTAATCATCAACGATTTTTGTAACGCATTGGTTGGTGCCGTAGGCCGTATGCCCGCTGATTTCTGCGGTTACAAGCACGCCAGACTCAAGCGACTCAGACACTGCGACGGCGTTGTCATACGGCGTGGCCGGGTCTTGAGTATTGCCGATTACAAGAATCGGCGGTGCACCCGTGGCTGTCACAGCTTTCGCTGTTGCAGCAGCCTCAACTGGCCATGTGGCACAGGGAAGAAGTTCGTTTGCCACGCTTCCCCCAAACCTTGGCGACACTTGGCGCGCTTCGTCTGCAAAGCTCCGATACGCAGCAGGCGATTCTGGGGGAGGGGTGTCTGTGCAGACCACTCCTGCGTAAGCGGTGTAGCCGCCAAAGTCGTAGTACTGATCCGCCAGCGCTCGTAGCTCCGAGCCGTCTCCCTCAAGCCCCGCTGCGAGTGCGGGTCCCAAGTCTCGCCATCCGTCCTCGTAGTAGCCAGTCAGGATTGCCGCAGTTGCGAGCTCTCCGGGGCCGAGTTCACCGTCACCTGACCCCATCGGAGCTACTTCAACTAGGGAATGCACCTGG
>JBIKPA010000063.1:0-13171 GCA_044357715.1 Microthrixaceae bacterium
CATCACAACGCTCACAAAGGCGCCAGAGTCCACAAGTTGCCGACACAACTCAATGGCCTTATACGCAGCAATTCCGCCGCATACCCCGAGAACAATTCGCCGACCCTGAAAGGAGTTCACCTGATGCTCGTGTCTCAGAGAGTCTGCAGCAACCGCTCAAGCGGAGGCTCAGGCCTCGTCCTCTGCGGTCTCAGCCTCAACGGCGCCTGGTACTGGACGACCAGTAGCACCGCCCACGGCTTCGATCATATCTGCATCAATTTCTTCGAAAGCTATAGACAGTGAGGTCCGAGCAGTTGAGGTCACCTGCGGCGGCACTAGCGATCCGACGTTGCTCTTTGCCTTCAGGCTGCCGTAGTACGAGTTGATCTGACGAGCCCGCTTGGCAGCAAGGGTCACAAGAGAAAACTTGGATCCGCTTCTCAAGAGGAGTTCCTCTACTGGAGGATCCATCATTGTGTCGAGACGCTCTGCCATAGGACTCTTTACTCCAACAGTGTGGTGGGGAAACAAACTAAACCGTGGCCTTCCTTAGAAGAACCAACGTTCCATGCTAGCAGAGAATGAGGCTCATATTGAGATCACCGAGAGCGGTGCAGCTCAATCAATTGCTGAAGCGCCTCAACTGATGCATCAAGGTCGTCATTTACTAGGTAGACGAAATCCATCTGTGAAGCACGCTCGATTTCTTCATGAGCCTTCTCGAGCCGCTGCAAAATTCGATCCTCGCTATCGCCGCGAGTTCTTAGGCGTTGCTCTTGAACCGCTCGATTCGGAGCATCTACGAAGACCAGTAGTGCATCTGGGTAACGTCTCTGGACATTCGCCGCACCTTGAACGTCAATCTCAAACAGCACATCTCGCCCAACGGGCGGCTCGGGCAGGGGACTCCCCTGCAGGTAGTCAAGAAACTCCGTCCATTCAAGAAACCCGCCACTGTCAATGCGATCTTGAAATTCTTCGCGGGTCGCAAAGTGGTACGCGTCTGCAGCCTCATTCGCTCGCGGTGCGCGCGTTGTCCACGACCTACTAATCCATAGTCGCTCGTCTTGTTGGAGCAGGGCCTCAACGAGCGTCCCTTTACCCACTCCCCCAGGACCGGAGATAACAATGACATTGCACCCAGCAGGTAGCTCAGGTGTACTTGATTGCTTCGGACTGCTCATCGTGAAACGGCCGCGTGCCGAAGAGGAACAAATTCTGCCTGCAGTGACTGCATGCTTTCTTGGCTGAGTCCGTTGAGTCTGAGAGATTCAGGGACTTCTAGCTTTGCTAGCAAACGTCGTGTGTCTACCTTTCGGGCACCTGGAAATGACTCCAAAGCCCAGAGCAGCTTGACCTGAGCTACTAGCGGGTCTCGCTTAGCAAGTTCTACTAGAGCAACGAGATCATACTGACCTGCACCGAGTTGCTCGCGTAGAAGGTAGCGAGTGCTGCGCACTGTTTCAGCCCATCGGACTGCATCCTCATGTGTCATTTGAAACGCCCGCGCTGACAGAACATTTAAATAGCCGCAGCGATAGCTGCTGCCGCCGCCGGTGGATCTTCGGCATTCGTCACTGCACGGCCAATGACCAACAAGTCAGCTCCGTTAGCGATTGCTTCTTGTGGAGAAGCTGCGCGTGCTTGATCATGTCGCTGGCCACCAGCAAGGCGTATCCCTGGCACAACCCGCTTGAGGCGCGGAGCGAGTTCACGCGCAGTTTGCAGATCTTCAGCGGCTAAAACCAAGCCGCCACAGCCACTCTCGAGTGCAAGGCGAACTCGATTGGGAACAATATGTGGCGGCGCTGAGTCATCACTGGTGAGTACCGTCACCGCTAGGGCAGTTGGGGCAGGCAGCCCCGCCCGCTCGGCGCCCTCATGGAGACCTTCGACCCCAGCGCTCAGCATCTCGGTACCCCCAAGTGCGTGCAAGGTTAAGTATTCAACCCCTAGCGAACCAAGAACACGCGTAGAGCGCTGAACAGTGGTGGGGATGTCAAACAGTTTGAGGTCAAGGAAGACTTGATAACCAAGGTCTCGAAGCGAAGCCACTGCATCCGGGCCATGAGCGCTGAAGAGTTCAAGGCCGACCTTAGCCACCCCAAACCACGGCCTCATTGCAACGGCTAGACGGTGCGCTGCGACAAGGTCATCCACATCAAGGGCAAGGGCAAGGCGCCTACGCACACTGTCGTCCACGGCACCACTCTGGGCATCTTGGCTATTCACAAGTTCACTCCTGTGCACGTAGTTGGATTCATCAGTGTTTCACTCCCCCAGTAAGATCGGAAACTCGGCAAACCCCGTGAGAGACACACCAGTGTCTCAGATCATTCTGCACCTGCTCAACTGAGCTGGGCCGAACGAAGTTTGCTGTGCCGACCTGAACGGCGCTTGCACCAGCCAGCATCAGCTCAACGGCATCAACTGCGCTGGCACAACCACCCACTCCGACGATGGGCAAATCTGGCAACGCTAGGTGAACATCATGAATGGCCCGCACTGCGACTGGCCGAATTGCTGGACCCGATAGCCCACCTCCGCCCCCACCAAGAAGTGGCTTGCGCGACTCGGTATCGATGATCATGCCAAGGACCGTATTGACTAACGTCACCGCCTCCGCGCCGGCTTCTTGCGCTGCAGCGGCAACCTGAACCAGACGGTCAGTGTTTGGACTGAGCTTTGCCCAAAGCGGCAAACCAACCCCATGTACTGCTCGTAGTACCTCGGCAGTTGCTTTGGGATCGTGGGCGAAGAGATGTGTTCCACCATCAAGATTGGGGCAAGAAAGGTTCACTTCTACGGCCAGAACCTGCTGCGGACATTTCTGAAGTGCTTCTGCTGCGAGAGCATATTCGGCAACACTTCTTCCCCAGATACTGACCACAACTCTGGCCCCTGTCGCAATCAGTTCGGGGAGTTCATGCTGGCGCCAGTGAGCGACACCTGGCCCCTGCAGCCCAACGCTGTTCAGCATCCCCGCAGGTGTCTCATGTACTCGTGGTGCAGGGTTGCCCGCCCACGGATCGGCCGAAAGGGACTTGACGACAACCGCACCGATTTTGGACAGGTCCATGAAGGCAGAAAGTTCGGAACCATAACCTGCCGTTCCGGCCGCAGTCATGACCGGAGCTGGTAGTTCAACCGTCCCCACTCGGACCGACATGTCTACAGATGCAGCCTGACGAGTTGCTGCACGGCGACGCACTATCTCAGCTCCACAGGGTTCATCTTTTGGTAGTTGTCGCTTGCAGAGTCCTCGGTAACCCATACCCCTGCGTGGAACTCCTGAAGGCTCCGTACCTGCAGATCGCTTTGCGCCCAGTCGCCGATCCCATTTGCCGCTGCGAGTGCGGCTGAGGCAGTCGTGAGTAGGGGCACAAGGTGGGCTGCAGCCGCGCGACGGATATGTGCTCCGTCTGCACGAGGACCTCTGCCCCGTGGACTGTTGACCACTAGGTCGACTCCGCCGCTCGAGATCAACTCAACCCCATCAACCTCTCCATCATTGGCATCTGTGCGGTCAGAGGAGAGCTTGGCCACGACCTGATCAACTGCCACACCCTGTTCGGCGAGGTAGGCCGCAGTACCGGAAGTTGCAACTATTCGGAACCCGAGGCTCACAAATCGTTTCGCCGCACGGGCACCCACAATTTTATCGCGATCAGCGAGAGAGAAGAAGACCGTACCTTCAGTAGGCATTCGATCCCCGGCTGCTAGTTGAGACTTTGCGAATGCCATCCCAACCGAAGTATCGATTCCCATAACCTCGCCGGTAGAACGCATCTCTGGACCAAGTACCGCATCAACTTCTGGGAAACGACTCCAAGGAAGGACGGCCTCTTTCACCGCAATATGGTCCCCTTGCACCTTGGGCCGAAGGAGGCCCTCTACGCGAAGCTCTTCGAGAGTGGCGCCGCACATGACGCGCGCAGCAATTTTCACAAGCGGAACGCCGGTGGCTTTGGCAACAAACGGAACTGTTCGAGACGCTCGCGGGTTTGCCTCGATCACAAAGACCTGCCCGCTCCCGGGAATCTCGTCTGATCTCTTAACTGCAAACTGAACGTTGATCAACCCCTTCACATCGAGTGAGGTGGCAATGCGCTTCGTGTAATCCTCGATGACTGCAATAGTTGCTTCGCTGAGACCAACCGGAGGTATCACGCAGGCTGAATCGCCAGAGTGAACACCTGCCTCTTCAACGTGTTCCATGATTCCGCCAATGATCACCTCGCCGGTGTGATCCCTAATGGCATCAACGTCAACCTCAGTTGCATCCTCTAAGAAGCGGTCGATCAATACTGGTCGATCAGCAGACAGGCCGCCTTCTCGTCCTAGCGATCCGTTCGATGCGATTGCCTTCCATGCTCGTTCAAGGTCTTCTGGCTCGTAGACAATTTCCATTGCACGACCACCGAGCACATAGCTGGGTCGTATAAGCGCTGGAAACCCAATGCGGTCGGTTGTGGCTAGTGCTTCTTCGAGTGTTGTAGCTGTCGCCCCCGCAGGCTGAGGGATTTCGAGTCGTGCGCACAGCGCGCTCCAGTGGTTTCGATCCTCGGCTGCATCGATGCTTTTAGCTGAGGTACCAAGAATGAGTTCAGGCGGCAACACATTTGCAAGCTTGAGGGGGGTTTGCCCGCCGAGCGACACGATGACACCAACTAGTTTGCCTCCCCCTTCTTTTGCAGATCGCTGCTCTGCGTCGATGACGTTGAGCACGCCCTCAGTGGAGAGTGGCTCGAAGTACAAGCGATCAGAGGTGTCGTAATCAGTTGAGACTGTCTCTGGATTGCAGTTCACCATGATCGTCTCGAAACCAGCCTCGGACAGGGCGAAGCATGCGTGAACGCAGCAGTAATCGAACTCAATCCCTTGGCCGATGCGATTTGGTCCAGACCCTAAAATGATGACCTTGTCTCTACTCGAGGGTGCAACTTCGCTGTCGTCCTCGTAGGTTCCGTAGTGGTAGGGGGTTTCTGCTTCGAACTCGGCGGCGCAGGTATCGACTGTTTTATACGTAGCTTCAACCCCTGCTGCGAGTCGGGCGGTGCGAACCTCGGCTTCGGAGAGATCCCAAAGGTATGCCAACTGAGCATCGCCAAAACCGAGGCGTTTGGCACGCCGCCAGGTCTGACGGTCTAGCGAGGCAAGCATGTCCGCTGCGGGCGTTTCAGGAGTTAGTTGTGATTCAAGAAGGGTTCGCTCCTCGCTGAGCATCAGTATTTGGTCCAAGAACCAGCGGTCAATCTTTGTTGCTTGGAACACGTCTTCTACGCTGACGCCGCGACGCAGCAAAGACTCAACTTGGAAGATGCGATCTGGAGTACCGATTGCCGCCTGAATCATGAGTTCGGTGGTTTCGATCTGGTCGAACTGCTGCTCGGCCGAATCGCAGTTCAGGCCTTGCCTGCCTTGTTCGAGTGAGCGCATTGCTTTTTGCAATGACTCAGGGAAGGTGCGCCCAATGGCCATCACTTCGCCCACTGACTGCATCTGTGTTCCCAAGGTGGGTTCGGCGCCTGGGAACTTCTCGAATGCCCAACGTGGCACCTTGGTCACTACATAGTCGATAGACGGCTCAAAACTTGCCGGCGTCATTTTGGTGATGTCATTGGGAATTTCATCCAAGGTGTACCCGACGGCAAGCTTTGCTGCGATCTTCGCGATCGGAAAGCCGGTGGCCTTCGAGGCAAGCGCAGACGAGCGACTCACCCGAGGGTTCATCTCGATAATGGCCTGTTCACCGGTCTCCGGGTGTACTGCAAACTGCACGTTTGAGCCGCCCGTCTCAACCCCGACTCGCCGCATGACCTGAAACGCAGTATCTCGCATGAGCTGGTATTCGACGTCGGTCAGCGTTTGAGCCGGAGCCACCGTAATTGAGTCACCGGTGTGTACGCCCATGGGATCAAAGTTCTCGATCGAACAAATGATCACGCAGTTATCAGCTTTATCCCGCATGACTTCGAGTTCGAACTCTTTCCATCCGGCGATCGACTTCTCGATGAGCACTTCAGTAATCGGACTGGCATCTAGGCCGCGCGCCACCATGAACTCAAACTCAGCTTGAGTGGATGCAATCCCGGTTCCCTTTCCGCCAAGGATGTATGCCGGGCGAATGACTACCGGAAGACCAAGCTGTCCGAGCACAGCAGCAGCCTGAGTCATATCATGCGCGATGCCAGATTCGGGCACGTTCAGCCCGATCTCAATCATTGCCTTTTTGAACAGGTCGCGGTCCTCTGCAGTTCGAATCGCCTGAGCATCGGCACCGATCAACTCAACCCCGTAGGCATCGAGTACGCCAGTGTCGGATAGCTCCATGGCTAGGTTCAACGCAGTTTGGCCACCAAGTGTTGGAAGCACGGCATCTGGCCGTTCCTTGTCGAGTATGCGCTCAAGAACATCAGCTACGAGCGGCTCGATATAGGTCGCATCTGCAAAGTCGGGGTCGGTCATGATGGTCGCTGGGTTTGAATTCGCCAGAATGACCCGATAGCCCTCCTCCTTCAATACCCGGCATGCCTGCGTCCCCGAATAGTCGAACTCGCAGGCCTGCCCGATGACAATCGGACCGGAGCCGATCAGCAGGATGGACTCAATATCTTCACGGCGCGGCATGAAATAACCCTTCTTCGAGAAATGCTTTGTTGGAGATGGACTGGCTGGTACGAGTACGACCTGTTGGTCGGGGAGGATCAAAATTCCGAGTTAGGCCTTGTGAGTGTGCAACTCTGTAACGGTGAAATTTACTGAGGAACAAAAATGGTCGGCCACCACCCAAGACGTGCTTGAGGTCTACCTCGATCCCAGTTTCTGGACTGGGTTGACCGACTTGTCGGCCACTAGCAGCCCCGAGGTACTCGATATCAAGAGAGATTCCCGGACAGCAGTTGTTCGGCTGCACTATGTACTGTCTGTTGAGCTTCCTAAAGAGGCTTCTCGGTTCATTAACCCAAACGACGTTGCCTGGGTTGAGGAAACTACGTGGAGCCTGTCCGACATGTCGGCTGAAGTTCGCTTCTTGGCTGATCAGGCCTCGCAGTTGATGAAAGCTTCTGCGTCCGCTGGCCTTGCTCAACAGGGCCCCGATGCGGTGCGATCTATTCGTGGCGACGTCAAAGTGCATATTCCGCTCTTGGGGAGCCGAGTAGAAAAGGTCATTGTCCAAGGGGTTCAAGACCACCTGAAAGAAGAGGCCGCTGCGGTTCAGGACCGCTTGAGCTGAACTCACGATGCCGACCTGTCCATCAGCTCGGCGAAGCGTTCGAAGAGATACTTGCTGTCATGAGGGCCGGGACCGGCCTCGGGGTGATGCTGTACTGCAAACGCAGACAGCTCAGCGCACTCAAATCCCTCGACTGTTGAATCGTTCAAGTTGCGGTGCGTCACTTCGACATTTGCAAGGGCATCGACATCAACGCAGTAGTTGTGATTCTGGCTAGTGATCTCGACCTTGTTTGTGGTCAGGTCACGAACAGGGTGATTTCCGCCATGGTGGCCAAACGGCAGCTTGTAGGTGGTACCACCAAGGGCGGTGGCGAGCATCTGGTGACCCATGCAAATGCCAAACAGGGGCACCTTGCCAAGCAGCTCACGAAGTGTGTCTGGAACATCTGCCACAGCGGCAGGGTCCCCCGGACCGTTCGAGATAAACACGCCATCAGGCGACAAAGAGAGAATCTGTTCTGCGCTAGTAGAAGCCGGCACAACCTCAATCGATCCGTATTGCGAAAGACTGCGCAGGATTGTGGTTTTTATGCCTAGGTCGAGTGCAACAATCTTTCGAGACGAAGAATTCGTCGACGCGACGGAATAAGCCTGCGGTGTGGTGACTCGTGCGACAAGATCTGTTCCCTCTGTCCCAGTAGCTGCAAGAGCCGCTTCGCGAAGCGCAGACTCCGATGCGGTTCCGAATGCGCCAGGGAGCGCCCCGTTGTCTCGCAGATGGCGAGTCAACCTTCGGGTATCGATCCCCCCGATTCCAGCAATCCCATAAAGCTTGAGGTAGGACACCAGGTCGCTCTCTGCGCGCCAGTTGCTTGCTCGGCGAGACAACTCGCGGACCACTATCCCTTCGCATCGCGGCTGAGCTGATTCATTATCAGCGGCATTGACTCCGTAGTTACCAATATGGGGTGCAGTAAAGGTAATGATCTGCCCTGCATAAGAAGGATCCGAGATCACTTCCTGATAGCCAGAAAGCACAGTATTGAAAACAAACTCACCGGTTGTGACCCCAGCTGCTGGTGCTGCTCCGAATGCTTCACCTTCGAAGACTGTTCCATCGGCCAAGACTATTGCTGCTGCTTGGATGCTCATCGTTGTGCCTCTCCGTCGTGAACGACTACTTCGCCGAATAAAATCGTATGGCGCACTTTGCCGCGGACCTCTTTGCTGACATATGGAACGTTGCGACTGAGTGAGGCCCCGCCTGTTGCGTCTATCACCCAACGTTGAGTTTGATCAATCACGCAAACGTTCGCCGCTGTCCCCGGCACAAGAAGTTGACCATGATTGTGCATTCCCGCAATCGCCGCTGGCCTCCAAGACATAGCGGCAAGAACCTGCGCCTCGGTCATCGTTCCGCCATCGACTAGCTCTGTAAATGCAAGAGCGAGTGCATACTCAAGCCCCAACATTCCAGGTGGAGCTTGATCGAATGGAAGTTCCTTATCCTCCGCAGAATGCGGTGCGTGATCTGTTGCAATCGCATCTAAGGATCCGGCAGCTAGTGCGGCCTTTATTGCCTCAAGGTCTGCCTGTGTGCGTAGCGGTGGGTGCACCTTAAAAGTTGCATCGTAGTTTTCGCAGCACGCATCAGTCAGCGTGAAGTGATGCGGCGCAGCCTCTGCAGTGACCGACATGCCAGTAGCTTTCGCTGCGGCTATCAACGCCGCTGATCCGGAGGTAGACATATGTTGAAAATGGACTTTTGCTCCGGTCATTCTCGCTAAGGCGATGTCTCTCATGACCATGAGTTCTTCAGATTCGCTCGGCTGCCCTGGAAGGCCGAGGCGCGCAGACCATTCCCCTTCGTGCATGCAGGTTCCCTCAGAGAGTGAGTTCACCTCGCAGTGCTGAGCCAGCGTTACCCCGAGTCCGCTTGCGTACTCCATGGCACGTCGCATCAAGCGGTCATCTTGAACGCCTGTCCCATCATCGGTGAAGATGCGCACTCCAAGATCTTTCATCTCTGCCATTGGGGCTAGCTGCTCACCTAAACGGCCAACTGTTATCGCACCAGAGGTGTGAACATCGCAAACAGCGCTTCGGCCGAGTTCGAGTACTTCTCTTACTACTGCTGCACAGTCAATCGCAGGCGTAGTGTTCGGCATAGCAAGCACTGCTGTGTAACCACCTAGCGCTGCTGCGCGAGCTCCGGTCGCTATGGTCTCGGTCTCTTCCTTACCGGGTTGGCGAAGGTGTGCGTGAAGATCGACAAGACCAGGTGAGACTAAACATCCCGAGGCGTCGATGACCCGCTCGGCTTCAAGGTTTTGTCCGACTCCTACGATCAGCCCCTCAGAGATGAGGATGTCTGCAGATTTCTCCCCTGATGCATCGATAAGGCGACCGCCTTTGATGACCGTATCTGGATGTCTATTCACTGAGGATTCCTTAGTGGTGCAAGTTCTTCGGGAAGAACAGTCTCGGGATTGCTTGCTGCATGCTCTGAGGGAAGCAATTGTTCTGGAGGAAGCAGTTGTTCTGAAGGCTGATTGCTCTGCGTTCGGGTAGCGCTCAAAAGGTGAAAGAGCACCGCTGAGCGAACTGCCACACCATTTGCCACCTGTTCAGTAATGACTGCGTTCGGCCTATCCGCCACCTCGCTGGCAATCTCAACTCCTCGGTTCATCGGACCGGGATGCATCACGATTGCCCCGTCGGCCATTTGATCTGCTCTGGCCGAGGTCAGCCCGTAACAAGCGGTGTACTCGCGTAGCGATGGAACGAGTGCCTCTGTCATACGTTCTTGTTGCATTCGCAACAGGTAACACACATCGACTGTCGGCAGGACCGCGTCAAGATCTTGGCTCAGCTCAACTGCCCAAGCACTAGTGGTGGAGGGCAACAAGGTTCGAGGGGCAACAAGGGTGACCTCTGCTCCAAGGGCTGTGAAAATCTCTATATTCGACCGAGCCACTCGAGAGTGCTTGATATCGCCCACAATCGCTATTCTTCGGCCTTCGAGTGACCCAAGGTGCGAGCGAGCGGTATAGGCATCGAGGAGCGCCTGAGTGGGGTGTTGGTGCCACCCATCACCCGCGTTTATCACAGCTGCAGAAGTCCACCTAGCAATCTGCGCTGGAACGCCAGAGGACTTATGTCGAACCACTACGGCATCTATACCCATTGCTTCGATGGTCTCGATGGTGTCGCGCACTGACTCACCCTTATTCAGTGAAGAGGATGAGACCGAAAATGACATCGTGTCAGCGGATAGTCGCTTTGCAGCGGTTTCAAAGCTCAGCCTGGTGCGTGTGGAATCTTCAAAGAACAACATCACCACTGTTCGGCCCCTCAAGGCCGGGACCTTTGGTATCGGTCTGCGTCCAACCTCTACAAAGGTGTCCGTCAGTCGCAGCAAGTCCTCAATCTGATCTCTATCAAGATCGGCAATGGAAAGTAGATGTGAACTGTTGTCGCTCGATACCTGGCTCAGAGGTTCTGATCGGGAATCCATGGCGCGTTTCATGACTTCTGAAGCTCGCCAAGTTCCACTCCGTCGACTGTTACGTTGACGAGCTCATGTCGTCTTGTTGGCAGGTTCTTTCCTACAAAGTCGGGGCGAATCGGCAACTCGCGGTGGCCTCGATCTACCATCACTGCTAGCTGCACCATCCTCGGCCTACCGAAGTCAATTACTGCGTCAAGTGCTGCACGGATCGTACGTCCGGTAAAGAGCACATCATCAACGAGCACCACGACTTTGGAGTCGAGATCGAAGGGGATGTCCGTCACTTCCTCGGGGATGACTGGGCGAATACCAATGTCATCGCGATAAAGCGCCACATCGAGCGTGCAGACGGGCAGAGATCCGGAATCTAGCTCTTCAATATCTTCCAAAGTTGCAGCAAGGGCATGAGCAAGATGAACTCCTCCGGTTTGTAGACCAATCAGGATGAGTTCTTCGCTTCCGTGATTACGCTCGAGGATCTCGTGAGCCATTCGCCGCAGGGCACGATTGATGTCATCGGCATCCATGATGCGGGACCGGGCAACAAAAACGCCCCCGTAGGGGCGCGACATCCTTCTTTCACGTTCTGCCACAGGCATGGCCTTTCTGTGCGTAGTGGCCTCTCTGGACCACCTTCACGTACAGACTTGTATGTTAGCAGGTTTACGAAACACGTTTTTTCGTATCGTTTGAATCTGCGGGCAACTTAGCCAAAGGAACCCTTGTGAGTTGGCGTCGGTAGCACCTCAATTCGCTGAGCGCCTTTTCTGACTCGGAACCGAGCCCCATCTACTGCCTCTGCATCGGGGTTAGTGGTATCAATATTGCGAATCGTAACGAGCGTTTCCTCGGGAGTGATATCTACAACTGTGTAGCCCTGGTCAATCAGGTTGACGTGTCGCATCGCTGGTGTATTTGAGTTAATGATGATTCGTTCAGCTGCACGCAGCACTTCAGTTGCTGCGGCTTCGGGAAGATCACCGAGGAAGGACTTGCGTGGGTCCGGGTCTGCAGTGAGCGAACCTGTACAGAAGTCGAATGCAGCAACAGGTGTGCTCGGTCGGTCGTAATCGACTCGTAGTTCGCTTACTAATGCCGTATGGGTGTGCCCACTAGTAAAGATGGTGTCGGTCACTCCTGCATCGAGGATGAACTGCAGAAGGTCCCTACGCTCTTGCAGGTAGTCATCCCATGCCTCGTTTGGAGCGTAGATTCCGGCATTCGGGGGTAGGTCCGGCCGCAATGCGCGTAAAAACTCAAGGTTGACGAGCTTCCACGGGCTGATGTTGTACGGGTTCCCAACGATGCGCCAAGCAGCTTGAGAGGATGCCAGACCTTGTGTGAACCATTCGTATTGTTCTGCACCCAACGTGGTGCGACTCGAATCGTAAGCACCGCCAGTACTTGTATAGGCGATGTCTTCAACTGAGTCGTCGCGGTAAGCACGCACATCGATCATCGATAGGTCCACGAGGTCTCCCCAGCCAAAGCGGCGATACGCCTGCAAACCGCCGGGATCGTTCACTGGAAATGCCTCAAACCAAGCCTGCTTCGCTGCAGTGAGCCGATCTGCTGAGCCGGATTTGCTGATCCCGTTGTAGAACTCACCATCGTCCCACATCGCAACCGTTGGTAACGCTGCATGCAAGTCACGCAAGAGGGGTTGCTTTCGCCAACGCTGATAGGTCTGGCGATAGTCCTCACGGCTGAGCGTGTTGGTGTCAGAGGCGTACACGTAGTCGCCTAGATGCATGAAAAAATCAAGATCCGGCTCGGCTGCCGCTGCGGCATGTGCATTGAACCAGCTGTCATTGATCTGTTGGCAAGACGCAAAGGCAAACCGTAAGCGGTCAGGCGAGGAACCCGCAGCAGGAGCAGTTCGGAGCCGACCGGAGCGGCTGACTACTTGAGTTCCACTCTGATCAGCAGCCTCGAAGCGGTAGAAATACCAACTGTGCGGGTCAAGGCCGGTCACAGGAACGGTAACGGCATACCCGTCGGATGCAGAAGCTGTCACCAAACCAGCGGCGCGAATAGAAGTAAACGCGGCATCATCGGCGACTGTCCACAGAATAGGCATTTCTGCTCCAGGAACCTGTGGCTCAACCCGAGTCCAGATCAAGGCTCCATCAGGGGCAGGATCTCCGGCGAGTACCCCATCTAAGAACGGGGATATGTCAGGAGTGCCAGACGGGGGTAGGCGAGGGTCCTCGCTTGGAGCGGGAACCACGCAACCGCTAATAAGCACTGTTGCACCTAGGCCGAAACCAAGGCCCTTCAACATCTCCCTACGTGTCATGCCACGCCCCGAAGAAACAATGCTTGTTGTAGGTGTGATGCTCAACTCAATCCCCTGCCGCTTGTGTGAACGCCTGCTCCCATCGCCGCTAGGCGCCACGAAGCCTCAAGTGTTGCATGAGGTAGACCCACTGTGAAGAGCAGAAGTGCTTATTCACCTGAAATCCACTCACGTGCCCTGACAAGAGCCTTTGTCGCTCA